>JAZDGU010000001.1:0-26759 GCA_043806595.1 Microcaldota archaeon
CATTCGGTAGGGGAGTTGGTGCGCGTGCCATACTGCTTGCAGTTGGATGAGCGAGTTCGGGTACTCGAACGGCCGGCCGGTTTTGCCGGCGTTCATGCCGGCTAGTTCGGCATCCCATTGCTAGACCCATTTCAGGTCTAGCCAGTACTCGCCACGCTTGACCAGTTGACGGTTGTAAACGGGCCAAACGCGGTTGTCCTTGAATTTCTTGCCCCACCTTTTCTGGATTTTCTGCTTAGGCCGCCTCATAACACCACCAGTTACTAGGATTTATTCTTAGTAACATTTATAAATATGAGTGGGATATAATTAGTTCATGAAAATAATGGTTCTTTACGACTTGAACGACAAGTCGCATGCCGAGCAATCGCGAATTCTTCGTGAACTGTTCGGCTTCACGGATAAGAGCAATAACGGAAGGTACGAGTATGAGCGGCCAGGTTTGTTATCTAAAATTCGATTTGAACGAAAAACAAAAACGGCGTTGGTAATTGAGAAAAAGAACGGCCGGCAGGTCGTTCAAGCGTTAATAAAAGCAGGAATAATATCAATCATCACGGTTGCCTTGAAATAAATTGGGTTATGCAACACAGCATTCGGCCTGGTTAAAGGCACTCGCCCCTATTACCACGAAATGGTTTTTAAAACACCCCCGGCGTCCTCTTGGCATGAGGAACGACAGAAGACGGCTTTACGGCATGTACGCGTTCGCGTTCGTCCTGCTTGTTGCCTCCTTGACGGTGCTGCCATACGCATCCGCCCCCGGGCTGCCCGCGAGCGACCTTGTTTATGACACGCCGGCGCACGCCTACCGTCTCTGGTTCGTCAAGCAGGAGCTCGCCGGACGCTTCTCGCTGCCGTTGTGGACCTCCGATTGGTACGGCGGCATGCCGTTCCTGGAACTCTATCCGCCGTTGAGCGCATTTGCCCTTTCGTGGATTGGCTTATTCTTCGACCCGGCGGCGGCAATCAGGATAGCGCTGGCGTTGGCGCACATCCTTTCGGTTGCCGCGTTCTACTTCCTTGCGCTCCGGCTGTTTAAGGGCGACTTGAAACTGGTGGCAGGCTCGTGCATGCTTTTCGCCGTCTTTCCCTACCTGCTGTTCGAAGTGTACCCCCGGGGCGGGCTCGCCGAGGCCGCACTCGTCGCAATTGCCCCTGCGGCCTTCCTCGCATACGAGAAGGCCGTGGCATTCGGTGGATTGAAATGGCGCGCGACATTCGGCCTTGCAATAGGGCTGGGCTTGCTGTCGCACACCGTAATGGGGGCGGTGCTCGCATTTTGCATAATCCTTCTTGCGGCGTTGGACTGGTCAAGGATCCCAAAACAGGTGTTGGCGCTGGCACCGTTCTTCGCGCTCGGCGTGCTGGCCGTGAGTTTCAATGCCGTGTCCGCAGTTGGACTACTCCCCGAAATCCGCTTTGACGCTGCCACCGCGCCGCCGTTTGTGCCTATGGATATCGCACCGCTGGCGCAAAGGGAGTACCAGAACCCGATGTATCTCGGCTGGCTTGCCTCCGCGGGGTTCGTTCTAGGGTTGTTTGCGTTAAGGAACGACGCTTTCGGGGTGCGCAAGTACGGGATGCTTGCCGTTGCGCTGCTTGCAGCAGGGTTCTCGCTTCACTTGTACGCCCCCCAGATCGTGCTGGCTTCGGTGCAGTTCGCATTCAGGCTGTTCTGCCTGTTCTCGGTCCCGTTCTGCCTCGTCGCGGCAACCGGATTCAAACATGCGGCGGGACGCGCCGACGCCGTTGCCAGGGGATTCAAGGCGTTCAAGGGCCTTCGCTTAAGCGGCATCATTTTTTTCGGTCTGGCCGCAGCCGCAGCCGTCGACTTCTCTGCCTTCCTGCCAGTCGGCGACGCGGAAGGAATCCCGCCCGGCCTGCTGCACGCCTATGCGGGTTTATCGGAGGAACCCGGATTTTTCCGCGTTTCGGACCAGAATTTCCTTCCCTTCGGCGTCTCGCCGGTTTTCCATTCGCACGCTGTAGTCGGGGGAGGGCTCTTCGAGGGCGGGCAGAAGCTGTCTTTCGGCGTCATGGCTTCGCTGTCGGAAAAGGTCGGGCGCGGAACGGGACAGGAGGCGAACGCGTCGTTGAGGCTGCTGGGCATGGCATCGGTCAAATACGTCGCAGTCGACTTCAGGTTCGTGTTGCCCGCACTCACGGAGAAGGAATGCGGCAGGGGCTATTGCCTGTATGAGAACAAGTTCTTCCAGCATCACGTGCGGCTGGTGTCTTCGGTTGCGGCCGTCAGCCCGAGGCTGAAGGAAGGGCGCTTCAAGGATTTGCTGCTAAATCGCATTCTGGCGGCCGGGGCCGCAGAAAAAACGCCGGTATTCTCCGAGGCGCCTTTACCGGATTATGGAACAGAACCGGGTGCTGTTGTGCATGTTTTTGATGAGAGACCGGGATATTTCAGGCTTAGGGTGGACGGAATTCCCGCTGGTGAAAAGAGGTATCTGGTGATTTCGGAATCTTATTTCAGCGGATGGAACGCCCGCTTGGACGGAACAGTTGTCCCCATATTGGAGGGGGTTCCGGCGATGATGGCGATTCCGGTTTCCAACGGCGAACTGTTCCTGGAATACGGCTTGGGCATGGCCCCTGCGGCTGCGCTCGCGGTCACTTTGCTGTCGCTGGCGGTGCTTGCGGGGGCGCTCGTCCTCGGGCTGATGCGCCGGAAATAATTCGGCGTCCGGGCCGCTACTTCTCGAGGAAGTCCTTCGCCGTCGGCGGCGTCTCGGGCTCGCCCTTGCGCTTGCGTATCTGCAGGATGGTCTTGGCCTGCATGTCCGCGGACAGCCGTTCGTAGCCGGCGTACTCGTAATACCACACGGCCCTGCCCTGCGTCGAGCTCCGGATTTCGTTGGCGAAGCCGAACATCTCGGCAACCGGGATCTTGGCCTTGACGGCGACCGCCTCGCCCTCCTGTTCGATGCTCACAATCTGCCCGCGCCTTCCCTGTATCTTGATAGTGATGTTGCTCAGGTAGTCCGCGGGGGCGTTCACGAAAAGGAACTGCTTGGGCTCCAGCAACGCACAGCCGGCCATCAGCATTCCCGCATACATCGGGTGCTTGAGCGCGGGGAAGACCTGCGCCGGCCCTCGGTGCGCGGGGTCGACGTGGATGGTCGCGTCCGTGAGGACGACCTTGACGCCGATTGCCTTCTCCTTGGCCAGCGGGCCCTCGTCGATGGCCTCCTCGAAGGCCTTGACGAGCGACTCCTTGATGTCCTGCAGGTACTGCACGCCCTTGGTCATGTCCAGGAAGATGTTCTCGGTGTAGACGTCCATGACGCTGCGCGCCTCGTCTCGCGGCAGTCCGGCATCGATGAGCAGGTTCTGGAGCTCCTTGCCCTTCTTGTGCTCGTCGATGGTTCCATCACGCATCGCCTTGAGCACGCCTTCCTCGAGGGGCTCTACGAAGAGCTTGAACTTGTTGTGCTTGTTCGGGGACTTGCCTTCGAGCTCCGGCGATTCGCCGAAGACCGACTCGTGGTAGACGACTATGGGCTGCGAGGTGACGATGTCCACGCCGCGCTCGTTCCGTATCTTGTATTCGATGATTTCGAGGTGGAGCTCGCCCATTCCGCTGAGCAGGTGCTCGCCCGTGTCCTGGTTGATGCTCAGCTTGATCGTCGGGTCCTCCTTTGCGAGCTTCTTGAGCACTTCGACGAGCTTGACGAGGTCCTTGGGGTTCTTCGCCTCTATGCTCTTCGTGACCACGGGCACGCTGTGGTGCTTGATGGCTTCGAAAGGCGCTATCTCCTCGGAGGAGACGGTCTCTCCGCTGTAGACCTCCTTCATGCCTACGAGCGCCACAATATTGCCCGAGGGCACCTCATCGACCATGATGCGGTCGGGGCCCATGTAAACGCAGACCTGCTGCAGCTTCTCGGTCTTGAACTGGGAAGCGAGGTAGAGCTCCGTGCCCTTGTACAGGGTGCCGGAGTAGAGGCGGCCGACCGCGACCTCGCCTGCATGCGGGTCCACCTGCACCGCGGTTACCATGAAGCATGCCTTGCCCTTGGGGTCGCACTCGAGCATGGCCTTGCCCTCCGCAGAATTGGGGTCGCCGTGCCAGATGACCGGAATCCGGTACTTCTGCGCGGTGAGCGGGTTGGGCAGGTGCGTGATGAGCATGTCCATGATGACCTCGCCGAGGGGCATCTTCTGCTGGAGCTCCTTGAGCTTGCCTTCGGCGCAGCCGTTGTAGATGTCCTTGAACGTGATGCCGGCCTTCTTCATCTGCTTGCCGGAAATAGCCCACTTGCTGTACGCCGAACCGAACGCGACATTCCCCTTCATTACGTCAATCTGCCACTTCTCCCTCACGTCCTCCGTGCCGAAATCCTTGATGAGCTTGTTGACGCCCGCGATTATCTTGAGGAAGCGCTGCTGCATGCCGTTGCTGTCGAGCTTGAGCTCGTTGATCAGGCGGTCTATCTTGTTGATGAACAGCACGGGCTTGACCTTCTCCTTCAGCGCCTGGCGGAGCACGGTCTCGGTCTGGGGCATGACGCCCTCAACGCAATCGATGACGAGCACGACGCCGTCCACGGCGCGCATGGCCCGCGTAACGTGCCCTCCGAAGTCGACGTGGCCCGGCGTGTCGATCAGATTGATGAGATAGGGGTGGCCCTCGTAGTTGTAGGGAATGCTGATGTTTGCCGCCTTTATGGTGATGCCGCGCGCCTGCTCCTGCTCGTCGTAGTCGAGAACGCGCTGCTCGCCGGCAAGCTCCTGCGAGATGACGCCGGCCAAGGCCACTAGACTGTCGCTAAGCGTAGTTTTCCCGTGGTCGACATGTGCGACGATTCCGATGTTGCGGATGTTCTCGCGGTTGCCGAACAGTTTTGCAACCTCCATGACTACGTTTTCCTTCCTTGCCATCGAAACACACCATTACAAGCGCATGCAATCCAGGCCACTGCAGGTATAAGCTCATTCGCAGACAAGCGGGCGTGCAGAATCAGCCTGACGCTAATACGACGCGCCCAAGATTTTTAAACGTTATTTCCGGCCGGAAGTCCAAGCAATGGCTAAGGGGTACAAGAAAAACAAAGGGATGAGAATCGTGCGGGCGTTTTTGCGGCGAAAGGCGTGAACTGCAGCAGTTCGGCTGGCACGAACGACCCTTTCTCCGGAGAACGGTTCCAACCCGCAAGCCCGAGAGCCATCAAAAACAGGCAAGCTGTCCGAAGGCCTACGGGACATGCGGAGCAAGAACCATGCCGCAAAAACCGTTTACACTCTCATTCCTCTGTGAAAATTGGGTTAACACCCGAAAACTCAAAACTAGTATATATACCTTTCCCCGGTTTTCAGACGCACCAGCGGCAGGCGCCGTCTTTCTCATTCAACCGAATAGCTGACGCGCGTTTTTCCGCCCTTGACCGCAATCTTGGCAATCGTTAGACGATCAATTTCCTTGACATCCTTGACGTGCGTGCCGCCGCACGGGCAGCCGTAACCCTCCCCGACGAACACTACGCGCACGGGCGCGCCTGCGGGCATGGCATTGACGTACTCCGGGCAGAACCCGCACAACCCGCCGACTTCCTCCTTCGTCGCATTTACGATGCGGACGGCATATCCCGCGGCAATCAGACGGTCGGTCTCATTCTCCAAATCCGCCCGGATTTTTTCGCGTTCGCCTTCCGGAATGATTCCTTCGTATTCCACGTACGCGCCAACGGGGTAGTGGTAGCCCTTGCCCGGCAGCATGAAGCGGCCGATGTTCCTCAGCGCCGCATCCATCAAGTGTCCGGCAGTATGCAGCCTGCTGTTCAGCATCCGCCTCGCTGCGTCGACATGAACGACCACTTCCGCGCCGGCGGGAAAAACCCCGCGCTTGAATGCCCCGATGTGGTGCACGATTCCGCCCTCCCTCATCCTGACCTCGAGGACTTCAAACGCAGCAGTGCCATCCGAAAGTGCGATTTCACCGGTGTCGAAGGGCTGGCCGCCGCCCTGCGGGTAGAATATGGTGCGGTCGAGGACGATCGCGGTCTTTCCCCCGTCCGCGGACTCGACGGCCTGCACCTGCGCGGTGCCTTCTACGGAATGCATGTCTTCCAGGTAGAGCAATGATGTCGGAAGATGTGCCATGGCAATCATGGGAGGAGGGGGGTTGGGCTACTGCTGGATTTTCCCGCGCGCGAAACCCTTGTTTCCACCGCCCTTTGCGCGCTTCTTCTTCAACAGCTCGGATGCATCCTGGCCGCTCTTCTCGTTGGCAGCGCAGGCGATGTGACCTTGGCCGTTGTGCAGGCAGGCGGATATGCCCTCGTGCGCCGAGATTTCAACTGCGACCTTCTCGAGCAGGGGGGCAGGCAGGTCGATTTTTCGGTCGAGATGGTTATGGCCGGCCTTCTTCGCCTCGTCGACGAGGCGGAATGCGAGGTTCTCGGCAAGCTGCCTGTGCGCCCGATCAATTTCATTGCCCCTCTGCTTCCACTCCTCGAAGAAGCGCCTGCTGACGTTGACAATCTCCTCCGGCTGGACGGAGAATACCGCGGCGGAGTCCTGTACGAGCGACTCGTTCTTCTCGCTGTATTCGAGCGCGCGCATTCCGGCGACGTAGCGCAGCCGGATGACCCCGTCCTGCACCTGCTCGACCGACTTAATCTTGAACGAGCCGAGGTCCTGCGTCGTATGCACGTGCGTGCCGCCGCAGCACTCGACGTCGAATTTCCTGATGTCGACTATGCGCAGCGTCTTGCTGATGGCGCCGCTGCCCTGGTAGAGCCGGAAGCCGTACTTCCGCTCGGCGAGTCCGCGGTCGAGCCAGCGCGGAGTCACTGGGATCTTCTCCAGGATCTTCTCGTTGACCATCTTCTCGATGGCTTGGATCTGCTGTCGGCTGGGACGCTCGTAGTGCGTGATGTCGATGTGCGCCTCGTCCTCGTCCTTGTTGCTGCCCGCCTGCCAGACCTGCGGCCCGAGCACTCGCATCGCGGACTGGAGGACGAGGTGGGTCGCGGTGTGGTGGCGCATGATGGTCTTCCGACGGACGGCATTGACGCGGCCGGAGATTTTCTCCCCGACCCTCAGTTTTCCGGCGTCGTCGACGTGGTGGAGGATGACGTCGTCGATCTTCTCGACCTTCTTCACGCGCGCGCCGGAAATCTCGCCCGTGTCGTGCCTCTGCCCGCCGCCTTCGGGGTAGAACGCCGTGGCATCAAGCACGACGGAATTGCCGAAGATGCCCTGGACTTCGGCCCCGAATTCCATCAGGTCCACGTCCTCGTAGTACAGCGCCCGCGTCTTCGGCAGTTTCCGGAATTTCTCGTCGTCGGCGAGCGCGTGTTTCTTGCCCCTGCCGTCTTCCATGACGTGTTTTTCCGTGAGCTTGTGGTAGAAGTCCGTCGGCACCTCGACCTTGGCGCCCTGCCGCTTGGCGACGCGCTCGATGATCTCGGGCGTCAGGCCGTGCGACTCGTAGAGGAGCATCATCTTCTCGGAGGAGACGCTTCCGGCCTTGACGATTTCGCCGGCGGTCTTGCGCGCCTTTTCCGCGGTCTCGGCATACTTGCGGCTTTCGGCGTCGAGGATCTTCTTCGCAGCATCCAGGTTTTCGGACAGCTCGGGGAACACCGCCTTGTAGTCGCGCGCCTGCATCTCCATGATGTCGCACAGCGAGAAGTCGAAGCCGTAGTCCTCGATGAACGAGAACGCCCGGCGCGCCAGCACGCGCAGGTTGTAGCCGCCGGCCGTGTTGGAAGGCAGCGCCCCGTCGGAGAGCGCGAACAGCAGGGCGCGGGAGTGGTCCGCTATTGCGTATATGCCTTGGAGCGGCAGGATCGTCTTCTCCAGCTCTTCAAGCGAGAGCCCGAGCGCGGAGGCGATCCTCTTCTTCTCCTCGCCGATGTTTGCGACTTCCTCGATGTTGAGTTTGGATGCCAGCCTCGAATATTCGGTGAACAGCTTTTCCGGTATTTCAACCCCGGCCTTCTTCTTCATGAAACCGACTTCCTTGGGGAATAGGGAGTCGTATACGCTCGGCGTGCCGTTGTAGAACCAGAGAAGGCGCTCGAAGCCCCAGCCGACGTCGATGACCTTCGTGTCCAGTTCCTCCTGCCTGCCGTTGCTCCAGCGGTAGTTCATGAAAACGGAATTGACTAGCTCCAAGCCTCCGGAGAAGCTCTCCATGCTCGGGCCGTAGGCGCTGAAGTCAGGCATCGCCCACAGGTCCTCGCCGTAGGATATCTCATTCTGGGGGATGCGCAATACCTCGGTAAGGAAGTCGTAGTTGTACTGTATGCACTCGTCCTTCCAGTAGCCGCCCTTCCTGCCCTTCTCGACGAACGCGTGCTGTCCTGCCATAGTGAAGCAGCTCAGATGGCGCCCCGTCACCCCGACGTTCGCGATGTCGACGAAGCGGAGGCAGATTTGGGGCACGACGAGGGGGTTGTGCGCGTATTCGAAGACGACCTTGCCCCTTTCAAGCCGCTGGAAGTCGACGATGCTCGCGATGGTGAAGTAGAGGTCGTCGCGCCAGCGGGAGATGACGGGAAAGCGGGGGATGACGTCGTGGCCGTTCTTCTTCCAGAACTTCGCGAACTTGCGCCAGAACTGGGCGTAGTCCAGTTTACGCGCGCCCCTCCGCTTGCCGATGAAGGAGTAGTCGTTGTGCGCCGAGTCGCCGCAGTTGTCCGCGTCCGCGGAGGCAGACCAGAACGCCTTGCCGCAGGTGGCGCACTTGTGGCGGGAGAAGCCCTCGCGCCGGAAGAGTTCGACCTCGTAGTACGTCTTGTAGTCCTTCTCGAACTCGGCCTTGAGTGACTGTTTGGAGAGCATGCAATTCCTGTCATTAGCCGGGTTTATAAAAAGCTCGCATTGGTCTTAAGTTTGTTCCTCGGGGGAGCTCTCGCCGTGCTCTATTCTTTCCAAAGCGTCGCGGCTTGATTGCAGTCTGACGTGTTTCCGCAGCTGCCGCAATGCATGAGGAAGTGTCCGCCTTACATCGATTAGGAACTCTATTCTAGGGGGGGAACCCCCTTCGGCAGGCCGGATCACGGCCCCCAATTTCTTCCCAAGAATGACGTCCCTTCCGTTTATTACTACTCCTCGTACTATCCAAGGACGGGAGACGTTATGGACGATAAGGTCGGCATACGACCCACGCTGGGGAACGGAAACGGGGTTATCGCGGTTATCCATGAAATGGTAAGTCCTGCTCGTTCCCGCCCTCCGGAATTCCGTGACAAACCGTTCGTACGGAATTAAGCCGGTGAGATATTGCTGCATTACCAGCTGGGCTTCCCTGTTGCCTTCGCGGAGGACGGAGGGACCGCGTTTAATCAGGGAATGAAGCTGTTGCATGCCATATTCAGCACGCGTATGCATGTCCTCCGTCCTGAACTGGACTTCGAACGTATTATTCGGGAAAAAATACTGCTTGTGAAGCGATTGGTATCCGTTCGACTTGGGGTTGCGGATGTAGTTCCGCCCCCCAGGGTTTCCCAGCAGCCCTCTTGTCCGCATACGAGTGGTGAACGCCTGTTCTACGGAATATACCGGGCGCTTGTCTTTCCCGGGGGTTACGACTCGTAACGCCATAAGATCGAAGACTTTTTTCCTGATTCTCTTCTCAAGTTCCTTGACGATTTCGGAACGGTGCTGACCTTCGGTCCATTCCCTTTTCTTCGGGACTAAGTCCTTAATAATCTGGTCCCATTTCTTCTCCCAAAACACCTCGCCTTCCTCTTCCTCCCCCTTGAACAGTTTAAGGAACACGCTGAACGGGGATTTGTAACGCGTCTGTATGAGAACCGCCCTCTGCCTTTGATTCGATTTGCGGCCGCCAGATTCCCTCTTATAACTATCGAAATGTATCGGGGTGCGTCTGCCCATCGCATCTTGGACCGCCCGCTTCAGGTTTTTCTCAGCGAAACGTTTTAGGCCAGATGTGGCCCTTTCGCTGAGAACAGCGTTCATCGCGCTTTTAATCAGGCGGTATGTGTCGGGGTGAAGGATTTGGAAGCTCTGGTCTTCAGCAACTGAAGAAAGCGCGTACTGGTCCCGCTCGTGAGTGAACCTGGAGTAAAAGTCCAGCAGTACATTCGCGGCCCGGTTCTGAACGTTTGGGGAATAGTGGTAATCTCCGAAGTGCTGCAGCCGGTCCAAGGCCCTCGCGCTCCTCCACGTAAGGATGCTCTTTTCCTCCTCGTCTGCGAGCAGGACTTGTTGGATGTGGGCCACCGCCTCGTGGGAGCGGTGGGATGCAGATGCCGGAAGGTCCCTTATTCGGTTGTAATGCTCAAGCTTGGCGATAGTTCTGTACCAGAGCAACCTCTGGGCAGGACTTTCGAGAATCTCCTTCAACGTCTCGGCGAAAGCCAAGGCCGAGCCGTACCTTTCCTGGAGGGCCTTCAACCCCCGAGACTGCGCCTTTCTGGGCTGCCTTATCACGACGAGATAATCCTTTGCCGCCTTCGTGAACAACCTGAGCCGGTCCGTTGGAAGCTTGTAGAAAACCGAGGCCAGAACCGACGCCTTTCCCCAGGCCCTGTCACCCTTTATTCCGATTTCGTCGGTTCGGGCCAGCCTTTGCATAATGCCGGCCGTGCGGATGTTGTGCATCCACGTGTCATGGGAATAATCTTCAATCCCGTGGCGATAGAAACTCTCCGCCAGCATCCAAAACGGCTTCTCTTCTCTGGACAGGTTCCGGCCGTTGACATCAAAGACCATGAGCAGTTATTTGTCGGCCATGAATATATACTATGTCGTTCGCGCGGCTCATTTCAGGATGTAATCCATGTCGCCCCTTGCGGCGAGCAGGGAGTCGATGCCGAGCGAGCCGCCGACGCCGACCGCGAAGTCCACGAGGGCGTTGGGCATGAGCCGGTATGCGCGGTGCACGAAATAGTGCATGCGGAGCACGCCGCCGTGCAGCCTGCGCCACCGGCGCTCGTATTCCGGCGGCCGCCCTTCGAGTAGGAATCCAGCTGCCTCGTGAGCGGCAACGCGGGCGCACTTCGAGCCGAAGACGACGCCCCCGCCCGTGGTAGCCTTTACCTGCCCCGCGGAATCGCCGACCAGCAGGGCATATGATTCTTCGCCGGGTTTGCCGAACCGCTTCTGGGTCCGCCTGCGGTAATGCAGGGGGATGGAGTAGTAGAAGTCGGAAATTTTCTTGGCGCCGTCAATTTGTTCGGCGATGAACTTGTTCTCCAGCACGGCCTTGCGTGCGGAGTTTATGTTCACCATGTCCGTTGTCGCGACGCCGACGCGGACGCGCTCCTCGCTCACGGGAATCGTCCACGCGAAGAAATTCTTGTAACGCCTATTGTCCAGCAGGACGTCGACCATCTCCCGGTCGTACACCTTTGCCTGTTCGAATTCGGCCTGGTAGGCGAGGACGATGTCGGATTGCTTGAATGGGGGGAATCCAAGGGACTTGGCTGCAAGGGAACCGACGCCGTCCGCGGCGACGAGCAGTCGGGAGGAGAAATTGCCTTTGGACGTCATTGCTGTGATTTTGCCTTCGGTGTGATAGGCGTTGACGCGGTGGCCAAGGAGGATGTGCGCGCCCGCGGCCGTAGCGTAGTCCGCGCAGAGCTCGTCCAGGTCCTGCCGGCGGAGGACGACACCCTTGACGGCCTTAGCTTTGACATGCATTTCCTTCTTGGGCGAGAGGATGCGCACCCCGCGGACCTCGTTTAAGACCAGCTTGCGGTAGGGGACGCCGGTTGCGTCGAGGCCGTCTTTGGAGAATATCGCGCCGCATTTGCCGAATTTCCCCGGCCGGTCGTCCTCCTCCAGGACCGTGACTTCCAGGCCGGATTGCGCGAGGTATGCGGCGGCGAGCGAGCCTACCGCCGAGGCACCGACAACCACTACGTTTTTATCCCCCTGCATGCCAATCTATTTTCCTCAAGGGGTTAAAAATCGATGGTTGAAATACTGCAGGTCGTGCAGGGCATCGTCGGGGCGGTCCTCTTTTTCGCGACGGGATACCTTCTTTCGCTTGCGTTCTTCAAGGGAAAGGATGTCGATGCGGTCGAGACGGCGGTGTACAGCATAGCTTTCGCCATCCTCGTTCCGGCGACCGTCGTGTTCATTCTCAACTTCGGCCTCGGGCTTCCGGTGTTCACGACGCTCGGGGTTTACGGGGTCTACATCTTCTGCTGTGCGGCCAGCATAATCTACCTTAACAAGCACGGCGTAGCAATCCGCTGGCCCCTGAAAACAAAATAGTGGTCGCCCATATGCGCCTCGGCTCCATCCTCGTATTGTTCTCCTTTCTGAATGTGCAGCTATTAGCATTAATTGTTGGAATGGCATTCCTTAGCCTTCCTATTGCCGAGCAGCCAAGAATTACTGATAATCCAGCAGATACCATGAATAGCGTGTATTTTTTCGTTCAAATTCTTGTCGCTGCCGTATTAATGCTGATAATATTAAAATTCTACAAAGGAAAAATGTTATTCAGACTTCTCGAATTTGCACTCATATTCATAACGATGTGGACGTTTATCGCGATTCTTACTAAAGACGACCTGCTCGGGATTTCCGCAGCGGCAATCGCATGCATAATACGGTGGAGATACCTGCAGAGCCGCAACCCGTTCATGCTTTTCGCAAGCGCGGTCATCGGCGCGCTGTTGGGGATTTCGTTGGACATAATCCCGGCGGCGGTGCTTGCCGTGCTGCTCGCGGGGTACGACTTCGTGGCTGTATTCTTCACCAAGCACATGATCAAGCTCGCCGAAGGCCTAAGGGAGCGCGGCGCCGCGTTCAGCATTTCATTCCCCTCGCCGGAGCCGGCGCCAAGGAAAGTAAGGAAGGCCAGGCCCGGCGAGAAGACCGAGGAGGTCATCGTAAGGGTCAGGGCGGAGACCGTCGAGCTCGGCACCGGCGACCTCGTGATTCCCGCGCTCCTCGTGGTGTCGGCGCTGAAGATATCCCTCGGCAGCGCGGTCGCGGCGCTCGTCGGCGCGTTTGCGGGAATCGCAATACTGTTCTACTATATCGACAGGATGAAGGGCTACTGGCCGGCTCTTCCGCCGATCGTGGGAGGCACGCTGGTCTCCCTTGCCGCGTACACCTTCCTGCTGCGTTTCCTCTAGCCCATGGCTTCCTTGTAGGCCAGCGGGAGCTCGTTGGCGAGGTCCCCGGCGTTGAAGGCATGCCGCACTTTCTGGTAGAGCAGGTCGCCGGCAAGCCCGTTAATGTAGGCAGCGGCCTTGGCGGCATCGAGGGGATCGTTCCTGCAGCACAGTGCCGCTGTCAGTCCGGCAAGAACGTCGCCTGTCCCCCCCTTCGTCATCCCGGCGTTTCCCGTGATGTTGCGCCATATAGTCTTGCCGTCGGAGATGAAGTCGTGCTTGCCCTTGAAGAGGATGACGCAACCGTACCTCGAAGCCTGGCGCAGTATCTCCCGGGGGTCGTGGGCTACACCGAAGAGCGCGTAGAACTCGTTGGCGTGCGGGGTAATCACGCAATTGGGGCCGAGGAGCGTCCTGTCGACGACGCGTATGGCCGCCGCGTCCAGCACGAACATCTTTTTCTTGTGCCGGCGAAGGAGCCCGTTGACGAGTTCCCCGGTGAGCGAGTCGGCGGCCATCCCGTTGCCGACGAGCACGCAGTCGCTAATCCTCACCCTTGCGTCGAGCTCGCGCCTCTGCACCACGATGAATTCCTTGCTCTTCTCCCTCATCCTTCGGACAAGCGACGCGACTTCCCTTTCCGGGGAATGGAAATAGACGAGGTCGACGAAGCGCGAGGCGGCCTGCACGCAGAGAAGCGGGGCGCCGTGGTATTTCGAGGAGCCGCCGATGATGGTGAGGATGCCGTTGTGGCCCTTGTGGCTGTCTGCCAAGGGCTCGGCAAGCGATTTCACCACCGATTCCCTCACAAGCCGCGGTTCCCCCATGAAAAAAGTATGGACCCGCCCTTGTATTAAACCGTTGCCCAAGTCAATCGACGAACGCGACTGGCCGGTTCTCGAGTTCGGAAAGATTTGAAGCAAGGGCTGCCTTCGCCGCCGCGGTCGCGGCCCAGGCCGCCTTTCTCGCCTCGGCAGACTGTGCAAGGCGCGCAGCGACGCCCCCCCTCTGGAGGACAAGGGCGCGCAGCTCGGCTTCCCCAGAGGACAAAGCCTCCAACACGCCGCGCGCCTCGGAAACACATCCCATTCCCGCCCGGATAGAGGGAACCGACGGGTCGAGCCCGCCGTCAAGTATGGCTCGCAGCATTTCGCGTTCCCTGCCGGCGTGCTTGGAGTCGGACGCGAGCCTGCCTTCGTCCAGCATTGCAAGGGCGCTTCCGCAGAGGGCCTTTATGCGGGGCAGGCCGGGGTCCTCGCGGAGAAGCATTGAAAGCGGGTCTCCCGAATAGGCGCGCGCGGCTGACGCTAGCGCCTTGTCCGCGGTTGCGCGCTCGAACCTGCGGAAAAGCCGTTCCAGAGGCGCAACCTTGGAGAAGGCTTCCGATCGTGCGCGCGAAAGCGATTCCTCGGCGTCACCCGCGGCGGCCTCGGCAGCCGACTTCTTGGAGCCTGCGCCCGCCCGGAGGCCGATTTTCCCATCCAGCGAGTGCATTTCTGCAGTCAAGGATTCGATGTCGGAAGCGACGGACTTCTCGCCGTCAATGCACTTGAGGTAGGCGTCCAAGGAATCGACCGCGTTCGACAGGGGAAGCCGCGATTTCTTCTCAGCCGCTATTGCAGCTTCCAATTCCGACAGCTGGGAGACGACTGTCCTAATCTTCCCGCCGAGGGCCTCGAATTCTTCCTTGAAGAACACCGCAAGGTACCGGTTGTCGGAAGTGGTCTTCTCTAAAAGCGTAAGGGATTGGCGGACGAGCGCGCCGAAGGAGATCGCGGTTTCCACGGTGGTCTTCTCGGGCGTTATGACCTCGGCAAACGCCGTCGAAAGCCGCTGGGAATAGTTTTCCATCATGGACTGGGCGATCCTGCGGGCGCGCTGGTCGTCGATGGAAACGGGCTTGCTGAAGAATTCCTCGAGCTCGGAGGCAAGCCCGCCGGTTTCCGACTTCAGGTTCGAAATCAGAGGGCCTGCGCGCAACGCGAACTTCTCCTCACGGCCTTCCCGTCTTCCGGAGAGGAGGGGCGCGCAGTCGGATATCCTGAGCTCCAGCACCGCCGGAGGCTCACGCTTCCGGTTCCTGTGCCTGCCGATCAGGGAGTCAAAAAAGCCCACGCACCACACCGCTTGCGGTTCAGTTAAACCTCTGGCTTATAATCATTTTGGTGCTAATATTGCGAACGCGGGCGCTTAAAATACGGCGCATCAGCGGGTGCCATTGTCATGCCTAAGGAAGCAAGGAAGGAACAGCCGGAGAAGAAAGCGGAGGAGAAGGGGAAGGCGCAGGGCGTCAGGCCGCAATACCTCGCCGCAGGCGGCGTCGCTTTGATACTCGTTGTTTTCGTCTCCTGGCTCGTGTTCTTCAACCAGGTCCCGCCCGGGCCCCTGCCGGGTCCGACGCCCCAGGCGAAGCTGACGACAATCTACGTGATAAGCGCGCCCACGTGTACGGAATGCTTCGACGCCGCACAGTTGGCCGCCGTGCTGCAAACCAAGTCCGGGGAGCCGTCCGAAATCGTGAGCCTCAGGCTGGAGTCCGCGGAAGCCGAGAGGATACTCGCGGCGCAGAACATAACGTTCCTCCCGACAGTCGTGCTCGAGACGGACGAGTCCAAGGCCGAGGCCGTGGGAGCCAGAATCAACGACGTTATGGCTTATCAGGGGAAGGGGGTTTTCGTCCTCGCCAAGCCGTACCCTGTCTACGTCGACCTTGCCACCGGCAAAGAAGTCGGGCGCATCGAGGTGACGTACCTTGACGACCCGGACTGCATAAAGTGCACCAGCCTCAGGAATTTCACCGCCCAGCTCGAGCAGCTCGGGGTGAGGTTGGGGAAGAAGACGGCAATGGACTACAACACGACACTCGGCAGGCAGAAGGTCGCGCAATACAACATAACAAAGGTGCCGTCGCTCGTCTTCTCCAGCGACATATCCGCGTACCCGTCGATGCTGAATGCGCTTGGTGCCCTTGGGAAGCCCGCGGCCGACGGCTCCTTCGTGTTCACCGAGCCCATACCGCCCTACCGCGACCTGACAAACGGAAATATCGTTGGATACGTGAGCTTCATATACATCTCCTACGAGGAATGCCACGACTGCTACAACCCGGACATGCACAAGCCGATACTCGAAAGGCGCTACGGCATGAACCCGATTTCCGAGGGCCTATACGACTACAATTCCACGACCGGCATGGAACTTGTCCTGAAGTACAACATCACGAGCCTGCCAACAATCATGATTTCCCCCGAGGCGATGTACTACCCGGACTTTTCCAACCAGTGGAAGAGCCTCGGCACCGAGGAGGCGGACGGGTGGTTCGTCTTCCGCGCCTTCGACAGGTTCCCTGCAGTCAACTACTTCAACCTGACCTCCGGCATGCTCGTCTTGGCGGAAGAGAGCGCGAACGGGACCGGCGGGCAGGTAATAAGCATACCGGTAGGGCAATTGGCCCAAGGGGCCGAAATCGGCATCAGCGCTTCGCCGCCTGCAGATGCGAACGGGACGGAATGAACGCGGGAAAAAGGGGTAATCGAATGAAAACCGGGGAAATGGTCGTTGCCGCAGCCGCGGCGCTGATTGTGATCCTGGTCATTGTAGGATACCTTGCCATGCAGGCCGGGGAAGGAGCGTATTTCGACGACGCGTCGCCAGTAATGTACTTCCACAGCGCAAACTGCCACTTCTGCCAAGAGCAGAAGCCCATCCTGCAGGAGCTTGCCGCACAAGGCTACAGGGTGAAATCCATGGACGTCGGAATACACCCCGAATACTGGAAGCAATATTCCATCGAAGGCACTCCGACATTCCTTGCCGCCAACGGCGACAGCAAGGTAGGCCTCACCGAACGGACCGAGCTGGAGGCATGGCTTGCCTCCCACGGCGCAAGAATCAAGTAAACCGCACTCAGCCGAAAGCCAGCACCAACGCAACCAATACGGGCTGGTGCGCAAGGTAGACCGCAAGAGAATTCCTGCCCAGCCAGGCGATGAAGGCAACGCCCGGCAAAGGAAGGACGACGGCATGTTTATTCATATAGCGCATGGCGTGCCTGCCGGCCCAAATCCCAAGCAGGAAGGGCGCGGCCCACGGGATAACCGGCACATAATCGAAGGACTGGAACCCCGCCGGGGGAAACCCGGCCCACAACATCCACCCGCCCATGCCTTCGAACGAAACCGGAAGGGCCGAGACCGCAAGCACGACCATTGCCGCAACGAGGGCCGCGCCGGGACGCCTCGCGAAAATCCAGAGAGCTGCGACGCCGAAGCCTATGCAATGCAGGACTCCCCACCAAATCGCGAACTTGGGGAAGAGCGCAAGCGTGACTATTGTAATGAGAATTCCTGCGGCGAATATCCTCGCACCCCGCGCAAAATGGTGTCGAAACCGGCCTTCCCGGGAGAGCCTTGAGTCGCTGATGTAAAGTGACACGCCGGCAATGAAAAGGAACGACGCTGCGACAACCCTCGCGAACAGCTGCCACTGCCAAGATTCGACGCCTAAAGCATAGCCATTGAAGAACTGGAGGTCGAAAGCGAGGTGGTACAGCGCCATCACGAGCAGTGCAACTCCGCGCGCGGCATCCAACGCGGCAAACCTCCTCTCTGCCATGTGGGTTCATCAGTGCGAACCACAAATTAATAACCGTGCCCACCCCATGATTTGCCCGACATGGCGCAAACCATTGCCGTTATCGGGGCCTCCGCGGACCGCGCAAAGTTCGGGAACAAGTGCGTGCGCGCCTATGCCAAGAGGGGCTACACAGTTTTCCCCGTCAACCCCAAGGAAGCTCAAACCGAAGGCCGCGAATGCTACCCCTCTATAACAGACGTGCCCGGACACGTCGACATCGTCAGCGTCTATCTCCCGCCGCGGATTGGAATAGGATTGCTGGAGGACATCGCCGCCAAAAAACCCGGGATGGTCTATTTCAACCCCGGCGCGGGATCGGAAGAAATCAGGGAAGAGGCAGCCCGTCTATCCCTCAAAACCGTATTTGGCTGCAGCATCCGCGCAATCGGAGAGGACCCTGCGGACTATTGAAAATCGGCGGTTAAATCCGGGGTTCAACGGAACTGTTTTAAAATCCCTCGCGTCTTACTAGTTCCGCACTCAACCAACTTGGGTAAAGGTGGGAATAATGGATTGGAAAAGGCAGTTCACCGGCAGGCACGCCTTGTTCACCGTGCTGTTCGCCGTGGTCGTTCTCGCCGCCGACCAAATCAAGGTTTTCGACGTCCTTGGCGCACAAGGCCAATATTTCACGCTGTTCCAGTTCTTCGGCCCCATTGCGGGCGGAATCCTCGGCCCCGTCCTCGGAGTCGCTGCAGTACTGCTCTCCCAGTCGGCGAGTTTCGTCGTCCTCGGGAAGGACGCTACCTTGCTCAATTTGTTCCGGCTGATGCCCATGCTCTTCGCGGCGTACTACTTCGCTTCATACAAGAACAAGGCAAGCACCGCGACGTGGCTGGTTCCCGTCGCGGCAATCGCGCTCTTCGCCGTGCATCCGGTGGGCCAGCAGGCATGGTTCTTCACCGCGTTCTGGCTCATCCCGCTCGCGGCAATCGCGCTTCCCGAGAACCTTCTCCTGCGCTCGCTCGGCTCCTCCTTTACGGCGCACGCCGTAGGCAGCGTGGTTTGGTTGTATGCCCTGCCCTCGACTGCCGCGTTCTGGACCGCGCTCATCCCAGTCGTCGTTATGGAGCGCCTGCTCTTCGCCGGCGGCATCTCCGCGTCGTTCGTCGCGGCAAACACGCTTCTCAGCAAGTTCGAGCAGTGGCTGCCCAGCGACATCATAGCCGTCGACTACCGGTACGTCCTCGGCGCTCAGCCGACCGGTGCGGCAGCGGAAAACCGGAGGCGCTAGAAGCCATGGCCAGGCCATCCGGGGAACGGGTGAACCACGCCGTCGGCGGCCTCCAGGAATTGATGCGTTCGCACAAGATAGGCGTATCCACGAAAACAAGGATAGTCACGAGGGAATTTCGGCCGCTTGGCATTCCCACCCGGGTATTGTACGAGAAAGAGGAGCGCTGGCTTTCAGTATCCGTCCCGAGTGATTCGGAGAAATTGACTGTCACGGATTCCCGTCTTCTGCGCCGAATACGGGAAAAGGACCTGAAAACAGTACCGGAAGTGATGCAGGAAGCCGTCCGGAAATATCTCAGGGATGCGGGAATCTCCGTGCGGTCCACGTCCATTGAAAAGGTTGAGGGGCCCAAAGGCGGCCACGAGGTCCGCTTCTTCCTTAACGGTTTCAACCCCGCCGAGATAACCAACAAAATCGAGGCCATGCGGCAACAGAAGGCAACCCCTTGACGGGCTGATGCTGCCGTATTAAATCCTTGTTTTGCCCCATTATCCTGCCGGCCGGGGTGGCAGAGCGGTTATTGCGCCGGTCTTGAAAACCGGTTCCCGCAAGGGATCAGGAGTTCGAATCTCCTCCCCGGCGTCTTTTCCTCACTCGTGGAAAACGCGGTTCCCAAAACTGGAGATTCGAACTATTCGGATCTCCTCAACGCCTTTTTGGCATTCCAGATGTCCAACCGCTTATTTATATATTGCCTTGAGCGCAATTTTATTCGGTAGATTACAATGTATGCGGATGCGTCGCTGAGAAACGATTTAAAGCTAGCAAGCAAGCGGTTCGAGGAGGCAAAAGAAGCCTTCGAGGAGTTGAAGGAAACCCTTGAAGTGCTTGCAGATAAGAAACTAATTGCCGGTATCTCTGCTTCCGAAGCCGACTATAGGGCAGGGAAGTTTCATGATTTGGACGAACTCAAGGCGTAGCCTCAATGGAAGTCCAGTTTTCCGAACACTTCCAGCGCTCTTTCAAAAAGCTTGATAAAAGCTCCCGGGAGGGCGTACTGGAAGCGGTCAAGATACTCTCCGACTTGCCCAAAGCGGGCAAGAAACTCCGCGGCCGGCTCTCCGCATATTACAGCCTCAGAGTCGGGAAATACCGGGTCATATACTCTGTTGAGACGAACGCAGTTAGGCTTCACGATATAGGCCACCGGCAGAACGTCTACGGCTAGGCTGCAAGCCGGCTGAACTCTGACCGCTGAGTTCAACCCTTCATTTTCCGGAGCGTTCAACTCCAACCGCAGAACCTCCTCCCCGGCGTAACACTGTTTTAAAAGCAGCCGGCGGCATAACAAACATTCCTTGGGCCTTTAGCTCAACCAGGATAGAGCGACTGGTTCCGAACGCTGCCTCCGCAAGGCGTTTTGGCGGCGGAGGGAAGTCGAAGCTTCGATCCTGAGGGGGGCATAATACGCGCTTTTCGCGGCCTCCTCGGCGGGAGAGACCAGTAGGTTGCGGGTTCGAATCCCGTAAGGCCCGTTCCACCCCCCTGCCCTAATTACTGCAAGGCCACGCATTGCGGAAAATTTTTCTTTCCAGCGGCGCCATCGCCGCTTTCTTTTTCAAAAAGAAAGGGGCAAGGCTTCCGAATCCCGTAAGGCCCGCTCTTCTTCCACCCACGGCGGGACAATTGTTTTAAAAACCGATTTCTCGTATGTGCTTGGAAGGTCATGCTTCTAGCAATCGCGTTCATCATTTCGAGCCTGGCACTCGGCTACGCGCTTTCGTCGATCTTGACTTTCCGCAAGTCGTTCTCGGAAGAGCTCTCCGTGTCGGCCGTGCTCGGATTCGGGGTTTCGGCGCTCGCCGCGTTCGCGTTCTCGCTCTTCCAATCGCGACTGGACTGGATCGCTATTGCGGCGGTGGGCTTTTTCTCGTTGCTGGCGTTCCTGCTTGCGGCCCGAAAGAGGAAACTGTTTCTTCTCAAGATCGACATGCGTTTGACTCCGAGTTACGGCGTCGCGGCCGCGCTCTTCGCTGCAATCGCCTGCTTCCTCCTGCTCGTCTTTAGCACCTCCGCGGACGGTTCCATATACAGCATAGCGAACGCTTGGGGCGACTACCCCCTGCACTTCGGGATAATCAATTCCTTCGCCTACGGCGACAACTTCCCGCCGGCGTACCCCAACCTCGCCGGTGCAGCCATGCGCTATCCCTTCCTCTTCGACTTCCTTTCCGCGATCCTAGTAGTCGGAGGGTTCGGCCTGCAGGAAGCGGTGCTTTTCCCGAACATCCTCCTCGCTTTCGCACTCGTAATCCTCGCGCGCCGCGTCGCCCTCGAGTTCACGCGGAACGACTACGCCGCCGCCGCGGCGTTGCTGCTGTTCTTCCTCAACGGCAGCCTGGCATCCCTCCTGTTCTTCTCGGATATCTCGCAGGCGCAGGACAAGGCGGCGTTCCTCGCGCATCCCGTGAACTACGCGGTGCCCGAGGGCCAGCCTCTCGAGCTGGTAAACTTCGTCTATTCGATTTTCGTCCCCCAGCGCACGGTAATCATGGGATTCGCCCTTGCCCTGCTCGCGTATCTCCTGCTCTACCGGATTTACGACGGGCATGCGGGCAGGGGAGAGCACGCGCTGGCGGGGCTTGCCGTGGGCCTGCTGCCGCTGGTGCACGTGGCATCCTTCGCCGTGGTGGGGCTGGCCGCGGGGTTCGTCATGCTCAACCGCATATGGAAGACGCACGGCTTGGCTGTCTTCAAGGACCCGCGGCTACGGATTCTCGTGGTTGTAGGCCTGCTTCTGGCGCTTCCGCAGGCGCTCTGGATGAACGAGCAGCCGCGGCCCGAGAGCTTCTTCGCTTTCCAGCCGGGCTGGCTGGCCCGGCCCCCCGACCTCGGTAATTGGGCGCTGTTCTGGCTGAGGAACGCCGGAATCGTGCTTCCACTGGCGCTCGTGGGGCTTGCCGCGGTGGACAGAAAGAGGCGTTGGGCGTATCTGCCGTTCGTAATCGTTTTCGCGGCCGCCAACCTGTTCCGCTTCCAGCCGTGGGACTGGGACAATACCAAGTATTTCGTCCACTGGCTGTATTTCAGCGCCATCCTTGCCGCAATAGGAATGGCGTGGATTTGGCGGAGAATCGCGAGGGAATCCCGGGCAATCGCGGCTTTGGCGGTCGGCGCGGTGCTCTTCCTCGGAATATTCCCGGGGCTGGCCACGTTCTGGTATTGGCCGGGCACGCAGGCGAGGCTGTTCACTCCCGGCGACGTCCAGGCGTCGATGAGGGTGCGGGAGGAGACGCCAGCGGATGCGCTCATACTCACAGCGATGAGGCACAACGAGCCCGTCTATTCGCTTGCCGGAAGGCACATCGTCATGGGCTACGCCGGCCACACGTGGTCGCACGGCCTCAGCGATTCAAACCAATCCGCTACGGTCAGGGAGGCGTTCGGCGAAGGAAGCTTCTGCGGAACGCCCGTACAGCCGGATTACGTCTTCGTCGGGCCGCAGGAGCTCGAGGACTTCCCTCTAGTCTTTGAACGGATTGCGAACTCGGGAGGTCAGCTGGAGCGCGTGTTCCAGGAGGAGTTCGGGGGAAGGCCTTACGCGCTGTTCAAGACTTCCTGCTGACGTAGCCCGCGAAGGCGAGGAGCGACATTGCCCCAAGCGCCGCAAGCAGGACAAGCGGCTCATGCAGGTAGACGAGGAACCGGTCCATGAAAACCCGGATGCCGACCAAGTGATTCTGCGTCGCGAACAGGCCGGTGAAGAAAACGGCGAACGCGAAGAGCGTCGGATATGCCCCGATTTCAGAGATGCGGGTACGTTCGGCAGAATTGCTTACGAAAAGTGCGGTCAGGATCCCGAAGATGACGGAAAGGCCAGCGGTCTGGAAGGCAACGGGGATGAGGGGCGAGAGCGCCTTGTGGAAGTCCTTCAGCGGAGCGACATCGGAAGAGTAGTGGAAGGAATAGCCGTTGAAGAAGAAGAACAGGACCGTCGCGGCGACAAGCATCACGACCGCCTGGCCGACGAACGACCTCACGTCGCCCTTCTCCGTAACGGACTTGAGGAATTCCCGCACCATTCCCTGGAGCACGAACAGGAGCCCGAGAATGGAAAGGGACGCGACCACGAGCCCCGTCTTTGTCAGGAAGGACTCGACGGTGATGAAGCCGCCCTCATGGTTCTTGAACTGAGCGAGCTCGAAGATGTCGAACGTGTGCATGACCCAGTAGTGCCAGAGCAGGTAGGTCAGTGTTGCGACAAGGAAGCAGACGAACGCCAGCCGCACGCCCCGCTTGTCCTCGAAGAAGCCGGAAACCACCCCGGAAGTCCTCCCCGAACGCGGGTCCGACAGGATGAACGAGACCGCGAAGAAAGCCATGACGAGCAGGAAGTATCCCAGTGTGACCCCCGCGTAGAACACCGCGGCCTCCTGGTGCACCATGGCTACCGCAAACGCCAAGAACATCGCCGCACGCCGCCTCTCCGAATAAAGCGCGAGGAATGCGACCGGCAGGAGGACCATGCCGAGAGCCTGCGGCAGGGGCCTGACCGTGTAAATCAGGAGCTCGCCCGGCAAGCTGCAGAAGAACGCCGCGAACACGCCCGCCCAGTCCCCGAACATCCTCCTGCCCAACGCGAAGAAAGCCAGCGGGAACAGCACCGAGAACAGCATGACGGCCGCCCTGCTGACGAAATCGATGGAAAGCCCGGTAAGCAGCACGGTATCGGCAACGAAAATGCGGTAGAACGGCACGTAGAGGTTCGGGATGCCCCCGCCATAGGAATAGTCCTCCATCGGATACGAGCCGTAGGTCACCGCGTGCCTGATGCTGGCGACGTGGATGAACGTGTTCCCGTACGTGGGCATCGTCCACTCGCGGAACACCATGGAGTGCGTGTACATGCTCAGGACTACCGCGCAGGCCAGCGCCAACGGCAGGCCGACGCGGGCCACCACCTCCATGTCTGGAAAACGCAAATCAATTCACCGTGTAAATCTCGAATCCGTTGTCCTCGTAGACGCGCACGAAGTACGGCGGCACCATCTTGCCCCTTTCCGGCTCAAGCCACCCGAAGCCCGCGAATACCTGCCTGTTGGGCATAAGCACGTACTTGGCCTTGTATTTCTTGGCAATCTCCGCGGCCTTGTCCGCGTCCTTGGTCTTGTAGAACTCGTCGATCTTCGCCATGCGGTCGACGACCCCGGGCACGATGGCCCAGTCGCCGCCCTCCGTGCCTTCCCTGAGCGTGTTGCCCATCAGGTGCTCGCCACCGAAGATGTCCGTTACGAAGACATCCCTCTCGTTCGTGTTCTCCAGCACCCATTGCACGGACTTGGATTCCTCGAGGGTGACCACGGGGTTCATCCACGAGCCGGTCTGCCAGATGGCCTTGTTGACGTCCTCGTTAGTCTGGAAGACGATTACTGCGAAAAGCAATGCAACTGCCGCCAAGGCCGCGAGCCTGAGCGAGCCGCGGTTCTCTGAGACGAAAGACTTGAGCAAGTGTAAAACCCCCCTCCAACAGTAAGCCCGGAAACCAATAAAAACCTTTTAAGACACGCGCCGGCACTAGATTCGCATGCGCCTGTTCCTTGCAGTCGAAATTCCCGAGGAAATCCGCGCCAAGCTCGAGACAACAGTACTCGATGCCAGAAGGCTCGGAATCCCCGCCTCTTTCAGCAAAACAGACCAACTCCACATAACCTTGCTGTTCCTCGGCGAGAAAACCGACGCACAGCTCGCGGAAATACGGGGGAAGCTCTCCGGCCTTAATTCGCAGAAATTCAAGATGTTCATCCAGGGCGCCGGGTTCTTCCCAAGCGATAGGTTCATCCGCGTGTTCTGGGCCGGCGCGCAGGATTCCTACGGCGAGCTGCACGCCCTGCACACGCAGGTCTGCACCCTGCTCGATTCGCGGCCGGAACCCAACTACGCCGGCCACATCACGCTCGCAAGGGTCAAGTCGCCGGACAACCTGCAGTCGCTTCGCGACCTCCGCAGGACGCTTGAGGGCGTGCAATTCGGCGAGTTCACGGTTTCAGAAATCGTGCTGAAGAAGAGCACGCTCACGCCGGAGGGCGCGGCCTATGAAGACTTAAATACGTTCCCGCTCAAATAACTCCGCGCTCGCGGGCCCATGCGCCAGAGGGCGCTGATGCCGAGGTGGCGGAATCCGGTAACGCGCTAGACTCGAGTTCCCCGACGCCGTGAGGCGGAGGGAATGCGGGCAATCTAGTTCGCCGCAAGGCGAGTATGGGTTCAAATCCCATCCTCGGCGCTTACAGTTGAACTACAAATCCCAACAATTATAAAGGAGAAAGGGGGTTAGTTGTTGGGTGGCCTGGCTATGTCGGAATATGTGGACTTCTCCAAGAGGATAAACGCAACAAAACGCCGAATAGAAACCGGCTCGTTCAATAAGAACACCAAGATTTTTACAAAGACCACGATAACGCCGTATAACCGGAAGATCATTTACCGCTTTCAAGAATTCATGCAAGGCGAGGGACTATCCGACGCAAGGATAGACACCAACCTGGATAAAGTGCGGATTATTGCGGAATTCCTTTCGCCCAAGAAACTGGACAAGGTATCCCGGCACGACATAGAGCTATTAACCGGCTCTTGGGAGAAGGCCATTAACGCCAAGACCGGCAAGCCCTGGACAGCTCAAACAAAGGCAACATACCGCGCCGTCTTAAAAAAATTCTACCGTTGGCTACTTGGAGAGCGCGGGCAATCTCCAGAGCAAACCTATTGGATAAAGACTACTGTTCGGCAGGTTGAACGGGAAACATACAACCCCAACGAATGTTTTAGCGAAGAGGACATAATGAAGCTGATAGAGGCCGCCCCGGACATGATGCAAAAGACTTTCGTAGCCTGTGGTTACGACAGCGCCGCACGGCCGGAGGAACTATGCACGTTGGAGGTCGGCGATTGCGTAATAGACGGAAGTAGCACTAAATTCAGGGTGCGGAAGGGCAAGATGGGGCAAAGAATGATTAGCCTAGTATTGTTTCCGCAATATCTAACCAAGTGGCTAAACGTCCATCCGGACAGGCACAAACCCCATGCACCGCTTTGGTTTATTCGGAGCAACAACAAGGGAAAGAAGAATAAAAAACAAAAAAATATACCCTTAATTCCTATCTCGCATCGGGGCGCGTACAATATGTTTCGGTTGTTATGTGAAAAGGCCAAATTGAAGGGCAGAAAGTGGAACTTGTATAACCTTCGGCACTCTTACGCCACCAATGGAGCCAAGAAAGGCGTACCAATAGAGATAATGTCCAAACACCTGGGGCACACGAACATTAAACAGACGATGAAATACTATCATCTCTCGGAGCAGGACGTAGCCAGGGCATTACGCAAAGCCCACGGCGAGATAGTTGAAGAGGAGGAAAAGAAGGAGAGCAAACTCACTCCGCACAAGTGCGGAAGGTGCGGAACCGTAAACGATGCGATGATGATGTTTTGCGGGGTATGCACTGCACCACTTACTTTAGAGGTTGCGGCCAAAGTGCAAGATCAACAGCAGAAGGCGATAGAGGCAGCCGTGGCAGCCCAATTTAAAGCATTGTCCAAGGCAGAGAAAATCGCCAAGTTGAAATCCGCGATTAAAGAAAAAAAGGGTGCTTGAATTGGACGAATGGCATACCGTCAGATACAAGGCACGAAAACAAAGAGAGTACCAAAAAAGAAAACAAAAAAAACTCGATAAAATAATTAATTATATTATGCGTATCAAGTAATTTCTTAAATCTTGCGTGCAAGATTTTCGCCGTCGTCCGGACGACGGCGAGAACCGTGCCCCCAACTTTTCTAATGACGGTTTAGCTGAAGCGTATATCGTTTATTATATCACTTGGTAGGGG
>JAZDGU010000002.1:0-7253 GCA_043806595.1 Microcaldota archaeon
GAGCGATTACCGTGTTCTCCCCGGACGGCCGCCTCTTCCAGGTGGAATACGCCCGCGAGGCAGTGCGGACGGGCACTCCGTGCGTCGGCGTCGTCGGCAAGGACTGCATAGTACTCGCGGCGTACAAGAGGATTTCCTCACCGCTGGTCGTGCCGGAATCCCACGAGAAGATATTCCAGGTGGACAAGCACGTAGCAGCTGCCTCAAGCGGGCTGGTCGCGGATGCCCGCAAGCTCGTAGACTTTGCCAGACTGGAGGGCCAGAAGAACCGGCTGACCTTCGGCGACGAGATCCCCGTGGAGACGCTGGCCAAGAAAATCGGCGACCACATACAGATGTTCACGCAGTACGCGGGCGTGAGGCCGTACGGCGTGTCCCTGCTGATTGCGGGAATGGACTCCGACTTCAGGCTGTTTGAGACCGACCCGAGCGGCGCGCTCTTCGAGTATAAGGCTGCGGCGATAGGCAGCGGCAAGAAGACCGTCGAGCAGTTCTTCGAGAAGGAATACAAGGACAACATGCCGGTGGGCGAGTGCGTCAAGCTCGCGCTGAGGGCCATCAAGAAGGCCGTCGAAGAGAAGGTCATGCCGGCCAACGTCGACGTAGCCATAATCGAGCGCGGTAAGGGCGCGGTGCAGTTCCTTTCGCGGGAAGACGTCGGCAAGCATCTCAGCGACTCGAAGTAGGGAGGGGTAATCCCCGGTCGGAAATCGTTTTAAGCTAGCGCCGCCAAGATTTGCCCATGGCGGAAAGGGTGGAGGCGAGATGAGCCAGATTTCGAACGTGCTGATAGCGAGGATCGAGAAGGGCGGCGAGAGGTTCGAGGTGCTCGTCGATCCGAAGAAGGGCTACGACTACAAGACCGGCGCGAAGAAGGACTTCGAGAACGTGCTGATGTCGGACGAGATATTCAAGGACGCGAACAAGGGCGAGAGGCAGAACTCCGCGGCCTTGAAGAAGGCCTTTGGCACGGAAGACCAGCAGGCGGTGGCGCGGAAGATCGTGGAGGAGGGCGACCTCCAGCTGAGCACGGACCAGCGGCGCAAGCTCGTCGAGGAGAAGAGGCTCAAGGTAATCGAGATGATTGCGCGCAACTGCGTCGACCCGCGCACCAAGACGCCCCACCCGCCGGTGCGCATAGAGAACGCGCTGGAGCAGGCGAGGGTGCACTTCGACGCGTTCAAGTCCGTCGAGAAGCAGTTCGACGAGGCCGTCGAGGCCATCCGCGAGATAATACCCGTGAGCATGGAGAAGATCAAGGTCGCGGTCAAGGTGCCGGCGGAGCACGCCGCGCGGTGCTATGGTTTGCTCAAGGAGTACGGCATAGCGCGCGAGGAGTACGGGCAGGACGGCTCGCTGATGTGCGTGTGCGAGATGCCAGCTGGGCTGCAGAGCGCGTTCTACGAGAGGATAAACAAGATGACCGCCGGGCAGGTCCAGACCAAGGTCTTGTAGCGGCGGCGGCCAATAACTTAATAAATCGTCGCCGGCATATTAGTTTCTCGCTGATTTCGACTGCAAGCATTCGACTGCATCAGCTTTTCCACGCAATATTCCTGTCTTTCTTCCCGCAAGGGATTTGGACTGAGGCAGCGCTCCTGCTGCGATTGAGTGATTAGGATGAATGATATCGTCGTTCCCGGGGAACTGGCCTACGACCAGCCGCACCGCTTCGAAGGAAGCTTCATAGACAACAATAAGACTTACGTCAGCGTGGTCAGCGTCAGGTACGGGGACAAGATCGTCGCGCTCAAGGGCAAGTACAAGCCGCTCGTCGGCGACTACGTCGTCGGCGTGGTGAGCGAGCAGAAGTTCGCGGGCTACACCATCGACCTGAACTCGCCTTACGAGGGCCTGATTTCCTCGAAGGAGACGCGCGAGCAGTTCGAATTGGGGGACGTGGTCTCGACCGTGGTGCGCAGCGTCGACGAGGTCAACGAGGCGCTGCTGGTGGAGCCGCGCAAGCTCTTCGGCGGCAGGCTCATCGAGATCGGGAGCGTCAAGATTCCGAGGGTCATCGGCCGCAACTCCAGCATGGTCAGCATGCTCGAGCAGTACACGAAGAGCAAGATATTCGTCGGCAAGAACGGCAGGATTTACCTCAAGGACGGGAACCTCGCGCTCGCGGTGCTCGCGATACTGAAGATATCGAGGGAGGCGCACCTGCCGGGGCTGACCGACCGCATGAAGGCGTATCTTGAGGAGGAGGCGGCGAAGAACGGGGCCGCGGTCAACATTCATTGATAGGGAGTGAAACACATGGCATCGTCAACGACCGAAGTGAAGATGATAGTCGACGGCAGGAGGAACGACGGCCGCGGGATTACGGACCTGCGTCCGCTCAAGATAACCGCGGGCGTGCTCAAGCAGGCCGACGGCTCCGCGCTCGTCGAATGGGGGAAGAATAAGGTGCTCTCCGCGGTCTACGGCCCGCGCGAGGTCTTCCCCAAGCACCTCACCGACCTGCAGAAGGCGAGGGTCAACTGCAGGTACATGATGGCGCCGTTCTGCAGCCTCGAGGAGCACGGCCGCAGCGGGCCCAACCGCAGGGCGTACGAGATCGGCAAGGTCGCCAAGCACGTGTTCCAGAACGTGATACTCACGAACCAGTTCCCCAAGACGCAGATAGACATCAGCATGGAGGTGCTCCAGTCCGACGGCGGCACGCGCATCACCGGGATCACCGCGGCAGCCGTGGCCCTCGCGGACGCCGGTATCCCGATGAGGGACCTCGTGCAGGGGGTGGCCATAGGCAAGGCCGACGGCCAGCTCGTGGTCGACGTCGACAAGCTCGAGGACAACAACGGGCAGGCGGACGTGCCCGTGATTGTCTCGCTGCGGACGCGCGAGATACTGCTGCTGCAGCAGGACGGAATGCTTACCAAGGAGGAGATGACCCGTGCGCTCCAGATGGCCTACGAGGCCGCGGAGAAGGTCCGGGAAATCCAGGTGGAGGCACTAAGGACGCGCTACATCGAGGCTCCCGAGGAAAACAGTGGTTGAAATGATATTGGACAAGATCAAGGAGTCGTACGTGAAGGACCTGCTTGCCAAGGACAAGCGCGCGGACGGCCGCGGGCTGCTGGACTACAGGCAAGTGAAGATCACCAAGGGCATGATCCCGAACGCCGAGGGCAGCGCGCTCGTCGAGCTCGGCGACACCAAGGTGCTCTGCGGAGTCAAGTTCGACGTCATGGACCCGTACAGGGACAGGCCGACGGAGGGCGTGTTCACGGTCCAGGCGGAGTTCCTGCCGCTCGCGCACCCCAAGTTCGAGTCCGGCCCGCCCAACGAGCACAGCATAGAGCTCTCGCGCGTGGTCGACCGCGGGATAAGGTCCGCGGAAGTGCTCGACGTCAAGAGCTGGCAGCTCGAGGAGGGCAAGGTGCTCGGCGCGTTCATGGACCTGTACATGCTAGACCACTGCGGCAACCTCATCGACACCGCGGCGATGGCCGCCATGGCGGCGCTCACCGACGCCAAGGTCCCGAAGTACGAGGAGGGAAAGATGGTGCGCGGCGAGTTCAAGGGCGCGCTTCCGCTCGCCCGCAAGGTCGCGGCGTGCTCGTTCGAGAAGATCGGGAAGAAGATGATAGTCGACGCCACGGACGAGGAGGAGGTCGCCAGCGACGGCAGGCTCACGCTAGCGACGAGCGACGGGGACTTCCTCGTATGCTCGCAGAAGTCGGGGGCTGCAGGATTCACCGACACGGAGGTCCTCGACCTGCTGGACATCGCGTTTGAGAAGGGCAGGCAGCTGCGTTCGCTTTTGTGAGTGGTTTGAATGGGGTCGCACTACGGGGTAAAGATAAGAAAGCTGGAGGGGGCAGTCCTCCGGCAGCAGCACGCGCGCTACACGTGCCCGGTCTGCGCCAAGCCCGCTGTAAAACGCTCCGGGTACGCGAAATGGGAGTGCAGGAGCTGCGGCGCCGTGATCGCGGGCGGGGCTTACTCGCTCGAGACGGGAGTCGGCGTGGCGGCCAGGAAGGCCCTGTCTTCGGCAAAGCCGTTGTGAATTGGGAAAAGGGCAGATGGACTTCATCCTGTTCGAATGCAACCTCGAGGGAGCCAGCGCGCGCGAGGAGCTTAAGGAGGGCTTCAGCGCCCAGCAGGCGCTGCAGGCAATCGACAACGCTCGCGTCGCAGTCAAGCGCGCGCTCTACAATTACGCGCCCGTGGACCTCGAGGGCATACAGTCGCTTGCGCAGCAACACTCCGCGGGAGTCAAGGACATCAAATCCCTTGCCGCCGCCATCGCGTCAACCAAGCCCTCCCAGCTGGAAGCGATGCTCCAACCGGTGACGAAGGACGGCAGGCCGCAGGAGTATCTCGCGCTCAAGAAGTGCGATTCCGCGGTGCACGTCGCCATCTCATGCTACATTTCACAGCTCTACGAGAAGATCTACCCGCTTCCGCCGGTGCGGAGCGCCGGCAAGCCTGCAGCGGAAGGATTCAAAATCGCCGCGAGCTACGGCAAGTGGGTGCTGGTGCGCAAGTCCTCGCAGGCGAGCGAGGCCAAGGAGACGTTCGCGGCTCTCGCGGCGACCGCGGAGACGCTCGACCGCAAGGCAGCAGAAATGAGGGAAGGCGGGCCGGAGTCCGTGCAGAGGCTGAACGCGTTTCTTGAGGCTAGGCCGTCGAGGCGCTCGCTTGGAAAGATTCCCAAGATGCTTGAAGAACTCGAATCAACCGGGCTGCTCGACGGGATGCCGGGGGGGCTGGAGGAGTACGCGGTCGCCAAGACGCTATCCCACTGCGGCTACGCGCCGTATTGCAGCATCGAGCTCGTCAACGGCGTCTACCCCGAGCTCAAAATCCCCAAGCCGCGCGGTCGCATGAAGAAGGGCTGAGCCGCGGGCCTCCCAACGAAAGCAAGATATTCAAGCTTCAATAGCCAATAGAAGGATATCATGCAAATCTCGGAGTCTCCCTTTCTCCAGAATGAAAGCTCACTGACGGCGAGATTTTTTCTCTGGCGGCGATTATCGCAACAATTGTTTTGATGCGCGCCTCGGCGTATGCGATAACCAGCCAGCCTGTTTTCGGACGGCAATGCTGCAAACCGCGCTACTCTGAAAGCTTTAAATACCCTTGAAAGTTAATGCCTGAAGGTGGTTTTGCGATGGCAAATGGCTTCCCGTTCGACGAGAAGATCGTGTTCACGGTCTCGGCGTTCCTGTTCATCATCCTGTCGTTCCTGTACTTCCAGGCGACGGACTTCTCTATATCCTACACGTCCGCGATCGGCGCGACGCTCAGCGTGCTGCTGCTCTACCTGCTGTACAAGCTGCACGTCATCGAGACCGCCTCCAAGGTCAGGCCGGCCGCGGCCGCCCCCGCGCGCAGGAGAAGGCGCCGCTAGGCCAGTAAAAAAAATCGAAGCGAATGCTGCTAGCGGTTTTGCCGCTTGCGGATGTTCGGGGGAGTGGCTCTGACCGCAGCCTTGCGCAGGGTGTCCGCGCGTGCGGCCTCAATTGCCCGCCGATAGTTCTCCACGTCAGATGCGCGATGGCCTTTGAATCTGAGTCTGTGGAGCGTGGGCAGTAAAACTTTCAGCGTGTCGTTTCCCGGCGCTTCACGTTCGATGGAGGAGAGATACCGTTCCCCGGCGGGGGTGACGCGGGAAAACCAGCTCCGGTCGAACTGGTATGGCCCGTTTCTAGAGCGGTGGACCACCGGGTAAAGGCTTTCGAGCATCCCGGTCCCTTCAGGATAGCCCTCCCGCCTTGCCCTCCAAAGGAGAGCCCGGTATTGGTCCGGAGTAATCAGTCTCTTTGCAGCCGCTTCCGCAATTTCAAGGTTTGCAATCCTGCCATACGCGCCAAGGCCTTGCGCCCGGAGCGCCTTCTCAACCTGCGGGGCCATGCCCTTCAACTCGGCTCTCGCCCTCGAGTGTTCAACCTGCCGAAGAACAGCACGCGTTGCCAAGCCTAGGCTTCCCGCTATTGCGCCGACAGCCAGCGCACCGCCGACGATTCGCCTGGTCGAAAAGCGAAGGCCTCTTTCCGGTCCGTTGAAAAGTCTCCTCGGCATGAACAAACACCGTTCAAAATGTTGGGCGGGAAAGGTAATAAACCCCGCATTCCGGCGGGATTAAAACCCTGCATTTCGCATAAGCGGTCATGCAGGCGGCGCAGGCGGCAAGGAAAATTTTCGAGCGCGAGGCCATACGCGCCACGAACCCGCGCATGCACTACAAGAAGGCTTCTGATGCCTTCGTCAAGCACACGTTGGAGGGGTTTGAGATACCGCAAGAGAAATGGCGGGCGGTAGAAAACGCTATTGCGGTCAGACGCTTCGCCGCACTCGTGAACCGGTGGCGGGAGGAAGGCGACCTCAACATGGCAGTAGAATCCCTGCCCGCGATTCAGGATGCCGCGGGCAAGCTCATCACTGACTCCCGGAGAAGGGCGTTCACGGGCGCGGGATCCAAGCTCCTCGAAAAGCGCGCGGACACCCTGCTCACGCTGCACCTCAGATACGCCAACCGGCTAAGGATGAACCCGCCGCGGATTAAGGATTATACTGCCGCATTGGTAAGGCTGAGCGACGCACGCTTCCGCCACGCTTTGGGCAGGGACGCCAAGGCCGTTGCCAGGCACATAGCACAAGGGCACAAGGAGCTCGCCGCCCTTGCCAAGCGGAAATACGGGTCCGACCCAAGCGGTTAAATGCCTGCACGGGCACAATGTTTGCCTGTCACGGGAGGGTGGGCTAACCTGGTCATGCTACCAGCTTTGGGACCTGCGGCCCGGCACCGGGACGGAGGCGGAAAAGCTGGCGATCTGAGTTCAAATCTCAGCCCTCCCATGTCAATGCAGTGGAATCGTATTTTCAGCACGGGTAGGGGCATGCCGCATCGTCGCGGCAAGTCTGCACTCCCCTTGCTGGGTTTGCGGTCGTTTAAAACATTTTAGGGGCATACTGTTATCATGGACTTGGGCGAGGGGGTAAGGAAGGCGCTGTCGCGCATCACTGGCGCGGCGCTCGTGGACGAGAAGGCCATAGCAGGGCTCGTCAAGGACCTGCAGCGCGTGCTCATCAGCAACGACGTCAACGTCAAGCTCGTCTTCGAGCTCACCAAGAGTATCGAGGAGAAGGCCCTGAAGGAAAAGAAGGCGCAGACGCTGAACCTCAGGGAGCATATCGTCAGAATCGTCTACGACGAGCTCGTCGCGATTCTCGGCGAAAAATACGAGCCGAAGATAGGCAAGCGGAGGATTCTCATGCTCGGGCTGTTCGGTTCGGGCAAG
>JAZDGU010000003.1:0-19893 GCA_043806595.1 Microcaldota archaeon
ACCCGAATTTCAAACAAGAATTGGTTTTAACATGAATTATCAGTATAAGATAATTGGCAATTTGAATCCCGGCGAGTATAGAGATGTTGTGAAAGGGGTGACGTGTGCTGAGCCGGAAACAATAGTGGTCGTTGCAGATGCTGATTTTCCGGACGAAGAGGACGAATGGCATGAGGCAAATAATATCAAAACGACATCCTTTGAATGCCTGCATATAGAGACGTCACCTGGCGGCAGCCCGCTGCTGGTCGCCACTGTCAAGCCATACGATATTAAAACACAAGAAGGCGGAGGGCGTCAGCAGAAAATGGAAGCTGCCGATTTTTCCGGGTTCGCCAATTTGGTTATTCGCAATTCCACGCCGTTTCTTGTCGGAATGGGCATATTGGCCTCCGCGTGGTTCTTCTACGACCGCCGCAGGAACATCCGAATGGCTCGCTTGAAAACGCGGGGAAGGCGTTAGCAAGACTCTAGGATCATCCTTGCCGGGCTCGAAAACAGCCCTTTCGAAAAGTATATGCAGTATACGCGAAGTCGTATACTTTGTATTCTTCGGGGGCACGCCCGCTTAACAATCCCGGTATCTGATGATAAGAAACTTCAAAACGCCACTTTCCTTCATGCTAAGTATATATTAAGTTCACGCATTAGTGAACTATTTATAAACATCATCTTCTTAATGTAGGCATGGCAGGTGTCTTTTCGCCGAAATCGTGCAGGATAGTGTCTTACCTATTGCTGCATGCGAAGACGGCAGTAAGCCAAAAGCAGATTGTGGAGGCAACAGGCGTTTCAAAGGGGCTTGCAAGCAAAGTCGTTTCGGAACTCGTGCAAAAAGGCTTGGTCAAACGCCCTTACCGCACGCGGTTTTCATTGGAGTATCCCGAAAAGCTGTTGCTGGACTGGATCGGCAAAAGGAACATAGGCGCGAAAAAGGCGTTCTTTGCCAAAGACGCAAGCGTCTTGAAGGAAGTGAAGCATGCGCACACCATTTTCTCCGGAGCCCTGCTCGACTCGGGCTACCTTGAAAGCGGGACAACGACTGCGTACGTGGCAAGCGATTTCCGGCCGTCGAAGGGCATGCTGGAAGGCAGGCTGGACAGCCTCAAGACCAAGATTGCGTTGATTCCGGCCGAAGATGAGTTCGTGTTCTACGGAAAAAGGCGCGTGGGAAAGGAGGTCGTCGTGAATCCGTTCCTCCTGTACGTTGATTTGGCAAGCTTCGGGGGGCTGGCGTTGACTGCATTGGAGCGCGTAGCCGAGAAACACGGCTTTCCCTCGCTTAAAAGCGGTGGTTGAATGGCCGAAGTCTACGGCAAGGGAATATGCAAAAAATCCTTTGAGGAAATGCGCGTTTTCGTCAGGCACGCCAATGCCATCGGGGAGTCTCCCATGCTTTTCGGAGGCTGGGCGGTCTATCATTACAATCCTTACGCCGGAAGCAGGGACGTCGATTTCGCCGTTTCCGACGAGAATTTCGACAGGCTCGTGGACTTCCTCGTCGCCAGGGGCTACGGCCAAAGGCAGGCAAGGCTGTTCAAGGAAGACGTTTTCTTCGACTTGTACAAAAAGAGCGAGGAGATAGGCGGCGAAAAAAATAGGATAAGCTTTTCATTGCTTTACGAAGGCTGCGAGCGCATTTACTTGCGCGGATACGATTCCCCACCTGGAAGGGAGGAAGTTCTTTTGCCCAGCCTCGGCGTCCTCGCCTACTTCAAGCTCGTGGCGCTCGAGGAAAGGAGCGTTCCCAAGGACCGCAGTGACGCAATTGCCCTACTCCTCAAAAGCTCTGAAGAAGATTTGCATGGAACAGCCGGGCTCATGGGGGAAAGGCCTAAGTTAAGGGAACGGCTTCTCACTCTCCGCAACGACGCGCAAAGCCTTTCATTCGTGACCGCGCCTACCAAAAAAGAGTTGAACAGGCTTAACCAGAAAGTCAAGACCCTTATGCAAAGCCTGCCAAGACTCTAGCATCATGCTTGCCGTGCTTCCCCTGCACTCCTACTGCTTCTGAGTGCATGCCGGTTTTCCGCATACTTGAACCACCTCGTTTTCCTTTGGCCAGGCCAAGCGCGACGAGAATAAAAAGACTGCCGAGATTGAAGGATGACGAAACCGAATTCGTAACGCGCCAAATTGTTCACTGGACGTAGCCCTATCCCGCTTGCCGTTAAGTTTGGCAAACACACCTAATGTCGGCGGCCTCTTTTCTGCTCCAACATAACCCGTTGTCGACATAAACCAAGAAGGCGGAGGACGCCAGTACAAGGTCGAAGGCGCAGGACTCTCCGCGTTTGCCTACCTTGTCGTCGAACAAACCGCAGCATTCATGGTCGCAGCCGCGGTTGATGCATCAGCTCGGTTCTTCCACGACCGGCACAAGAACATGAAAAAGATTCACAGGAAAACCGGCAGGCGGCGCTAGGCCAATTTTCTGCACTGCGACCCATCCAAATGCAATTTCCATATGTTCATAGTTATCAAATATGATAACTTTATAAATACAAAAGGATAGTATCGGTATATGAACGCGGATTCGTTCCTTGACGCGCTTGAACGGCAGGGCGTGGCGGTGTTCACGCTCAAGGACGCTGCAAGAATCATTGGAAAGCCCAAGGAGTACGCCAAATTGTTTCTCAGCCGGCTTGCAAAGCGGAAGAAAATCCTTCGAATCGAACGCGGCAAATACTGCCAAAACAATGTAAGCCTATTGGAGGCAGCGTCGAACCTAGCATACCCCGCATACGTGTCCTTTCTCTCGGCGCTGGCCTTCCACAGGCTTACCACGCAGATTCCCGTCTTGGTGGAGGTGGCTTGCGCGAGGCAAAGGAAGGAAGCGAGCTTTGGCGGCACCCGCATTGAGTTCGTGAAACTCAAAAAGGAGGCTATTTTCGGCTTCCGCCGCTATGGAAACGCGTTTGTCGCCGAGCCCGAGAAATCGGTTATTGACGGCCTCTATGCGCCGAACCACCTGCCCCTCTCGGAAGCCTTCTACGCAATAAAGCACGGCAAACTCGACACGAATAAATTATGCGATTACGCCGACAAGCTCGGTTCTTCAATTGTAAAACGCAGGCTTGGCTTTCTTCTTGAGACGGCCGGAATGCAGGCGAGCGGACGCCCGAATTATGTGAAGGCCTCACGGTATGCCCTGCTCAATCCCATGCTTGGCAGTAAAGGAAAACGCGATAAAAAGTGGATGCTCGTAGTCAACGAGGTGCTGGAATGATTTCAAGGAAGGAACTGGAATCCGCCGGCCGCTCGCTGGGCTTCAACGCCTACCAAGCGGAGAAAGATTACCTGCAGCACGCGTTTCTCGCATCGCTGTATTCCGTGTCCGAACGCGAATTCGTGTTCAAGGGCGGGACCGCCCTCCAGAAGGCATTCGGCTTGGACCGGTTTTCCGAGGATTTGGACTTCACGCTCGTTGGAAAGCCCCAAAACGCGCAGGCGCTCATCCAAGCAGCGGTTGCAGACTTCGGCAAATTCGCGGAAGCGGATAGTTCAAAGGATCAGGAAACGGCAGACTCTTTTTCGGTCAAACTCAAGGCCAAGGGGCCACTTTTTGGCGGAAGCGAACGGAGTTCCCAGACGATTCTGCTCGAAGTAAGCAAGAGGGAAGTTTTGCTCAAGGCGCCGGCTGCAAGGCGCGTCGTCCCGCCGTATGCCGACTTGCGCGCGTATGTTGCGCTCTGCATGGATTTGGACGAACAGCTTGCAGAAAAAGTCCGCGCAATCATGACCCGGGAGAAGGCAAGGGACGTTTACGATGCATGGTTCCTCGTCAGGAAAAAAGCGGTTTTCAATAAACACGATTCCGATGCAAAACTCTCTTATTATGGAAAGAAATTCGAGTTCAAGGAATTCAAGAAGGCGGTCCTCAAAAAGCAAAAGGCGTGGGACAAGGAGCTCAGGACGCTGTTTAAAACCACCCCCGTCTTCACAGAAACCAGCGGCGAGCTATTGAAAGCCATCGAAACTATCTGCACCTAGCCAGCGGCTCGGCGCTCTTCCCCCTGCACTCGGCCGCGTTCAAGCAGGGGTCGGCGCGAAGTTCCGGGCTTATCTTTGGCGGCGGTTTTGCCAGGGGGCCTATGACGCTAGTATTGCAAACTTTTTTATTCCCAGTTGCTTTAGATGTGACGGGGGGATTATTCGTGGTGGTGAAAAAAACAATCGGGATCGCGAGCGGACTCGGCACTCTTGTTTTGACCACGATGGTGCTGGTCGCGCTGGGGCTGGTGTACTTTCTGGTAAGCCTGTGGATAATCAAGACCGGGGCGCACCTTCTCGGCTACAACGATTTGGAGGCCAACTGGGCGGTTTTGTCTGCGGCGCTGCTTAGCGTCGGAAGCCTAGTGGGAAAAAGGGCATAACGCGCAAATCGTACGTTTTGACGGGGGATATCCGCAGCCATGGGATTCTTTGACAGGATAAAAACGGGTTTCGAGCTCACCAAGGCCAGCCTTCGCATAGTGCGCAGCGATCCAGAGTTCCTCGTGCTGCCCGTGATAAGCGGCGTGATAATGCTGGCCATACTGGCAACGTTCTTATTGTTTAAGATTGGAAACGATCAGGTCGGCGATGCGGTGTTTTGGGGTTTTCTCGCAGTCTACTACCTCGCGTCCTTCTCTCTGCTCTACTTCATCCAGGCAATGGTCATAGAGGCGGCGCGCAGGCGCTTTGCCGGCGAAAACCCGACGCTTGGCAATACCTTCGGCGAAGCCGCAAAAAAACTGGACAAGGTCATCGTCTTGGCCGCGATCGCCTCAGTTGTCTCGATAGTCTCGCAGTTCTTGCGGCAAAAGGCGGGTGAGAAGCCCGGCGCCGGAGGTCTCGTCCTCGCGCTGATGGGCTCGCTGCTCGGCGTGGCCTGGACGGTCATATCCTACTTTTCGCTGCCCGTCATACTCTACGAGAACGCCGGGGTTTTCGAATCTTTCGGCAGGAGCAAGGATTTGGTCAAAAAGACTTGGGGGGAGGCCGTGGCAGCCAACGTGAGCACGCTGCTTTTGTACGTTCCGGCGCTGGCGTTCTTGGTTCTCGCCTTCCTCGTTCCCATCGGGCCGATGCCGCTCGTATTTCTTGGCTTGTGCGTGGTGTCTGTTTTCTTGGCCGCGATTGTCGGCGCGATAGTCAAGGCCGTCATCTCCCAGGCATTGTACGAGTATGCCAATACCGGCAAGGTTCCGGCTGGAATGCCTGAAGGTGCGGTCCAGAATTTTTACTCGCGGTAGCGAATCATCATTGGCCGGAAGAGAAAGTCGATGGCGCCGTATTCCATCGCTCTGCCCGCGAAGGGCGAAAGCCGCCGGAATCGCACAAATAAAAGGGGGAAATATCGGCGAAGGGCACAGTCGTAATCGAGTGAATTCTTGATGGGCAGCAGGGTCGCGAGGGAATCGCAAAAAGCGGGACTGCCACCCGGCACGCCGGTGTATGTCGGCGCGAGGGCGGAGCAAAAGTCTTTAATCACGGCAATCAACTTTTCACAGGATAAGGCCACGTTTTTTGAAAGCGTCGGCGTTGAAAAGCTTGCTCAACTCGCCGCTTTTTCAGGGACTACGTGGATTAACGTCGACGGAATCAGCGACGTTGAAACAATCCAAGCCATCGGCGCGAGCTTCAAGCTCCATCCGCTAATGATAGAGGACATCCTCAACTCCTCGCTGCGCCCGAAATACGAGGAATACGACGACGCTTTCTTCATGGTCGCCAAAATGCTCTCCTTTGACCCGAAGACCAACAAACTCGAATCCGAGCAGCTCAGCCTGGTAGTCAGTGGAAATTGCCTCCTGTCGTTCCAGGAACGCCCCGGCGACATCTTCAACGGCCTTCGTTCGGGCATTCTGAACGGAAAATCCCGCGCGCTGGGGCACGGGCCAGACTTTCTCGCCTACCTGCTTCTGGATGCGACGGTGGACAACTATTTTGCCATTCTTGAAAGGCTCGGCGAGAGAATCGAATCGGTCCAAAGCGAAGCAGTCGAACATCCATCGGTTTCCACACTTCAAGGCATTCACGCCATGCGAAAGAACAACAATTCGCTGCGGCGCAACATCTGGCCGCTTCGCGAGGCCGTCTCGGGGTTCCAAAAGGGCGACCGACGCTGGGTTTCCAAGGAAACAAGCGTATACCTGCGCGATGCATACGACCACGTAATACAGGCGCTTGACTCGCTCGAATCCAACCGCGAGACAGTGACCGGATTGCTCGACTTGTACCTGTCAACTTCAAGCAACAGGTTGAACGAAGTTATAAAGACCCTTACCGTGATTTCCACGATATTCATACCGCTTACGTTCGTCGTCGGCGTATATGGGATGAATTTCAAGTTCATGCCGGAACTGGGCTGGAGTTGGGCCTATCCGCTGCTTTGGGCGTTCATGGCTGTGATCGCCGCCATGATGATTCTCTATTTCAGGAGGAAGAAATGGCTTTAGACGTCGATATCTTTCTTACGAAAAAACTGGGAATGCCGATAAAGTGGGCTGGAACCGGATTATAGCTTTTCGAGTCAAATTTTGAAAACGGGTCGATGCAAATGTCTTTGGTCAGGCCGGTATTCCTGTTGATCGCGTTGGTCGGCCTTTCAGCCGCCCAGCCAACCGTGGTGCATACCGGAATTTATGTCCTAAACATCGGCAAGTTCGACGTCAGCAGCGGCAGCTATACCATCGACTTCTACCTCAGCATGGAGTGCAGCAGCGAATGCTCGCCGGATTTCGAGTTCATGAACGGCCGGGCTTCGTCAGTCGACAAGCTGGTTGACGAACCTGCAAGCAAGTTCTACCGAATACAGGCCTCGCTTGCCGAGAACATCGACCTCAAAGATTATCCGTTCGACGAGCACGCGCTCTCGATAGTTCTGGAGGACAAGCGCGGCACCGCCGAACAGCTCGTATACCTCGTCGACGAAAAGAGCAGCGGAATCGACCCCAACGTCGTCATGGTCGGCTGGGACCTCGTCGGATGGAACGCAAAGGAGGAAACACACCGCTACGAGGCATACGGCGAAGACTACTCGCGCTTCAAGTTCGGCGTGGGAATACGGCGCATCTTCCTCGCCAGCATTCTCAAGACATTCCTGCCAGTGCTGTTCATCGTCATCGTCGGGCTCATCGCCCTCCTGATAGAGGAGAGGGACAAGCTCTGGACGCGCATCGGCATCAACACGTCTTCCCTGATTGCTGCGGTCATGTTCCACTTGAACGTCACATCAAGCATCCCTCCGGTGGGCTACCTCACGTTCGCCGACAAGTTCATGATAGCCACATACGTCGTCCTCACCCTCAACCTCCTGAGCACCGTCATGATGATGGTCCACGCCAAGAAGGGGGACGGGCACAGGGAGAAGCTGATTTTCCGCGCGTCGTTATACGGCCTTCCCCTGTTGGCGGCGCTTCTCTATGCCGCGCTGTTCCTCGTCCGGTGAACGCTTTCTGCGCCTTAAGCAATAAGAATTCGGGGGCCTGCGGATTATTTGATGCGCCGCGGCCAGCCAACAGCCCGGCTGGAGAACGCGCTAGCCGGTTGAAAGCAGGGCGGCGCGGAATCGACGAGGGAAGGCTAGTGCGGAATTTGTAAACGGATAACTGGATTCAGAGGGGGGATATGACTCTGGCAACGTTAATGCCATGCCTACCCACGCCCCGCATGAATTCACGGTCTCCGCTTCGCGAGCTCGTGCCTCAAGGACCGCGCCCAAAGCAAACCGCAAAAATAATGCGAGCCGTTGTCTTCAGATGCCGCCTTCGCCTCCGCGGATGGACGGAGCAAGGCGCTGGCATGGGGCAAAAAAAACGTTTTTCGGCAGGTCGCAAAACTTATTCGGAGCGCAAAAATTACGCCCCGTCAATCGACGCGGGACGGAACGGAAGTGGCCCTCGGGCGAGGCTTCGGCAAGCCTATTAAACCGTGGCGCGGATTGAATTGTCATGATTGAAGAACAACTTGCGGCGCTTGCCTCGGCCGCCTTCGCGAGCGGAGAGGCGCTCGCCGGAAGGTTCGGGGCCACCGTGTTTTTCCTTTCCGTCGGCATCGCAGTCTACGCTGCTATTATAGGGACTTTTTACCACCACTTGTCCCGCCGGGTGCTCTATGAAACCAAGCGGATTGACCGCAAGGGCATCTGGGGCTTTTTCCTCCGATTTGGGAACGCGGTCGAGGTCCTCCTGAAATACACCGTGCTGTTCCCGGCAATTTCCTTCCTGTGGTTCGCGGTGCTGGCGTCCTCCCTCTTCCTCATCTCCCGCACGGCGGAGCTTGAAACGGTCTTCGTGCTGGCAATTTCCGTCGTGATAGCGGTGCGCGCACTGGCGTACTACAAGGAAGAAATTTCCGTAGACCTCGCCAAGATGCTGCCGCTTGCACTCTTGGGCGTGTTCATCGTCGAGCCCACCCTGTATTCGAGGGAAATCATCGGGGCCCGAATCCTCCAGCTCCTCGGGGCGATCCCGCAGTTCGCCGCGTTCATCGCGATCGCCATCATGCTAGAGTGGACCCTCCGGATACTGGATTTCCTTGCGGGCCTTGCGCGGGGGAGGCAGGCGGCCAGCGAAAAGCCGGAAGCGTAAACGCGCCCGAAAAATGTGGGGGCCGCGTTTCCGGTCCGGCGCACGGATTCCCCCGCTGGCATACCCTTTTTATTCTGAACGCGGATTGCATTTGCGTGAGCAAAGCATGGGAGTGATTGACGACATATCCAAGTCGGTGTTCAAGTACCTCACCGAGAGCGTGCGCAGGTTCACCGCGTTCGTATTCATCGTATACGCCATCGGCGTGCTCGTCGGCATAAGGGCGGCCGGGTTCGACGTAGAAATCCAGAGGCTCACGTGGATGATACCGCTGCTGCTCGCGCTGCTCTCCTACATGTACACGCAGATCGCGGTCGTGTTCTTCCTGATCTTCGTGCTCGCGATATTCCTGCTCGGAATCTAGCGGGACCCCGGGCCGCCGGCACTGCCGGGGGGTTCAAAGCATGCACATGACGTCCGCGAGGCGCACGCTGTAGGCCCACTCGTTGTCGTACCAGCTGAGCACCTTCACGAGGTCGCCCTTGATGCTGTCCCTCTCCCTTATAACGTTCGTGCTCAGGCCGTCGACGATGCTGCTCGCGGGATTGCCGATGATGTCCGCGGAGACGAGCGGCTCCATGCTTAATTCGAGCACGCCCTGCATCGCGCCCTGCGAAGCGTCCTTCAGCATGGCATTGACCTCCTCGGCGCTCGTCGGCTTCTCTACGCTGACGACGAGGTCGTTGACCGAACCGTCGGGCACCGGAACGCGCACGGATATGCCGTCGAGCTTGCCCTTCAGCGCCGGAATGACCTCGCCGATCGCCTTCGCCGCGCCGGTTGTCGTGATGATGGAAGACAATGCAGCGGCCCGGGCGCGCCGCAAGTCCTTGTGCGGGAGGTCGAGGATCCGCTGGTCGTTGGTGTAGGCGTGTATCGTGGTCATGAAGCCCTTGCGGATGACGAAGTTGTCGTTCAAGACTTTTGCAACGGGCGCTAGGCAGTTGGTCGTGCAAGAGGCCATGCTCACGATGTTATGCTTCGAGGAGTCGTACGACTCGTGGTTGACGCCCAGCACGAGCGTGACGTCGGGTTCCTTGGCAGGCGCGGAAATCAGTACCTTCTGCGCGCCGTTTGCGAGGTGCGCCTTGGCCTTCTCGCGGTCGGCGTAGAGGCCGGTGCTCTCGATGACGTGCGTCACGCCGAGGTCGCGCCATTTGAGGCCCTCGACGGTCTTCTCGGCGAGCACGCGGATTTCCTTCCCGTTGACGACGAGGTTGCCGCCGCTGGCGGAGACCTCGAGCCTGGCGCGGCCGTGCACGCTGTCGTATTTCAGGAGGTGCGCGAGCGTAGGCGCGTCCGTGAGATCGTTGACCGCCACGACGTCGAAATCGCGGGAAAAGCGCGGGTGCGCGAGCGCGGCGCGCAGGAACATGCGCCCAATCCTGCCGAAGCCGTTGATTGCAAGGGACTTCATATGAGGCTCACCTCGAGTGCAAACTTTACCGGTGTTTGTGAGGGGCACCAACGTATTAAAGCGTATTTGCCGCACGTATGAAACATGGAAAGGGCAAGGCCGCCGCATGAAGGCAGGGCAAGGGAGTACCTGCCGGAAGAGCGCGTCATAGTCTTGGAGAACCGCGACGGGAGGAAGGCGGCGGTATGCGTTGGCGAAAGGCATGCGTTCGTGGTCCTGCCGCGCGATTCCTTCAAGGGAATAAAGGAGGCTGCGGCGGCAGAGCTGGCCGGGCTCATTCAACTGCGCGAGGACGCGATGCATGTCCGCGGAAAGGGCATGGTCGACGTCAGGGAGAGGTTCGCCAACACCGGGCTCCCGGGAAGCGGCGTCCTGTACTTCGGGGGCGGCGGGATTCTGCGCACGATTTCCGGGAAGACGCACTTCGCGCTCGGCCTTGATTTGCGCCATTCGAACAAGATGCTGACGTGGGAACTCTTGGAGAGGTCTTCCGGGAACAAAAAGGTTGACGAGCGGGATGTGGAAATCGCGGGCAGGAAGGTCGGCTCCGCGGTGCGCGGGGGCTCGGACGTCCTGCTGTCGTTCCTCGCAAGGCAGCTTCCGGGATGGGGGGTAACGAAAGTCACCGTTTCCGCGAACCCGGAGGGCCGCGAGGAACTCCTAAAGACTCTGGCAAGGAGGGTGTACGGCGGAGACGGCAGGTTCAGGCGGACGACAAGCCAAAGGGAAACCTACGACATCCGGACGTACAAGAGAGCGCTGGCCGACAAGAGCGTCCTTTTCCACCACGAGGACTGGGAAGACCACGTGGTGCCGCTCTGCTCGAGGGCGAAACTTCACGCGCCCGTGCCGATTGCAGAGGTCGCGCGGCACCTGAGGGACCTGAGGCTTTCGCGCAACTACAAGCCGGGGGAGTGGGAATTGGAGCGGGAGCTGGGCCAATGAGCGTCGGGCCTAGCAGCTCACGAGGAAGTCGTATAGGTTCGCGAGCGCGGTGACGGACTTGATGTCCTCGAGCGGTATCGCCGAGTAGACGACGTATCCGACATACTTGTGGGCGATAATTGCGGGGCACGGCGAGGCGAAGGTGCACGTCTTCGTGCCGTACACGGAATACAGGATCTGCGCCGCGGAGACGTCGGGGTTGATTACCGCCGCCTGCCGGGCGTTGGTCTCGAAGGTAAAGTTCATGCCGCGCGTCGCGAGCGCGTCGCGGTCGGCGACCTTGAGGTAGAGCGGCTTGCCGGAAGTCGAGTTCTCCATGCGCTGGAACGTGGCCTTGAAAAGGCTGCCGAGGGCGCCGAAGCCCTTCGTTCGGTTCACCTCCTTCACGTACCACTCGTAGTAGCCGGGGTCGGACTCGTTCCTGTTCAGCGCGTCCTGGAGGTCGCCGGGCGTGAGGTAGCGCTGCGTGCCCGCATCCGCTATCCAGATGATGTTGCCGCCGGAGTCCGCGTATTCGCGTACGGCCTTCTCCTGCTTGGGCGTGAGGCGGGTCATGCGCTCGAAGATGACGAGCTCGAAGCCGCGCAGCTGGGAGGCGCTGATGGCCTCCGCCGGGTAGTTGGAAATGAAGGTGTATTCGCGCGCGTTCGAGGAGAGGTTGTAGAGGGCGCTCGGGTTGCCGGTGCCGCTGTCGCCGCTGACGAGCGCGATGCGCGAGTGGCCGCTGATGCCGCAGTAGACGGAGCACCAGTTGCCCGGTACCTGCGAGCAGTGCACCCACTTGAACTTGGTGACAACGAAAAGGAGAATGAGCAGGAGTATTCCGAGCACTATCAGGTGGGGTATCTCGCGCTTGATGTCGTCTTCTCCGCTCATGGCCCTGCACTTTAAAGACAGATGGGGGGCGAACGTTATTTAAAGCATTCCCGCCAATAACCCCATTCCTGAAAGGGTGCAATGCATGGCCGACGACCGCAAGATTTCGACTCCGAGCAGCTCCACTGGAATCATCAGGTTCTACGATGTCAAGAGCAGCAACATCCAGGTCGACCCGCGGGTCGTCATAGGGTTCGTGGTCGCGTTCATCGTCCTCGAGCTGCTGCTCCGCCTCAGGCTCTGAGTGATACCCCTCATGGCAGAAGCCGCCGCAAAACGCCTTAGACCGTTCGCGCACGTGCCAGCGGGGGAAAGAATCACGGACATCGAATAGAGGCTCGGCCACCCGGACGTCATGGAAGTCCTAAGGAGGCACAACCTCGCAGTCCATTCCAAAGAAATCGACGGGAGGATGGTATTTTCGCTGGAGCACAGGGAAAAGCGGACAGTCCCGCCTGCCGTGGCGAAAGCATTCCACGCCGCGTGGCGGAACACCGAGAAATGAATCGCTGGCAATCGGGGGGTTAAACCGAAATCTTATTACCCGCGACGGGAAACTAGTTGATGACGTATAAAGGGGGGTTCATATGGCAGTGGTTCATGCAGGAGACAAGGATTTCGACAAGGAGGTCTTGCACGCGAAGGGGGTGGTGGTGGTGGACTTCTTCGCGGAATGGTGCGGGCCGTGCAAGATAATGGCGCCGCGCTTCGAGGAGGCGGCGAACGAGCTCAAGGGCGTCAAGTTCGTCAAGGTGAACGTCGAAGAGGCGCAGGCAAAGGCCCAGGAATACGGCGTCATGAGCATTCCCACGCTGCTGATATTCAAGGACGGGAAGGTCGTCGACCAGAGCGTCGGCGCGGTGCCCAAGGACACCGTCAAGAAGATGGCCGAACGGCACGTCTAGCCGGAAGCGGTCTCACTTCAACGCGCGCAGCAGCTTCAGCGCGCCGCTGATTATTGCCGAGCCGTTGCTCGACACCGGGCCGTGGCCCGGCAGCACGAGGTTGACCTCGAGCGAGAGCAGCTTCTCGTAGGAGTCCAACAGCTCGCCGAGGTTGGCGGAAGGGAAGTCCACGCGCGGCACCGAACCGGAAGTGAACACCGTGTCGCCGCTCAAGAGCGACCGGGACTCCGGCTCGAAGAGGCATAACGAGCCGGTGCAGTGCCCGGGCGTGGAAATCACCTCGAAACGGACTCCGCCGACGTCGAGCTTTTCGCCGTCGACTAGCGTCCGGCCGACCCTTCCCTTGGGCAGCTCGACGCCGAAGGCCCCCGCGAGCTGTATCCTGTCGTCGCCGGCGTTGACCGCGCGCATGGCGTTCTCGTGCGCCATGACCGGCACGCCCGGGAAGTAGTCGATGCCGGCGACGTGGTCGAAGTGCGGGTGCGTGAGGATGATGCCGTCGAGGTGTGTGAAAGCAGGCTGGAGGCGGTATGGGTTGCCGTTGAGCGTCGAGCAGGTGTCGACGAGGTAGCGTCTGCGGCCGCCTTCCAGGAGATAGTTGTTCGGGTCCGGCGGCCTCTCCTCGTAAATGCGCACTCCGGGGACTATGGAGCGCATCTGCCTTGCCAATCAGCCTCTCCTGCCCCGCATCGCGCTGCGGACGCGTGAAACGGCGAGCCCGAGCGCCGCGCTGCGTGGCGCGACGCCATTGCTTTCGGCAAGCTCGAGCACGCGCTCGGTATTCGCCGAAATCGTGGCGTCGACTTTGCGGAACATCGACTCGGGCGTGCCGCCGCGGGTCTCGACGTACGAGCTGATGACGCCGCCGGCGTTGGCGACGATGTCGGGCACGACGAGCACGCCCCGCTCGTGGAACTCCAGCTCTATCTTCTCCGATATCGGGACGTTGGCGGCCTCGACGATTACCCGGGCCTTCACCGCGCGCTTGTTGCCGTCGTGGATGGAGTCCGGCCGCGCGCCGGGAATGAGGACGTCTACGGGCAGGCCGAAGAGCCCGTCCTTCGGGATCGCCTTCGCGCCGGGGTAGGCGGTCACCGAACCCTTCCTGCGCTTGAATTCCTCGAGCTTGCTCACATCGAGGCCGCGGGCGTCGTAGGCCGCGCCCTTGGAGTCGGAGACCGCGACGATCCTCGCGCCGGCCCGGGAGAGGTAGTGCGCGGAAAACACGCCGACGTTGCCGAATCCCTCGATTGCGACGGAAGCGCCCTGCAGGGACAGGCCCCCGTGGCGCAACGCCGCGCTCGCGGCGACGAAGACCCCGAAGCCGGTGCTGCCCAGCTCGTGGGGCAGACCGCCGAGGGCAAGCGGCTTGCCGGTGCAGGAACGAGGAGAGCCCACTTCCTCGGCGAACGCGGCCATCTCATCCTCCGTTGTATTCATATCCGGCCCGGCGACGAAATATTTTGGGATGAAGGCGCGGATCTTGTCCGCGAAAGCCTTGACGAGCATGGCCTTGCCGGGTTTGGAGTGGTCGGCGCGGATGCCGGCCTTGGCGCCTCCGAAAGGCAGCCCCGCGAGGGCGTTCTTCCACGTCATGGCGCGGGCGAGCCTGCAGACCTCCTCCACGGTGACGTCGTGCACGAGCCGGATGCCGCCCTTGCCCGGGCCGAGGGCGGTATTGTCGATTACTAGCACTCCCTCCATGCCCGTCTTCGCGTCGTAGACGTCGAGAAGCTGCTGGGGGCCGAACTCGTCCTGAATGACGGAGGGCGCGGATAGCATGGGCAAACAATTGGGCGGCGGCGTTAAAATGCCTGCGGTCAGGCGACGCGGCTGCAGGCCGCGGCGACCTTAGACTTGTCCGCGGCGTCGCACGCCACGAGCACCCCGGCTGCCTTGAGCTGGCCGTTGACCTCGCGCGCCAGGAAGGACTCCTTCATCAGCGTAGAGGGGGTGCCGTCCTTGAGATTGAGGCGCACGTCGGGGCTTGCGAGGCTCTCGCCGCCGCGGCACACCACGAAACGGTCGCGCTGGAAGTCGCGGGAAAGCTCCTCCTCGAGGGCAACGGACAGGCTTGCGTCCGGCGAAGTGAACGCGGTCTTGAAGAGCCGGCGGGAGAGGAGGCGGCGAACTAGCGGCTCCTCCTGAAGCTTGAACAGCACGGCGCAGTCGTTGCCCTCGGTGAGGTCGGGCACGGATATGGCGCGCTTTTCGAGCGCGATGCGGAGAGCGCTCTCGAGCATGGCGGTCGCGATGCGGTTGGCGTGGTGGTTGTAGACCGCGCGGAACATGAGGTAGCGGGAGACGAGCAGGCTCTCGGCGGCGAGCAGGCCCTTCTCCTCGAGGGCGAGGCCGCGGCCGTCGAAAGCGAAGGACTGGAGGAGCCTTTCGGCGTCGACGAGCGAGTAGGAGACGCCGGTGAAGTGCGCGTCGCGGAGCAGGTAGTCGATGCGGTCGGTGCCGAAGGCGTTGGATATGATCTCTTCCTTGGGGCCCTGCATCGCCTTGACGAGCTCGCGCACGGAGAAGCCGTGCGCGGAAAGCGCGTCCGAAATCTCGGTGCCCTCTATCTTCTTCCGGCCGAGCTGCTCGTGGTCGAGTCCCGTCGCCTCGGCGACTACTGCCTCGGAGAGGTGCGAGAAGGCGGAGTGGCCGACGTCGTGCAGGAGGCCGGCGAGGCGGAGAAGCCGGACGTCGTCTTCCTTGAACAGCCTGCGCGAGGCGAGGTCCGTGAGGTGCATCGTGCCGAGCGAGTGCTCGAAGCGGTTGTGCACCGCGCTCGGGTAGACCAGGTACGCGAGGGCCAGCTGGCGGACGTAGCGAAGCCTCTGCATCTGCGGGGTGTCGATTACCGCGACCTCGGCGTCGCTCACCTCGATGCTCAGATGGACGGCGTCGCGTATGGTTTTCATGGAATCGCCGCAATCATTTCAGCTGCACCGCCTCCTCGCGCCTGAGGCAGTTGTCGAGCGCCGGCTGCGCCTCCCCCCACTCGACGACCACCTTCGCGCCTATCCCCTTCGAGGACAGCCTCGATTCGAGCCTCTCGGCCTCGCGGCGCAGGCTGTCCAGCTCGCGGTCCGCCTGGGAAGCCAGGCCGTCGCGGCCCAGAGGCAGCAGTATCGTCACCTCGTCGCCGGATGCCAGCGATTCCACGGAGGAAGGTATGGGCGAGCCGGATTGCATGAGGAGGACGTAACGCATTTGAATACACCGGTCAGCCCAACGCCTTGTAGACTCCTCGCTTCTTCTCGATGACGTCGCCCTGCTCCTTCATCACCTGCAGGAGCGTGAGGCAGGCGCGCTCGTCGAGGCCAGCGGCAACCGCAAGCTCCGCGATTGGCAGGTCCTTGGGCTTGAGCAGCGAGAGCAGGCGCTTGGAGTGCTTGGCTAGGAATTCAGCGGAAACCAGGTAGAAGCGCTTGTCGAAGCCGCGCACGCCCTGCACTAGGCCGGTCTTGATCTGCTTCTCCAGCCGCTGGGAGGCGAGCTTGGCCTGCTCCTCGCTGTCGAGAATGGCATAGCCGGCGTCGAAGACCTCCTCCTCCGGCGGAAGCTGCACCGCGGCCTTGGCGGGCCCGGCGGCCTGCGGCGAGAGGACGCGGCGCCTGAGGATATCCTGCAGCTTCTGGCGCGAGGCGAGGATGAAGACGCCGGGCTCGGCCTCGAAGAACTCGTAGTCGCCGTTCTCGGTGACCGCCGAGCCCTTCCGGAGCGCGTCCGGCAGTACTATGGCAAGCGAATCGCCGTGCCTGAAGAAGCGCATGCTTTCCCCCTTGAGGTATTTCTGGCTGGGGCGGTTTAAAAAACGATGGCCGGCTATGTTACCGCAGGGGGTAATGCAGTTGAAAAAGGGTCGGCCATGGAAGTGGGCGGCGCTGGCGGCCGCAGCCGCGATTGCGGCGCTCGCGCTGCTTTCGCTTGCGGCGCAGCCCGCGCCCGCGAAAACCGACGCCGCGGGGGCGGTTCATCGCGGGCTCTCGTTCCTCTCCCAAGTCAACGTCACGGCGGACACGCTCAGCGCGCGGGAGATGGCCATTCCGCCCGAGGGAATATACGGGAACCTCTCCGAGCTCGCGCTGTACCGGAAGACGGACTTCATGCTCGACTTGAATTTCATCGGAAAAGAGGTCGCGGACCCCGGGCCGCTTGAGGGCAGGGCATCCGAGGCCGCGGAATTCCTGCAGGGGCTGGCGCGCACGTGGCAGGACGGAGGCGTCGACTACCGCTATTACGACCCCGGGGGGGAGGCGGGCGAGTATGCGTACGACCTGTATTGCATGGTCGCGCTCGAGACCGGCAACGCGGACATGGCGCGGAAAATACGCGGGCAGCTCAAGCAGCGGGGCTGGAGCTCGCCGCAGGCGCAGCACTTCCGCGTCATCATCGACGAAAGCTGGTGCATCATGCTGCTTGCAGCGAACGGCGAAAACGCATCGACGCTGGATGTGCTGCTGGAGCAGAAGAAGCTGCAGCAGGAATACTACGACGCCGAGCCCGCAGCCGGGGACCCGGAGATCGAGAAGATGCGGAGGAGCTATGCTGCGACGCACGTCCTGATGGTGCTGACGTACCTCGAGGATCGCGGATACGACGTGTCGGCGCACGCGGAATACGTCGGAAAACTGCAGGAGAGGGCGTATTCGGACGCCGACGCGAACAAGGACTCGCCCGACTACCTGAGCAATTCGGTCTACTTCCTGGCCAAGTCCGGATTCCCCAAGGGCAGGCTCGCGCCCCTCGCGGACGCGCTCGTGCGCCTGCAGAAGCCGGACGGCGGCTGGAAGTCGAAGCTTTCGCCGGAATCCTTCCGCGGGCTGCTCACCGCGCGTGCAGTGCTCGCGCTCAACGCATACATGGGGGCCGAATGATAGATGAAACGCATTCTCCTGCTGGCATGGGCTGGGCTGGTATGCGGCTGGCTCGCGGTTGTGCCGAAAATCTGGCATGGGCAGACCGGGCAGGCGTATTACATCGCGGGCATTGCGGCATTTGCGGTTGCAATCGCGATATCCGCCAAGGTATTGGGGAAAAAGCCCGCGGACTTCGGGTTCAAGGCGCCCACGCGCGCGGATTTCGGCTCTGCAGCTGCAGCCTTCGGGCTGCTATTCGTGCCCGCGATCGCCCTGCGCCTGCTTCTGCCAACATTCGACTCGTGGTACGCGCGCCTCTACGGCCTGGACACCGCAAGCGGCACCATCGCGCTCGCGCTCTACGCGCTTCCGCTGGCTCTCGTGTTCGAGGAGCTGGGCGTCCGGGGCCTGCTCCATTCGTCGCTGCTCAACGGCTTCGGCAGGAGCGGCGCGGTGCTCGCCGCGGTCGCCATTTTCTTCACGCTCATGCACTCGCCGCTTGTAGGATACTCGCCGAGCCTCGCGTTCTCCGCGGGGGCGATGGCGACGATCCTGGCGTATTCCGTCGTGATTTCGCTGCTCTACCAGCGGACGCGCAGCCTGTTTGCGACAACAGCGCTGCACTGCCTGGTGAACTATTTTTCCGCGGCGCAGACCTATTTGCATGCCGCGGGGCTGCTGACGGAGGAAGTCGCGGTGTGGGCAATCTGGGGCGCCGTGTTCCTGCTCTGCCGCGGCAGCTACGCCGGAATGCTTGCCTCGTTCAGGATGGAGTTTGCGGCACGAGCAAGGATTGGGCCGGCTGGCTACGGGGTGCTTGCCGCGGTCGCAGCCGCCCCACTAGTCCTGGCGGCGATTTAGGGCCATGGGGCAAGGTACCGGGTCAGTCCGGCCAGCAGAACGGGTCGATCGGATTGCAGTATTGCGTATATGTAGCGTCTGCAAGGCTTTTCAACAACGGAACAAGCAACGGGCTCCCCCCGCCGTAACCGCATCCCAGGACGTCGGGAGTGCTGAAATAGTTGACGATGCTGGCATTGCAGTAGTCGTAAGTCACGTTGTCGCCGCAGCTCCATACCCGGTATTTGTACGGCATATTCTCCAGCAGGCCGTACACGACGAACGCATGGTCCGTCACAAGGGAAAGGTTCATGTATTGCGGATAGGCCTCGGAATAGTTTATCAAGAACGCTCCGGTGCCATTGTAGGCGATCGCGACGTCCGAAGTCGCGGACACGTCGGTTGTCCAGGTGAAGGTGTAATTGAATAGGCAGCCCCAGGCGATGCCGGACTCGCCGACGCCGGTAATCTCGGGGAACATCGTCGGCGTGGGGCTTGGTACGCAAGAGCCCTCGCAGCACCAGCCGTCGACGGCGCACGCGAAGCCGGGCTTGTCTACGCAGTCGTCGAAGTGGTTGCACTGGTCGGGCATGCAGCTGCCGCCGCTGGCGATGCAGTCCGGCCATGCGGGCACTGAAGGTTCGGCAGTCGGCGCGGTCGTGGGAGTCGCAAGTGGCGCGTACGTCGGAATCGGCCCTCCCTGGTTCCAGACGCGTACGTTGTCGAAGACCGCTGGCTTGTAGGACTCGAGCGCGATGCCGCCGTCGACGAGCAGGTCGTCGGATGATACGATCACGCGCACGCCGTCGTAGAAGCAGTAGACGTCGTGGCCGATGACGCCGATGCCGACGCGGTGCATGCCGTCGAGGTCGCCTTCAGAGAGGAAGGCGTACTCCAGCTCCTCGGAGGAATACTCGCCCGTGAACTTGAGGAGGCGCAGCTTGAGGTCGTCGCCGACCATGCACGCGTACCTGGCGAGCGAGTAGGGGTCCGCCCTCGCGGAGATGCCCGCGATGTGCTTGTTGAGGCTGGGAACAAACGAGGTCCTGCGGAATTCCGTCTCTGCGACATAGTTGTACCACGAGGCGTCGCCCGCCATGGAGACCTTGAAGGCCTGGCTGTCCTTGGACTGCACGTATTCCTTGTCCTGCACGGACCATTCGCCGCTTGCTGGCGTCCACTGGCTCGCGGTGCCGGCGTCGAAGTTGTCGAAGAACAGGAAGGACCGGGTATAGTTGGACAAGGTCTGGACGGAGCTCTGCGTGGAGGATGTGACGGAGAAGATGACGTTGCCCCGGAGCAGCATGAGCACGAGCGCGATAATCACTATGACGCTCGCTATGATGAAGGCGTACTCCACCGCGGTCTGCGCGCGCCTCGCTGCCATGGGAAGACTAGGAGCGAAAGGGGTATAAAAAGGGCGCGGGGGGATTTGTCACGTGCCCGGGCAGACGGAGTCGCACGCCTTGAAGTCGTCGAAC
>JAZDGU010000004.1:0-72466 GCA_043806595.1 Microcaldota archaeon
TCAGATCTTCGCGCGCGCCAACTCGACGCCCGCCTGCTTGAGCATTTTCAGGGCAGTGTCGGAAACCGGGTAGGCCTCATTGTAGACCACGCGCCGGATGCCGCTGTTGATGACCATCTTACTGCACAGCAGGCACGGCGAGAACGTGCTGTAGAGAGTCGCGCCCTTGATGGCGATGCCGTGGTAGGAAGCCTGCACGATGGCGTTCTCCTCGCCGTGCGAGCAGAGGCATTCCTCGAGGCCCTTGCCGCTCTCGGCGAAATTGTTGCACCTCGGGCAGCCCCCCTCGTTGCAGTTCTTGACGCCGCGCGGCGTTCCGTTGTAGCCCGTCGAGATAATCCTGCGGTCGAGCACGATGATTGCGGCGACCTGGCGCTTCATGCAGTTGCTGCGGACCGCGACCTGCTTGGCTATCTGCATGAAGTAGTCGTCCCAGCTCGGGCGCGCGAAGTGCTGCTCGATCTCCGCGAGAGCGGCGTTCAGGTTTTCCTCGAACTCCTGCGCCGGGCCGCTGTTCTCTATCAGGCGGTCGGCCATGCGTTCCGTCTCCAGTAGCTGCTGCGCGGCGACATTGCTCGACTGGAACTCCCTCTCCTCTAGCTGGATGAACTCCTTGAGGGTCGTCGGGTCGCCGAGCCGCTCGCGCTCCACCGTCCGCTTGAAGCGTATTTCGACGGGCGCGAAGATGTGGAAGAGCGAGCACTGGCCGGCGCGCTTGAGGGCCTGTGCTTCCGCGGGATGCCTGACGCTGTCCACGACGTAGTTCTTGGCGGGGTCGAGCTTCTGGACGGTCAGGTCGGCCAGCGCGCTCGCGCCAAATTTCTCGCGCAGCTCGTTCCCGAGGGCGATTAGGTTCTCGCGAGTTCCGTCGATGCCCCGTTTTTTCGCCTCCTCGCGGATGACGTCCGACAGACTGTGGTAATAGAAGCCCTTGGTCTCGAGATAGCGCGCGGCCGTAGTCTTTCCCGCGGCGTTCCTTCCGGTCAGGCCGATGATGATCATTTCCAACCCCCCTTGTAAATTCAGCCCCCAACGCATTAAAACGCTTTGCCGAGGACGAATACCGACGCGGCCGCGGCCAGCAGCCCGACGGCCCAGCAATAATACGCGAACCGCCGCAGCCCGGCCGTCCTTAGGATCCCGAGCAGATAGCCGATGCTCCAGTAGCCAGCCAGCGCCGCGGCGGCGATGCCGGCAATCAACGAAAAAGCCGGAATCGCGGCCAGTTCGACCTGCTCTCCCGCAATCTCGAACGCCGACGCCCCCAGTATCGCCGGGATGCCCAATAGGAAGGAAAACCGCGCGGCCTTCTCCGCGGGCACGCCGAGCAGCATCGCGGCGGAAATCGTCGAGCCGCTCCTCGATATTCCGGGGGCGACGGCGATCCCCTGCGCGACTCCGATTGCCACCGACTCCGTGGCTCCGATTTCCCTGTTTTTGTTAACTGCTTGTGAGGCGAGGAAAAGGAAGGTTCCCGTGAGCATCAGCGCCAAGCCGATGAGGAACGCGCTGGAGAACATGGACTCGAAGAATCCCTTGAACGCGAAGCCGGTGACGGCCGTAGGGACCATCGCCAAGACAACAAGAACCGCCGTCCGAAAGCCTGCATTCATCCAGTCAAACGAGAAAAAGCCGCGGGCGATTCCGATGATGTCCTTCCAGAAATACGCGAAGACCGCGAGGAGGGTGCCGAGGTGCAGCGCGAGATCGAAGGCGATTGGGACTTTGAGGCCGAGGAAGATCTGGGCGAGCGCCAAATGCGCGCTGCTGCTGACCGGAAGCCACTCGGTCAGGCCCTGGAGCGCGCCGAGGAATACCGCCTGAAGCAGGTCCATCCGAAAATACCCTTCGGCGGTATTTCAAAGAGGAGGTTTAAAACGCCGAATACGGGCCAGCCCTGTTCGTCAGGCGCCGAGGCTCAATTCGTTTATAAATTTTGGGCGCAAGATTAAGCGGGGTGAAACTCCAGCCATGCCAGGCCTGACCCGGTCAGAGAAGATCATTTCCGCGCACTTGAAGGAGGGCCAGATGGAGGAAGGCCGGGAAATCGGCCTAACGATGGACCAGACGCTCACCCAGGACGCCACTGGCACCATGGCGTTCCTCCAGTTCGAGGCAATCGGCGCGCCGCGCGTGCGCACCGAGCTTTCCGTCAGCTATGTCGACCACAATACTTTGCAGGAGGGCTTCGAGAACTTCGACGACCACCTCTACCTCCAGAGCGCGGCGGCCAAGTTCGGAGTGCAATTCAGCAGGGCCGGCAACGGGATATGCCACCAGGTGCACCTCGAGCGCTTCGCCGCGCCCGGAAAGACGCTGCTTGGCAGCGACTCGCACACGCCGACCGCGGGCGGCATTGGCTCGCTGGCAATCGGCGCCGGCGGCCTGAACGTAGCGGTCGCCATGGGCGGCGGGCTGTTCTACTTCAAGATGCCCAAGATCGTCGGGGTAAAACTTTCCGGCAGGCTTCCGCCCTGGACTGCCGCGAAGGACGTAATCCTGGAATTGCTGCGGCGGCTGACCGTCAAGGGCGGCGTCGGCAAAATAATCGAGTATTGCGGCGACGGCGTGAAGGCGCTGTCGGTGCCCGAGCGCGCGACGATAGCAAACATGGGCGCCGAGCTCGGCGCGACGACCTCGGTATTCCCCTCGGACGAAGTCACCCGCGATTTCCTCCGCAGGCAAAAGCGGGAAAAGGATTTCAAGCCCCTTGCGGCGGATTCCGACGCGAAATATTCGGAAGTCATCGAAGTCGACCTCTCCAAGATTGAGCCGATGATTGCAAAACCCCATTCGCCGGACGCGGTCGTGCCCGTCAGCGAGGTCGCCGGCACGCCGGTGCACCAGGTCATCGTCGGAAGCTGCACGAACTCGAGCTACAGGGACCTGATGACCGCGGCGCTCATGCTCAAGGGCCGCAAGGTCTCGCCGGACGTCAGCTTTGTCGTCGCCCCGGGGAGCAGGCAGGTGCTCCGCCAGATTGCCGACAGCGGCGGGCTGGCGATGCTCATCAGCGCAGGCGCAAGGATTGTCGAGAGCGCGTGCGGGCCGTGCATCGGCATGGGCCAGGCGCCGCCGAGCGGTGGCATTTCCATCCGCACTTTCAACCGCAACTTCGAGGGCAGGAGCGGCACCAAGGACGCGAAAGTGTATTTGGTCAGCCCGGAGGTCGCCATGGCAAGCGCGATAAAAGGGGTAATCACCGACCCACGCAGCTTGGGAAACCCTCCTCCTTTTGAATGGCCATCCGAGTTTGCCGTAGATGACTCAATGATTATCGCGCCGCCCGCTGACGGCTCCAAGGTGGAAATCCGGAGGGGCCCGAACATCAAGTCCCTGCCGGAGTTTAAGCCTATGCCGCAGGCGCTTGCCGGAGAAGTGCTCATCAAGCTCGGAGACAACGTGACCACGGACCACATCATGCCCGCCGGCGCAAAGATCCTTCCGCTGCGCAGCAACATCCCGGCGATTTCCGAGTATGTTTTTTCCGGCGTCGACGCGGGATTCGTCAAGAGGGCGAAGGGGAAGGGCGGCGGGTTCATCGTCGGGGGCGAGAACTACGGACAGGGAAGCAGCAGGGAGCATGCAGCGCTCGCGCCGATGTATCTGGGCGTCAAGGCGGTTCTCGCCAAGTCTTTCGCGAGGATCCACGCCGAGAACCTCGTCAACTTCGGGATTCTCCCGCTGACGTTCGCCGACGCCAAGGATTACGACGCGGTGAAACTCGGGGACAGAATCGAGATGGAAGCGGGGGCGGCGCTGGAGCAAGGGAAAACGGAAATTCCGGTCAAGGTCGATGGTAAAACGGTAGTATGCAAGCATTCGTTATCCCCGCGGTTCACCAAGGTCATCCTCGCGGGCGGGCTGCTCAACTACACCCGGAAGTCATCTTAAGTTTTATCGTAAAAAAATGCACGAGGGGAATTGAGAAAATGGCAGAATTTCCAAGCGCGCCGGCAGAAGGAAAGCCGATTGAATTCAAGGGCGGCAAGCTAGTCGTGCCCGACAACCCAATCATCACCTTCCTCGAGGGCGACGGCAGCGGCCCGGACGTGTCCCGCACGATGAAGCGCGTGGTCGACGCGGCTGTCGCGAAGGCGTACGGCGGAAAGAAGAGGATTGCATGGTACCAGTTGCCTGCCGGGGAAAATGCGGTAAAGGAGCATAACGATGTTCTTCCGCAGGCCACGGTTGACGCCATAAGAAAATACTTGGTGGGAATCAAGGGCCCGCTCACCACGCCCGTCGGCGGCGGATTCCGGAGCCTGAACGTCACGCTCAGGCAGGTTCTCGAACTCTACTGCTGCGTGCGGCCGGCGAGGTATTTCAAGGGCATCCCCAACCCCATGAAGAACCCGGAGAAGCTGGACGTGGTGATATTCAGGGAGAACACGGAGGACGTCTACGCCGGAATAGAGTGGGAGCAGGGCACGCCCGACGCCAAGAAGGTCATCGAATTCCTGAACGGCCCGATGGGCAGGAAAATCCGGCCGGACAGCGGCATCGGCGTGAAGCCCATCAGCATCACGGGCACGAAGAGGCTGGTTGAAGCGGCAATCCGGTATGCGCTCTCGCACGGCAGGAAGTCCGTGACGCTCGTGCACAAGGGCAACATCATGAAATATACGGAGGGCGCATTCATGAAGTGGGGCTACGAGGTTGCCAAGGAAAAATTCCCGCAGCAAACCGTCACCGAAAAGGAAGTGACCGAGCAATTCGGCGGCAAAGTTCCCGAGGGCAAGATTCTCATCAAGGACCGCATAGCCGATTCCATGTTCCAGCAGGTTCTATTGAGGCCCGACGAATACGAAGTTATTGCGACACCGAACCTCAACGGCGATTATTTGAGCGACGCGTGCGCTGCTCAGGTCGGCGGGCTCGGGATCGCGCCGGGCGCGAACATCAACTACATGACCGGGCACGCGATGTTCGAGGCAACGCACGGCACCGCGCCGAAGTACGCCGGGCAGGACAAGATCAACCCCGGCAGCATCATCCTCAGCGCGGCGATGATGCTCGAATACCTCGGGTGGGAGGAGGCGCGGGATTTGGTTGTCTCGTCGTTCGAGAAGACGATTGCGCAGAAGAGGGTCACCTACGACTTGGAGCGGCAGATCGAGGGCGCCAAGCTAGTGAAATGCAGCGAGTTCGGGCAGGCGATGATCGAAAACATGGGATGAAAGCATGCCTGAAAAAACCGGGGAAATGGGGGCAGGGGCGCAGACTCCGGCTGAGGAGTGGCTCAGGACAATCCGCGAAAACCCGGGGAAGTTCCCGATGCTTCATAATTACGTCTATATCAACGAACTCCACGCGGACAGGGGAAGAAAGGAATCGGACTGGCAAAGGGAAAGCGGCAAAATCTACGCCGAATTACTAGTCGGCGGGGTTCTGGGCTACTTTGCAGCAAAGCGCCTGACGATGACGCAAGGCCGGATGACCCGCAGGAAATTCTTCCAGAACATTGGAACCGGAGGAGGGCTGATTGCCGCGGGGCGTACTGCGGACATTTTTTCGACTCGGAGGGGTTTGCAGCGCTTTGACGAGAGCCTTAGGGAAATAAGGGATAGCAATTCGTTCCGGGGGCTGCCCGAGGAAGTCCAACGTAGAATATTGCCAAAGGCAGAGGCCATCGAGAGCAACCCCGACCAGGACACGGATATCGGTAGAATCAGGGAACCCGCTAGGGCATTCGGGAGAATAGCGGGCGAAACCGTCGGGCCTGTGGCGATATCGGCGACGGCGGCCGGGTTAATGCGCGCAACGCAGGAGATTTTGCGGAGGCTCGACAGCGTGGTGCTGAAAAAAACGCCTGGAGCGAGGAAACCCATCGGCAGGCGCGTCTTTTTGGGATTGACAGGAAGCGCAACCGCGATATTTTTCTATGTCGCACAATCCAATTTGAGGTTAGGGAATTTCATAAGCGAACATCCTAGAATCGTGAAAGCGGAACTGGAGGAGCTTCACAAGATGATGGAAGAGGCAAGGTAGGATGGCACAGAGGGCGGTAAGGGAGTACGACGCGAAGAGGCTGCTGGCGGCGCAGCTGCCGAAATACTGCGCCATAGCGTATGCCCCGGAGACTGCAGCCGCGGCGGTAGGCACGGACTTGGATGTGCTGGCGAAGGAGAACCCGTGGCTGCTGGAGAAGAAACTGGCCGTAAAGCCCGACCAGCTGTTCGGGAAGAAGGGCAAGGCGGGGCTGGTGCTGCTGGATGCGGATTGGAGTGCTGCGAAGGCGTTCCTGAAGCAGAATCTTGGAAGGGAGACGACGGTTGGAAAAAATACGGGCGTGCTGGAGAGGTTCATCGTAGAGCCGTTCGTCGAGCACAAGTCGGAGTATTACTTCGCAATCACCTGCGAGCGCGACGCGGACGTGCTCCTGTTCTCGCCGCGCGGCGGCGTGGACATCGAGGACAACTGGGAAAGCGTGAGGACGCTCAGGGTGCCGGTTGGCGAGACCGTGCAGGCCTCGGTCGCATACGAAACGCTGCTCGCGGGAATACCGGACAAGGACCGCAGGGCAACGTCCGAGTTTATCACTGGCCTGCACAAGGCCTTTGCCGCGCTCGGAATGTCTTTCCTGGAGCTGAATCCTTTTGCCGTCGTGGAAGGAAGGCCTTTCCCGCTCGGGTTGGTCGTAAGGCTTGACGACACCTCCGAGTTCGAGCACTCTGCGGAATGGGAAGGCATCGAGTTCCCGACGCCGTTCGGAAGGAAACTGTCCGCGGAGGAACGCGCCGTCGAGGAGCTGGACGAGAAGACCGGCGCGTCGCTGAAATTGACGGTGCTCAACCCGAAGGGCAGGATTTGGACGCTCGTCGCCGGCGGCGGCGCGAGCGTGATCTACGCGGACACCGTGGCGGATCTGGGGTACGCGAGGGAGCTGGCGGTCTACGGCGAATACAGCGGGGACCCCAACGAGGAGGACACTTACCTGTATGCGAAGACCGTCGCCGGGCTCATGCTGAAGGACGGCGGCAGGAAGGCGCTGCTGATTGGCGGGGGAATCGCGAACTTCACGGACATCGCGCAGACGTTCAAGGGCATAATCCGGGCGTTGAAGGAATACGCGCCGCAGTTGAAGCGCTCCGGATGCAGGATTTTCGTGCGGCGGGGAGGGCCGAACTACCAGCAGGGTTTGGCGGGAATGCGCGCGCTCGGGAAGGAAATGGGCGTGCAGATTGACGTCTACGGGCCGGAGACGCACATGACGAAAATAGTGCCGCTCGCCGTGGAATGGCTCGAAAAGGGGGAATGACTGGCATGGAGAAAAAACCCGGCTACAGGCTCTTCGACGCCAACACGCGGGCGATAGTCTACGGCATGCAGGCCCAGCCGGTTCAAAGAATGCTGGACTTCGACTGGGTCTGCAGGCGCAAGACGCCGAGCGTCGCCGCGGTGGTGGACCCCAATGGGAAGGGGGTGCTGAAGGTCTTCTTCGGGCCGCAGGAAATCCTCATTCCGGTATTCCAGAACACGAAGGACGCTGTTGCGGCGAACTCGGATGCCGACGTCTTCGTGAACTTCGCATCGTTCCGGAGCGCGTTCCAGACGAGCATGGAGGCACTCACGGAAAAAAGCATCCGCACCGTCACGATAATCGCCGAAGGCGTGCCGGAAAGGCGCTCGCGGGAGCTCATCGCCGAGGCGAGGAAGCTGGGCAAGACGATAATCGGGCCGGCGACCGTCGGCGGCATTTCCGCGGGCGCGTTCAGAATCGCGAACAGCGGCGGCACGATCGAGAACATAATCGCGTGCAAGCTCCACCGCAAGGGAAGCGCGGGCTTAGTAAGCAAGAGCGGCGGGCTGCTGAACGAGAAGTTCAACGTCATCGCGCGCAATTCCGACGGCGCCGCGGAAGGCATCGCGATCGGCGGGGACAGGTTCCCGGGCAGCACCCTCCTGGAGCACGCGCTGAGGTACGAGGAAGACCCGGACGTGAAGATGATTGTAGTGCTAGGCGAGCTCGGCGGAACCGGCGAATACGAGGTCGCCGACGCGATCAAGGCCGGGAAAATCAGGAAGCCCGTAGTCGCATGGGTGACGGGCACATGCGCCGCGATTTTCCCCTCGGAGGTGCAGTTCGGGCACGCCGGCGCGAAGAGCGGCTCGCACAAGGAGTCGGCGCAGGAGAAGAACAAGGCGCTCAAGGAAGCCGGAGCCATCGTGCCGGCATCTTTCGACGGCCTGGGGGATGCGATAAAGACGACGTTCGAGGGGCTGAAGAAGAAGGGGGTCATCCGGGAAATTGAGGAACCGGAACCTCCAAGGCTTCCGGTGGACCACGCCGCTGCCCTGAAGACCGGGCTGGTCCGAAAGCCCACGGGCTTCGTTGCGAGCATCAGCGACGAGCGTGGAACGGAAGTCATGTACAACGGCGTGCCGATAAGCAAGGTCGTCGGCGAGGGCATGGGGATCGGCGACGTAATCGGGCTGCTGTGGTTCAAGAAGAGGCTGCCGCCGTATGCAAGCAAGTTCGTCGAATTGTGCCTGATCATCAGCGCCGACCACGGCCCCGCGGTTTCCGGCGCGCACAACACGATCGTCGCCAGCAGGGCCGGAAAGGACGTGATATCGAGCCTCTGCTCGGGGCTGCTGACCATCGGGCCCCGATTCGGGGGGGCGCTGGATGACGCGGCGAGGTATTTCAAGGAGGCGAAGGACTCGGGCATGGCGCCGCAGGAGTTCGTCGACAGCATGAAGAAGAAGGGCGTGCTGATTCCCGGCATCGGCCACAGGATAAAGAGCGTGCAGAACCCGGACGAGAGGGTGACGCAGCTCAAGGAATACGCCAAAAAGCACTTCAAGTCGACGAAATACCTGGACTACGCGCTCGAGGTCGAGAAAATCACCACGGGCAAGCGCAACAACCTCATCCTCAACGTCGACGGGTGCATGGCGGTGCTGTGGCTGGACCTGCTGACGTCCTGCGGGGAATTCTCCGAGGAAGAGGTCAAGGACCTCGCGGAGGGCGGGTTCTTCAACGGGCTTTTCGCGCTCGGCAGGAGCATCGGGCTCATCGGCCACGCGCTCGACCAGAAGCGCCTGAAACAGCCCCTGTACCGGCACCCGTGGGACGACATACTCTTTGTCAAGTGACCCACCATTCGCCTGCCTTCAGCCAATCGATCCAATACGTGCAACAAAGTAAAGCATTTAAAGTAAGTGCTTGCACATATAATGCGGGTGGAGGCCATGGTGAACGTCACGGTGTCGGTTCCGGAGGATTTTAAGAAGGAGTTGGATAGGCGGGCGGAAATCAACTGGTCGGAAGTCGCAAGGCAGGCTTGGAAGTCGAAGCTGGACCAGCTGGAGCTCCTCGACAGCCTGACTGCCAAAAGCAAGGCGACTGACGAGGACATCGAGGAATTGGGCCGGATGCTCAGAAAAAACATGGCCGACAGGCACAAGAAGGCGTGAACTTGGAGGTCGTGGCAGACACGAACGTAATCGTGGCGGCAATCCTGCGGAGGGGGCTTACGCGCAACCTCATCTTCAGCGCAGGGTTGCAACTGATTTCGCCGGATTTCGCATATCAGGAAATCAAAAACCACGAGGAAGAGTATCTAAAAAAGTCGGGACTCGAACACAAGGCTTTCGAGCGATCCGTCGAAATCGTGCTTTCGCGAATCACGCCAATACCTGAAGAGGAATACGGGGGCCAACAAGCGACTGCCAAGGAATTCTCCCCGGATTTGGCGGACTGGCCTTTCTTTGCCTTGTCTCTTGTGAAAAAATGTCCTCTCTGGAGCAACGACCGCGTGTTGAAAAAGCAAAACCGCGTGCAAGTGATAAGCACGCCGGAACTGCTGGAAATGCTCGGATAATAAAAGCAGCCACCCCACCGGCACTTCATGCGTGCGGCATACTGTTTGTCAGGTAGCGAAACCGTGGGCCGCATGCAGTGCACGGCCGGCAGGCGAAATCACGGCATATGGAAGACGCCCCAGAGGAGGATTCCCGCGACGAGCAGGAATTGGCCGAAGCCATCGCCTTGGACGGTCAGCCACGTGCCGATAACCAGCGCGCCGTACGCCGCGTAGTCGTACGATGAAATGCCGCCGCCGCTCATCGGAAAATTCACCCTAACAATCCGCTATTCAATGGTAGAGTTCGGCGAAGACCTTCTCCTTGGGCGCGCCCAGCTGGAGCAGCTTCTCGCGCGTCTTTTCGGCCATTATCGGCACGCCACAGGCGTAGAATTCCTTGTCCCCCGCATCGCGCCCGAACAGCCGCTCGATGAGGTCGGGCACGAAGCCCTTCTCACCCTTCCAGTCGCCGACATCCTCGTCGCTCAAGACCGGGTAGTAATGGAAGTTCTTGTGCGATTCCGCCAGCGCCCGGAATTCCTTGTCGTAGATTATCTCGGACTGGTTGCGGATGCCGAAGAGGAGCCACACCTGCCTTGCGGTGCCCTCCCCGAACATTAGGTCGAGCATGGACTTGAATGGCGCTATGCCCGTGCCGCTCGCGCAGAATACGACGTCCTGCTCGTTGCCCTTCAGGCCGAACATGCCGTACGGGCCTGAGACTGTGACGGGGCTGCCGGGCGCGAGGTCGCACAGGTAGTTCGAGCCGGGGCCTTGCGGCACGCGCTTGATGCAGAGCTCGAAAAAGCGTTTCTCCAGGGGGCTGCTGGCGAAGGAATACGGCCGCGGGAGCTCCTTTCCGTCCGGCAGGGGGACGTGCGCCATGGCGAACTGGCCGGGCTTGAACGAGAAGGGGTTCGACGCCTCCACGGAAATCCTGACGAGGTGCACCGTCGGCGTCGCCTGGACGTTCTCCACCACCGTGGCTTGAATTTTCTGTACCATTCAAATGCACCGGCACAATTTGGGCGGCAACGGTTTTTAATGTCTGCGTAGGGTACATTCCGCATGGAGACGCTCGCGAGGAAAATGCGGGGGCAGGGATTCACTTTCGCCGGGATATGCAGGCCTCAGGATAACTACGTCCAGATCCGGCTCGTCAAAAACCGGGGAAAAATCACGCGAAAAGGGCTCGAAAGGCTCGGAGCCGCCGCAAGGGAATTCGAGAGACGGCAGGGAGCGCGCGACCTGTATACGGAATCTGCGAGCCGAGCAATTTTAAACGACATCAGGGGCTACGCCCGGACCGCGAGGAGGCTCCTTTCGCGGAAACCGGAGCCGGAGCCGCTGGAAGGCCTCAGGGGCATCAATGCGCAGGTACGGCACATAAAAGGCTGGAAGAGGGAAGTGGTAATTGACCTGTTCGCGAAGGGAAGCCCGGGGCACACGAAGCGCTTCAGCGATGAAACAGTAGGGGCGATTGAATCGGCGATGCGTGCGGTGCGCCGCCGGTGAACTTAGGCCGGAAGGGCAACCCGGTCGACAGGAAGCTTGAACCTGAACAAATGCCTGGTGGACTTGCATGGGAGAAGCCTGCCGGATTCCGCCACGCGCATGACCAGCTCCTTTGAGACTGGCAGGCGCCTCCTACGCGCGCTGACTGAAACGCCGCCGCCCGAATAATCCACGACGACGGCCGGCACCATGCCGATGCCGATTCTTTTCAGGCATGCCAGCCGGTGGTGGCCGTCGAGCACGACGAAATCCTCGCTCACGACGAGCGGGTGGACGCCGCCGGCGGAGGCGATTTCGGCCATCACCTCCCTCTCCCGGCGCGCGCTGGTCCTCTCGTGCGCCTTGAGCAGGGACGTTGGCAACATTACTGGCCTAATCCTTGAGCTCGCCATCCAGATACGCCCGGTACCCGTTCAAGTCCAGCAGGCCGTGGCCGCTGAGGTTGAAGACAATGGCCTTTCCGGCATTGCTCTTCCTGCACGCAAGCGCCTCGTCGATTACTGCGGAAATCGCATGCGCGGACTCCGGCGCGGGGACTATCCCTTCGGTGTGGGCGAAGAGCAGACCGGCCTCGAAGGTTTTCGCCTGCGGGTAGGCAACGGGCCGCACGAGGCCCTGGTCGATGAGCAGGGAAACCGCCGGGGCCATGCCGTGGAAGCGCAGCCCGCCGGCGTGTATGGGGGAGGGCACGAAGTCCCTGCCAAGCGTGTGCATCTTCAACAGGGGGGTCGTGCCCGCGGCGTCGCCGAAGTCGTACTCGTACCTGCCCTTGGTCGTCGACGGGCAGGAAACCGGCTCGACGGCAACGAACTTGGCCGAAGACGTGCCTTTCAGGCGGTCCTGCATGAAGGGAAACGCGAAGCCCGCGAAGTTGGAGCCTCCGCCGACGCAGCCGATGAGCACGTCCGGGGTATCGCCGGCAATCTGCAGCTGCGCCTTGGCCTCAAGGCCGATGACGGTCTGGTGCAAGAGCACGTGGTTGAGAACCGAGCCGAGCGAATATTTAGCGCCAGGGTTTGCCGCGACCATCTCGAGCGCCTCGCTTATCGCGATTCCGATCGAACCGGGGTGGCCCGGCCGTGCGGCAAGCACCTTGCGGCCGAACCGGGTGCGCTTGCCCGGCGAGGCGTGGACCTTGGCGCCGTACGACTCCATGAGCGTGCGCCGCATGGGCTTCTGCTCGAAGCTGGCCTTGACCATGAACACCTCCACCTGAAGGCCGAAGAGCGCGCCGGCATATGCCAGCGCCGTCCCCCATTGGCCCGCGCCGGTCTCGGTGTAAAGCTGCCCTACGCCTTCCTTGGCGTTGTAATACGCCTGCGCGACCGCGGTGTTCGCCTTGTGGCTGCCGCACGGGTTGAGCGACTCGTTCTTGAAGTAAATTTTCGCCGGCGTCTTCAGGTAGGATTCGAGGCGTTTCGCGCGGACCAACGGCGTCGGCCTCCCGAGCCGAAGGAGGGCGTCCCTGACCTCGCCGGGAATGCGTATCCGCGGCTCAGCGCTCATCTCCTGCGCTACCAGCGCCTTGGGGAATATCGCCTCAAGCGCCGCGGCAGGCACCGGCTCCCTTGTCGCGGGGTGCAGGGGCGGCGGCAACGGCGCCGGCAGGTCGGGGAGAATGTTGTAATACTCCCGCGGGACGTCGTTCTCGTCCAGCAGTATCTTCACCGGTTCACTTGCGCTCATCCAAATCACCCATCGAACAACGCCCTTGCCAGCCGAGTCGGCACTACGGGCATGAACTTCGAATCCCTACCGCCGCCCTCAAGCAGGCCGAGCGTGCGCATCCGCCGGATCGCCCTGCGGGCCGTCGGCTCGCTGACCCTGCAGGCCCCCGATACTTCAAGCGCCAGGTGGTAGGAGGAAAGCCGGCCGGAATAGGAATAGGAGTACACGGTCGTGTAGAGCTGGAGCCTGCCGGCGTCCGAGGAAAGCAACGCACGGCACAGGCGGATGGCTTCAGAATCAGGTTGAGCTAGCGCTGTCCGTGCCCGCGCCATCGGCGGGCCCCGACCTCGAATGCTTGGACGTTTGCCTGCTCCATTTGATACCGGAAGGGTATTGGCGGCCCAAGGAATATAAGCGTTTTCAGTCAGCGCGCTGACGGAGGCCGCCTGAGTTCAACGCACGGTTTAAAAGCCGGGGGGAGCGGAAGACTTGCTGGTGAAAAGAAAATGCCGAAAGCCACGCACGTCTGCGCCGGAACCTGCGGCGCAAGGATCACCCGCGAGGAGTACGGGAAGGGGCTGCACGCCTGCGGCGCCAAGACCTGCAGCCACCATGGGAAGCCTTTTAAGAAGGTAGCAAACTGATTTCCAGCGGTCGAAATGCCAAGGAAGAAGAAGGCAACGGGCGGAGGCCCCGGCGGGGGCATGGATGCACCCGCGGGTATAGAGGGCGAGGACCTCGACCTGCTCAAGACGCTGCGCGCGCGGCGCAAGGCGGAGCTTGAGGAGCTCGCAAAGCAGGAGGATGACTGAAGACATCTGATTATGGCAGACAAATTCCTGACGCACCCGAAAAATGAGGGGGAAGGAAATGGGCGAGCGCATCGTCAGACACCCTGACGCCGAAGGAAGGATACTGATAGATTCCGGGGGAGAGGTTCGCGGGCGCATCCGCTACAGCTCCCGCATTGGACAGCGAATCACGAAAATCCGCATGCATGGATTGAACCACTTCATTCTCCCATCAAGCGAGGGCGGAGTCAGAATCCTCAATCGCTTGCTGGGAAAAATAATAAGGACCGGCCTGCGCGGTCGTTCGGGGGTATTCCAGAATCCGTTGGGAGGCGAACCGCTGCTTGTTCACGACGGACGGGTGCTTGGGCGCATTATTGCGAGCGGCAACCCGAGGGAAGGCCTTATGGCCGTTCAAACAGGCGCCAGAATGCACGTAGTCGGCCCGATCCCCACGGAGACTGCAAGAGCAATCGCAGCGGCCATCAGGAAAGGATAGGCCACAGGTGCCGGAAAGTGACATAATGCAAGCCGCACGATGCGGACACGCGGGTCGGAGACTACGAATAGGCGGGGTTGTTCTGCATCTCGTCGTAGTCGGTGTGCATGGCCTTTATCTTGCTCATGTTGTCCGCGATTTTCTCCTGAATCGCCTTGCCCTCGGCCTCGAGCTGCTTGACGTCGACGTCCAGCCCCACGACGGCCTTGACCTTGTTCAGCAGCATTGCCGCGCGCTGGGGCGCCATCGGCAGGTCCACCTGCACCAGCAGGTTCGCCGCGGGGATGCCCTCGGAGGCGCATTCCGCGATGAGGATGCCGCTCACGCCCTGCGTCGCGCCCTCGCGCACGAGCTCTATGTCGAACTTGCGGAGCTTGTCGGCCATCTTCTTCGTCGAGCAGATGCCATAGACCTTGGAATCCGGGGTCTGCGACGCTATGCCAGCGAGGGAGTAGATTTCCGAGGCGTTCTTGTCCTTGGCGTACTTGATTATGCGCTGCGAGAGCGCGTAGACGACCTCCGCGGGTATCATGAACTCGGAAAAGAGGATGATGAGGTTGTGCTCCTCGCTCGCGTAGATGCGCGCCGGGGACATCGGCACGAAGTCGTGTATCGCGGCAATCGGCGGGAAGTGCGAGCTCTGTATGTAGCCGACGAGTTTCATCTTCAGCTTGTCGGCGAGGAACGAGGAGGAAATCGTGCCGATCATGCCGACGCCGGGGAATCCCTCGATGATTACGGGGTTCTTCAGCCTGACCTTTGCTACTTCGCGGATTTCCACGAGCACGGCGACTCCCCTAGAATTTGGTGAAGACGGTCTTCGCGTAGTATGCGACTATCGTCACGAACAGCACGGCCGTGCCGACCAGCAGAAGATACTCGATTGCAGCCTGCGCCTTCATGCGAACACCCGCGCGCCCGCCACCGCCCGGAAAACGAGCAGCGAAAACGGGGCAACAATACACAGATACACGCCCGCTTTTTTAATGTTCCCCTCCTGCAGCGCCACGAAGCACGAGGACAGCGCGGAGAAGAGGAACAGGTAGAGCTGGCAGGCGAGAAAGAACGCCGGCGGCACCGGCGCCGCGCCGTCAAGGGAGGCAAGGGACGCGCTCGACTGGATAAGGGAGCCGAGGATGAAGGGAAGCAGCAAGGCAGCCGCGGCGAGCAGCGTGTACTTCTGCAGGGACGCCAGCGCGGCGCCCTCTTCCGACAGGCGGAGCATTTCCCCGGCGTCCTCGGCGACGCCGTGGACCGCGCGCGAGAGCTGGCCGCCGGACTCGTGGAGCGAGACAAGCATGCGGGAGGCGCGCGAGAACGCGGGGGAGCCGTATTCTGCGGAGACCGCGGCGAACGCCCTGGCTGCTGGCACGCCGCGCCCGGCCATGGCAGAAACCCGCGCGAACGCGGAGCCGGTCTCGCCGCCGCAGGACGCGGCCTCGCAAAGCAGCTTCTCGAAGGGGGCGCCGGGAGGGGCCGAGGTCATGCGGAACAGCGCGGAGGGCAGGCCAAGCTCGAGGCCGCGGACTCTCCTTGAGAAGGCGTATTCCTCGAGCGCGGGGACGAGGAGCAGCGCTGCTGCCGCGGAATATGCGATGAGCAGGTAATCCGCTGCGAGGCCGCGGAACGCCGCGAACGCGACCGCGGAAGCGAGAATTGACGCGACGAAGTAATGGGGCAGCCTGCTACGGAAGTACTGCCATGCGGGTCCCATCTAGAGTTCCACCTTCCGCGGGCGGTTGCGGGCGAGCGCGGTTCCGGCAAGCGCGGCGAGGCCGACGGGGGCGAGCCATAGGTAGTCCGGCTGGTTGGATGGAACCGAGCGGGGGACGAGGCGGGCCGAGATTTCGGATGCGGCAAGGTAGGCGTCGAGATAAAGCTCCTGCGAGATGCCGGCGTCGATTGCCTCGAGGGCTAGCCTGTCCTCCTCGCCGCCGAACTGGCCTACGCGGCTACGCGCGATTTCCGCCTGATCCAGCGCCATCTCCCGGATTTCCGAGTTGTATGAGTAAAGCGCCGAGGAAGCGCCTTGCAGGGATGCGAGGAAACTCGAGATTCTTGCCGCAGACTGCCTGCCCAGCACATCCGGGTCCTTCTCCACAGCATTCGCAACCGCATCGAGCTGCTTGAGTGCAGCCGAAGCCGACTTGAATTCCGCTGCTGCGGCTGCGGCAAGCGCGGGCTTGCCCGCCCTGGAGGACGAGAAGAAGCGGGAATATTCCTCAATGGCGGTCGAAAAATCCGTTCGCGAGGCCGAGAAGTTCTCCAGCAGTTCGGAGACCGCCTGCGTCGAATCGGGTGCGCCTTCCGCGCCGGCCGGGTTCCATGCGGCCGCGGATGCCGGCGCGCCTACAGCGTCGGACGCGGGCGGGGGCGTCGCAAGGATTGCGGGCTGCGCGCCCTCCATCGACGCAAGGGACTGTTCGACCTCGTAGGCGGCCTCGAGCGCCTCCTCCCAACGCGAATCCAAGGCAAGGCTCTTGGCGTCCGAGAGTTTGGCCTGAAGCGGGGAATCCGGCACGGACGCAAGGCGTTCATCGAGCTCGGCGAGCTTGAGCCGGAACGCATCCTCGGAGAAGCCCGCGCATTCGACGGACAGCGCGACGGAACGGGCCTCGCCCTCGCGCCAGGCACCTGAAGAAAGCCTCGCCCAGAGCATTCCTCCGGCATGCCCGACCGACGCCTTCAGTTCTGGCGGGAAGGACGCATTCGCGGAAAGTATTTCGCACGGCAGGGAGTCGTCGAACCGGAGTTCCGCGGAGCCGAGGTCCGAAAAAACGTTCCGGTAGTGTAGCGCGTAATCGAACCGTACGGGCAGGCCGTAAACGGGAACCGTTGTCCGGGAGGCGGAATGCTCGAACGGGTTTGCGGAGAAGAATGTGATTTCCAGATCGGTCCTGCCGGATGCAGCGTCGAGGACCAGCTCCAGCCAGCCTTTGGAGAACGTATCGCCGTAGGGCGCGGAAGACGACACGGAATAATTCGAGCCCGGGGGAGCCCGAATCCGGAACAGCACGGGCAGGGGCAACGAGGAGTCGATTGAAACGGAAACCGCCTTCTCGGCGGAATCCAGCCCAGCGGCAGACGCGCGCTCATTCATTGCGACAATCCGCGACGGCACCGCGGAGAAGGCGATGGCGACGGAATAATCCGATTGGATTACGCCGGAGAAGACCGCGCGCAGGCCGCCCTGACCCGATTCAACGGAAAGTCCGGGGGAGGCGTTCACAACGCGGGCGTCGGAGGCGTTGAACGGAAGGGCGACATAAAACTTTTCCGGGGACTCGAAGGGCAAGGAATTCCCGAATGAGACCCGGGCTTCAACGTCGGCCCGCGCCCCAGGCTCGGTGGGGACAGCTGAAAATTGGACGAGCATGCTCCCCTCCAGCTCGCCCTGGATAAGCCGGCCTTTGTCCTTCTCCACGCCTGCGCGCACTGACGAGAGAAAAACCCGCATCGGCTTGAGGCGCCCGACGGCCTGCAAAGGGTCCAACTTGCCGCCGTGGAAAAACCCGGAATAAGCGGAAAGTGCATCGCGCTCGCCCGCCGAAAGGAACGCCTCCGCGGCCTCGGCGAATGCGAAGTCGGATTCGACGGAAGCGAACTCCTCGAACGCAGCGCGCCGCAGGCCTTCCTCGATGCCCAACAGTTCTCCGGAAAGAACCCTGACCGCGGCGTAATTGCCCTCGGAAGGCTCGGACAGGCGGCCGAGTGCGGACGCAACGGTCGACAGCCTCTGCCGGAACGCGGTGACGTCGATGCCGTCCTTCTCCGCGCCGGCGAGAAGGCCGCCGAGGCGCTGCGCCGCGCCTTCCGCCTCGGAATGGGCGAAGGCATATGCGTCCTGCGCGCCGCATGCCTCGCGGATCCTGCCGAGGAAGACCAGCTGGGCCAGCAGGTGCGTGATCCTCGCGCCCGCCGAATTCTTCGACGCGTATTCGACGCGCATCTTCCCGAAATCGGAGAGCATCGACTGGAGCACGGCATACGATACCGGCTCGCCGCGCCTGCCTTCGGCAAGGAGCCTCACTTCCGCTTCTTCCCTCGCGGACCTTCCCTCGAGCAGCATGCGCGCCGAGGACGCCGACTCCATGAGCTCGCCCCCGCCGTCCGAAATTCCCTCGAGGATGGCGAGTGCGCGCCGGCGCAGGACCACGGCGCGGCCGAGGTAGCCGCGGCTCCTCGCCGAAAGCAAATCATCCGCCTGCCTGGCAACCAGCTTTGCGAGCGACCCGTCCTCCTCGAGTGCGCGCACCCCGTCCTTGAAGGAGACCGGCCCGCTTGAGGGCTCGAAGATGCCGCCGTAGATGTACGGATACGCCTCCTCCGGGATGTCGGCAAGCTCCTCCTGCTTGATGCGGGCGAGCACTGCATCCGCGGCCAGCCGTGCCACCTCGAGTGCCTCGCCGAGGCTCCGGCTCGCCTGCCACATGCCGGTTATGGATTCGTCGATGCGGCGGGCAAGCGAAAAAGTGCACGCCAGCACGGAATTCGGGCCGGCGAGGTCCTGCAGCACCGACAAATTGGCGATGTTCGCGAGGTAGTCCTCGCTGAGGGCGCGGAGCTTTGACGAAGACGAGACCATCCTCTGCCCGAGGGAGGTGCCGTCCGACGACGAGGAAAGGAGATGGCGCTCGGTCTCCCTGATTTCGTTGCGCACGCCCTGGGCGAAGTCATCGGACTCGTCCTGCAGGGCCTCGAACTCCGCGAACCGCGAGTCAAGCGCCTCGAGTCCGGCGCGGGCAGCCGAGGACGCCTCGTTGAGCGCGTCGACGGCCAGGTAGTGGCAGCCGAGGACGACGAGCGGCCGCAGGTGCGGGGCGATGTGGAACACATCCTGCACGGATGCGAGCAGCTTAGCGTGCCGGAGGTGCGTGCGGGCGGAATCGTAGTGCGCAAGCGCCTTGGCGAAACCCGCGCCTTGCAGCACGGGCAGCCCATCGAGGTCCATCGCCGACACGTAGCGGCAATTCGAGGACAGCGAGGCGAGCTTGACGAAGGAGACGTGCACTTCCGGAAGAAGGTAGTTGTATTCCGAAAGCGATGAGGCGCCCGCGAGGAACGCGAGCAAAAGCGAGGCAAAGACGGCACGCAAGCGAATCACCCTACGCCCTTTGCCTCAAGGGGGTTTGGGGGGCTAGCAATTATTAAATCGTTGCCGGGGGGTCTTCGGGAGGCTTGAATCCGGGTTCGGGCCCGAGGCCCTCAAGCTCGCTCGCGATGGCCGAGCGGGCGAACCCCTGCGATTCGCGCTCGCGGCGCGCCTCAAGCGCATCGTCGCGCTCGGCCTCGCGCCTGCCCTTCATGCGGTAGAACACGAGGACAAACGCGCCGACGACCAGGAGCAATACGGCCACCAGCCCGAGGACTGCGAGAAGCCGCGCGCCGAATTCGTCCATGAGCGCTATTTCCGCCTCTCCTTCTCTAGGACAACGGCAGTGCCGTAGGCGTAGATGTCAATCGTCGCCGGGAGGATCTGCGTGGAGTTCATCTGGACGCCGAGAACCGCATTCGCGCCGAGGAGCCTTGCCTGCTCAGCGAGGCCGTGCACGATGTCCTTGCGCGCCTCGTTCATCATGTGCCGGTACGCGTGCGACTCGCCGCCGGCGAGCGATTTCGTGACGGCTATGAGGTCGTGAGCGAAGCTCCTGCTTCTCGCCGTAGAGGTCCACACGAGGCCCTTGTGCTCGCTGACGCAGTAGCGCGGAACCTGGTGCAGCGTCGAAATGATTACCTTCTCTGGCAAGATTCCTCACCTTCTCAGGAAGCCCTCGGCGCGCAGGACGTATGCGCAGAGGCCTTCCGACAAACCCTTGTTTCTCCCGGCCGCCTTTAATATGCTTCCCCCGGAGAGGATGCGCGCCTTGGAAAACGGCTTGAGGAAGTGGGACGCGACGCCGAGGCTGCGCCCGCGGGCGCGCGCTCCGGCGAGGAACGACTCGGCGGAACCGCCGGAGGCCTCCTCGACGAATACCCTCCCGCCCTCGACGTACGGCCCGCGCAGCACGCGGCCGTGGCTGGCGAGGAACTTCGAGACGTCCTTCTCCAGTGTCACCGGCGGGCCCGCGCGCCGCTTCAGCTTGGGCGCGGATGCGGATTCGAGCTCGAAGACGAGCGCGCACTCTGACCCCGTGCAGAACGAATGCGAGCCGAACACGCGGAAGCCCTCGAGCGCGAGGTGCCGCTCGAGCGAGCGCTGGGTGTGGCGCAGCTGGGGAACGAGGATGTCGGACACGATCCCCTTCGGCGAGGGCATGACCATGACGACCATGTGCATGCGCCGGACAAGCGTCTTGGAGAGCAGCGCGCTGCTGCATGGAAGCCTCTTGGGGAAAAGCAGCTGCAGGGAAGGCCTTGCGAGGAACTCACGAGCCAGCAGGATGAGACGCGAGAAGTTGGTCTCGCTGATTGCCGCTGCGGCATTGCGGTTGCAGTCGACGAAGTCCACGAGCACTAGGTGGTGCTGGAACTTCGCGCGCAAGGCGTCCTCCTCACCGTCGTAGGCGCCCTCGATGTCGAGAATCACCGGCGGAACCCATTTCGCGGCGCTCTGGAGGAGGCCGTGGAGCGAGCGGTAGTTGAGCACGAGATATTCGCAGACGAGGCCCGAGAAGCCCTCGACCTCGGCCTCGGCGCCATAAATCCCGTGCGACTTGAGCAGCTGCTTCAACAGACGCACGTCGCGCTTCTGTCTAGAGGAAAGGTGCTTCTGCAGGTAGAGCGCGTGCAGCGGCGTGCGGTCAACTGCGGAGGCGAGCGCCTCGTTCTCGACTATGCGGTAGCACGGGATGACCTCGACCTTGAAGCCCCGCACCACCGCCTGCAGGTACGGGTGCTCAGCGTAATGCATCTCCCAGTCGGGGTGCACGGCGAGTGCCGCTCTCCGGGTTAGCTCGACTATCTCGTCGCGGCTGCGCTCCTTGGAGAAGGAAATGAACAAGTCTATGTCGCGGTCGCCGGCGATTCCCGTGTCGCGGGCGGCGCTGCCGACGAAATTGACCTCCGCATCCTTCGGGAGCCTGCTCGCGAGCCGCTTTGAGGCCTGCGAGGCGAACCTCTTCTCGGCCTTCAGCTCGGCTGCCGAGGGCGTGATGCGCCTGCTCGCCGCGGCGAAGACCTTCTCGCACTCCTTCTCCCCCATGACGGGAATAACCGCGCCGGCGTTTAAAATGGTTTGTCGGAGGAGGCCCGGGGGAAAGTTAATAAATGCCGGAAAATACGGTAGAGATTACAAAATGGTGATCGCATGAAAGCCCCCGCGTTGCTTCTGCTTGCCGTCATGGCCTCGTTCGCCACCGCGCTGCCCGACCTGGTTTCCAGCGTCTATGCTTCCAACTCGATGCCATACGTTGGCGACACCGTCACAGTCTTTACCACTACCAGCAACATCGGATCCGATTGGGCGTCGAGCTCGGTCACAAGCCTGTTCCACCGCTACGGGGGGGCGTTATTCAATGTCCCGCCGCTGGCCCCTGGCGCCAACATCACCAATACGTCCTCCTTTACGTGCAATGAGACCGGATTCTTCAACTTCTCCTCCTTCGCCGACTTCTATTTCAGCGTGTCGGAGTCCAACGAGAACAACAACTATAATACCTACTCGATTTTCTGCCAGCCGGCGCAGAACCAGACGCTGCCCGACCTGACGGCATCGATCGACTTTAGCAACCAAAACCCGAGGGTCGGCGACACCGTCACGGTCCACGTCAAGACGCAGAACATCGGCGACGGCGCGGCGGGCACCAGCTGGACGTACGCCTGGGACCCGACGGCGTACATCCCATACATGTTCTTCGTACCGGGGCTTGCGCCGGGACAGGCCGCGGACAACAACTTCACGTTCACCTGCCCGTGGGCGGGCAACTTCGGGTTCAACGCCTCCGCCGACTTCAGGCACAATGTCGACGAGTCGAACGAGGGCAACAACTACGCCTTCGCCAATCTCTACTGCGCGCCCATCGTCACCGTGACCCCGCCGCCGGGGCCGGTAATCACCAACGTGAGGGCGGAGAACGTCACCGCCGTCTCCGCGGCCATCAGGTGGTTCACCGACGTGCTCTCGGACAGCCGCGTGGAATACGGGCTCGCGAGCGGGCAATACGGGTTCGCCGCCGGCAACCCGAATTACGTGACGTACCACGTGGTGCCGCTCAACGGGCTTCGGCCGTTGACGAAGTACTTCTTCCGCGTGAGGAGCTGCAACCGGGGGGGCTGCACTTACAGCCCGGAGTCCTCCTTCAAGACGAAGACGATGGCGGTGGAAATCGGGAAGAGCGACACGGGCTATGCCCTGCTCGCGCAGATGCTCAACACCAACCTCAACACCGAGCTCAATGAGCTAAAAGGCGTCGACGCGTCCGAGGCCGCCAAGTACGAGCCTGCGGCGCGCAGCCTCAACGAGCTCGCGGCGGTCAACCCTCCGGCCTCCATCGGCAGGCTGCAGCAGCTCCGCGCGATAATCGACGACGCGAGGAAGAAGGCGAGCGGCACGAGGACTGCGCTGCTTGCGGTCGCACTCCTCGGCATCGCGGTGATTTCCACGTGGTACTTCTGGGGCAAGCGCAGGACAAGGATGAGGATGCACAAGAAGCGCCGGCGCTGAAATGAAGGCAGAAGCAACGCGGCCTTAGGCGGCATCCGTCTTTGATTGGCCGCTGCCGGCATCCTTGGCCGCGGCATTTCCGGAAGCCCCGCTGGAGTCCTTCTTCGCCCAGCCCGCCTTGCTCGGGCACGAGGGGAGCAGGCACATCTCGAACGGCTTGCGGCCCTTCCTCAGCACCTTCACCTGGGGAGTGCCGCACTGCGGGCACTGCGTCCCCTTGGGAAGGATTTTTGCCATGCGCGGCAGGGGGAAGGTGTTCCTGCACGCGGGGTACTTGTTGCACGCCGCGAAGAAGCCGAACTTGGACTTCTTGATGACTATCTTGCCCTCCTTGCAGATGTTGCAAGAGCCGAGCACGTCCTCCTGGCGCTGGAACGTGTGGAGGCCAGAGGCGAGCGCCTTGCCGACGGTCTCCTCCTTGAGCTTGAAGCTCTTGAGGATCTTCGCGAGCGCCTCGCGGCCCTCGTCGACCACCTGCTTCCCGCCGTACTTGCCTTCCTGTATTGCGTCCATCTCCTCCTCGAACTGGCGAGTGAGCTGCTCGTCCATTATCTCCGGCACGTTCTTCTTCAGCGCGTCGAAGACGGACATGCCGAACGCAGTAACCTTGATGCTCTTCTTGTCCGAGAGGTAGCTGCGGCTGTAGAGGGTGTCGATGACGGCGGAGCGCGTGCTCTTCGTGCCGAGGTTCTGGCGCTCGAGCTCCTTGACTATGCTAGCCGGGGTGAACCGCTTCGGGGGCTGGGTCTGCTTCTCGCGCCTCTCGACCTTCTGCACGGCGGGCCTCTCGCCCTGCGCGAACGGCGGCAGCTGCACCTCCTCGAGGTGGACGTACGGCTGGTAGAACGCGAACCAGCCGCGCTCGATGGTGCGCGTGCCTTCGGCAAGGAAGCCGTGCTTTACGGCGAGCAGCATGCGAACCTTCATGCTCTCGCGCAGCGCGTCCTCGGCGAAGCACGAGAGGAACCTGCGGACGATGAGGTCGTAGAGCTTGGACTCCTCCGCGCCGGGCTTGCCGGGCTTCTGGCCCGTGGGGTATATGGCGACGTGCGCGCTGTCCTCCTTGCTGCCCTCCTTTGGCTTGAAGCGGCGCTTGAGGACGAGCTCGCCGGCAAGCGCGGAATACTGCGGGTTCTCGCCGATCTGCCGGATGACCTTCGCCAGGTTGAGCTTCTCGGGCAGTTTCTGCGAGGAAGTGCGGGGGTAGCTGATGAGCGCCTGCTCGTACAGGTTCTGCGAGATCTCGAGGGTCCTGGAGGGCGAGAAGCCGAAGTTCTTATATGCCTCGACCTGCAGCGTGGTGAGGTCGAACGGGTGCCCCGGCGGCTGGTGGAACTGCCTGACGTTGACTGAATCAATCTCCCCGGTCTTGCACGCCTTGCACTCCTCGAACACGCGCCCTGCCTCCTCACCGTCGAAGAACCTCTCCGCCTCGTGCAGGAACTCCACGCCCTTCGAGAACGCGGCAATCTGCCAATAAGTCTTCGGGAGAAACGCCGCAATCTCCTTCTCGCGCTTGGCGAGGATCGCGAGCGCGGGGCCCTGCACGCGGCCGATGCTCATGACCTTGTACCTTCCGGCTGCCCGGAGGGACTGCATGAGGGCGCGGCTTGCGTTGATTCCCCAGAACCAGTCCATCATGTGCCTGGCCTCGCCTGCATCTATGGAGGGCTGGTCCAGCTGGCCGCGGTTGTCGTACGCGTCCTGCAGCTCGTCTTCGGTGAGCGACGAGAAGAGCATGCGCTTGGCCGGCTTGCCCTTGGCCGCGAAGCGCATGATGTTTCCGCCGATGACCGACCCCTCGACATCAAAATCGCACGCGTTCACCACCTCGTCCGCGGATTTCGCGAGCTTCTTGATGGCGTCGAGGTATTTCTTGGTGAAGGCGCTGCCCTTGTCCTGCGCGCTGCTCTCCACCCACTCGATGTCGAACACGGGGTAGCTGGAGGTCCTCTTCTTCTCGGCGAGCGTGTAGACGTGGCCGACGGCGGGCGCGACGAGCACAGTGTTGCCGCCGCGCTCGAGCTCGAAATACGACACGCCTTGGGCGGCCGGCTTGCGCTTTGCGGACTTGGAGAGGGCGGCGGCTAGCTTTTCCGCGACGCGCGGCTTCTCCGTGATTACCAGAATCGTTGCCATGGCCGCTCAGAGGGTTACAAGTGCTGGCCTGCCGGTATATAAACCATGCTGCCGCTCGGCTGGGGAAAACGCGGACGCGGGGGGGGCTCAGCGGAGGAGCGCGTATTTGCTGAGGAAGACCTGCGTCTTCAAGACCTCGAGGAACGGCAGCAGCACGACGGCGTTGACGAGCACCGCGAAATAGCGCGCCTGCCTGAAGCCCGGGAACTGCAGCGACACGTAGGACACGACAAGGAGGAGCACGGCGGACACCGCGATGAAGAAGACCACGTACGGGAGCTTGTAGTAGAGCATCGAGAGGCTGCGCTTGATGCTCGCGCCGATGCTCAGGTCCTCGAGCACCATCGCCTGCGGCACGAACAGCATGCCAAGCGCGAGCGCCAGCGACACCGCCATGCCGAGAGAGCCGGCCAGCCCGGCGTCGTAGAGCAGCAGGTTCGCGACGAGGGAAACCACGAACACGAACAGGAAGACCGTGAAGAGCGAGAGCGTGTGCGCCTCGATCTTCTCCTGCTCGTAGTGAGAGAGCTTGAGGAGAGTGCGCTGGCTCTTGATGACCATGTTGATGCCGACGAGCGCGAACGAGAAGAGCAGGAGGGAGACGAGGTAGGCGGCGATCGTGGCCGCGGCGTCTAGCACGGAGAGGTCGGAGCGGATGCTGCCGTAGCGCAGGAATATGCCGCCGAGCGCGACGAAGTTAGGCAGGAGCACGGAAAGCGGGAAGACGAGCGCGAAGGGGAAGGCGAAGAAGGAGAGCATCTTGAGGTTGTGCCAATAGGACCTCGCGGACACCTCCAGCAGGCCGGCAAACGACATTTGGTAACCCCCCCTGAAGGGTTTCTGCGCGCCGCGCTTAAAAATATTGTGATTCACTGCGGAAAAGGTAAAAAGCCCTCCGGCGCCAAACAAGGGCATGAGGCTCGTAATCACCGGCACGCCGGCTACTGGAAAGACTACGCTCGCCAAGGCCATTGCGGACAAGGCCGGCGCGGAGCTCGTCAAAATCAACGAGTTCGTCAAACGGAACGGTCTCGGCAAAAAGGTGCAGGGCGGCGAGACTGAAGTCGAGCCCGCGGTCCTCGAGAAGGCGCTCAACCGCGAGCTGGAAGGAAAGCGCTCTTATGTCGTGGAAGGGCATCTGGCATGCGAGTGCAGGCTGCGCGCGGATGCGGTCGTGGTTTTGCGCTGCGACCCCGCGAAGCTTCGCCTGCGGTATCGGAAGCGGGGCTACGCGGCGGCGAAGGCCAAGGACAACCTTCTTGCGGAGGCGCTCGACTACTGCCTCGTGCGCGCCGAGACCATTTACGGCAGGAGTATGGTGCTCCAGCTGGACGCGACGCGGAAAAGGACCGCGGAAGGGGTGCTCGCCGCGCTCGCGAAGTGGAAGCCGGAGAAGGTCGACTGGGCGAAGGACATGCTTCCCGGAGGCAGGCTCTCGTTCCTGCTTCGAGAGAAAGGGTTTAAAAAGGGGGGAGGGGAATAACAGCAGGGTTTTACGGAGGTGAATCTGATGCCGAAGGGCAAAAAGAAGCCGAAAGACGACGACGCTTTCGACGAAGACGAGGACGAGGACTGGGAAGAGGACGAGGACTGGGAGGAAGACGAGGACCTCGACGAGGACGAGGAATAGCTTTCCCCCAAGCCCCCTTAGCCTTTCCCACGGGAATCCGCAATTCCAAGGCAGGAGAGCGCAAGCCATGCTTAAAAAAACAGCGGGCGCTAATGCCAAAAGCATGCAAACCCGCCGCGTGACCCCACAGCTGCGCCGCAGGCTCAAGAGGCCTTTCGGCAAGGTATACCCCGGAAAGACCGCAGCCGCGGCGCTCCATGGCAGGAAGGTGGTCGTGGCAGTCGGTGACATCGCCACCGAGGCGCTCCTCGAAAAAGGGATGGCCCCGACGGTCGCGGTCGTTGACTTCAAGTGCAGGAGGAGGGACGTAGCATTGCATACCGCTAGGAGAATCGCCGCGTTCAAGGCGAGGGAATTCACCGTCGATAACCCTCCCGGCGGCATCTCCTCGGCGCTAAACTCGGCGATAGCGCGCATTTTCTCGGAAAGGCTGTTTCCGGCTAAGGTGCTCGTGCGCGGCGAGGAGGACCTCGCGGTGGTTCCGGCCGTGCTGTATGCACCGGAGGGCGCAGCGGTCTACTACGGCCAGCCGGGAAAGGGCGGGGTAATAGTCGAAGTCGACGCCAAGAGCAAGAGGAGGTTCAAGGCGATTTTCGCGGGCATGGAATAGATGGAACTGCATTTCCTCGGGGGGGCAAGGGAGGTCGGCCGCAGCGCCGTGATGGCCGAGAGCGACGGCCTGCGCCTGCTGCTTGACTGCGGCGTGAAGACCGGCAGGCAGAACCAGTTCCCGTTGATGGAGAAGGCGAAGAGGCCGCACGCAGTCGCGCTGACGCACGCCCACCTCGACCACTCGGGGTACATACCCGCGCTTTTCCGGCACCAGGCGCTGCCCGTGGTCTGCACGTTCCCCACGATTCCGCTCGTCGACCTGCTCCTCGAGGACACCATGAAGCTCGCGAGGGAGAACCGGCAGCGGGCCTACTTCTCGCGCGCGGACATGCGCAAGATGCAGAGGCACGCGGTCGCCGTGCCATACGAGCAGGACTACGCGTTCTATAACGGCGACCGGCTGAGGCTCTACGACGCCGGGCACATCCTCGGGAGCGCGCAGGCGCTCTTCCAGACGCGCTCCGGCAGCGTGCTCTACACCGGGGACTTCAACAAGGTGAAGACCGTGATGCACGAGCCGGCGAAGGTGCCAAAGGAGAAGGTCGACGTGCTCGTCACGGAGAGCACTTACGGGAACGAGGACCACCCCGACCGCGGGGAGCTCGTCAAGAGGTTCTGCAGGGAGGTGAAGGAAGCGCTCGACAACCGCATGGCCGTGCTCGTGCCGTGCTTTGCCGTCGGCCGCACGCAGGAGATGCTGCAGGTACTCTACGAGAACAAGCTCTCGGACCGGCTCTACCTCGACGGCATGGGCCGCCTGACCTCCGAGGTCGCGCTCGGCTTCCCGTCGTACATGCGCGACGCCAAGACGTACTCCGCCGCGCTCTCCAAGGCGAGGCTCGTTACGGACGCCATCGGCCGCAAGTCCGCGGCACGCGCGGGAAACATCATCGTAACCACAGCGGGCATGATGGAGGGCGGGCCAGTGCTGAACTATCTGGAGCGCTTCGTCAAGACCGGCACGAAGGCCAAGGTGTTCCTCACGGGGTACCAGGTGCCGGGCACCAACGGCCGCCGGCTGCTCGAGGAAGGCAAAGTGTATTCCAACGGCCGCACGCTCGAATTCCGGGGGGAAGTCTCGTTCTACGACTTCAGCGCGCACAGCGGGAGGAAGGAGCTCATCTGGCACGCGAAGGACGTAAACCCCGGGAGGGTGCTCTGCATGCACGGCGACGCGGACAAGATCGGCGGGTTCGTATCCGCGCTGAGGGAGGAAGGCTTCGACGCGTACGCGCCCGAGCTCGGGGAGAGGATAACGGTGTGAGAAAATGGTTCTGAACCTTGCTCATGTCGCCATAAAGGGTTGGAAGGGAATGTGGAACGGCAGGAGGGAAGTCTCGGGCCATGTGGTGGTAAGGGGAGCGCATACCCTCTCCGTCATGACGTCAAAGTATCGCATCGCATTGAAAAATTGCGATTGCTTCAGCGTTGTGAGCTTTCCCCGACCAGAGCATTTCAGTGATTTAATAAATGCCAGCAGAGGAACACATGAAAATGGCCCGTCTTCGTACAATCCCGTGGCCGTCGGAACTGCACACTATGAAATCCGCGGTGGCTACGCGGAACTCGTGTACCTGATGGCGCATTACAAGCTGAAGCAGGATGCCCGCCGCCAGGGGCGAGCGGTTTTATCCGAAAAACTGCACGCGCTCCACCACGGCTGGAGACTCCAGAACCTCGAGGCCGGCATCAGATGGGCTCTCGAGAATGTGGGAGACGTCAGGATTGACAAATACTATCTTGATAATCGGGATCGGAAAAACGTGAGGGACAGTGTCTTCGCGGTATGCCGTAAGAAACGGTGGAAGCTTGAGGGGCCAACGGAAGAAAATCCTTTGTATTATACGATAAGGAGGCCAGACGGCATGGCCGATACCCCAAAGGGTAAGAAATACGCGGTTTACTAACCGTTTCCTCCCCTCGGGGCAACCATTAAAAACCTGCTTTCCCAAACAATTGGTGTCAGCGGTCATAGGCCGGGGGCAACACCCGTTCCCTTTTCGAACACGGAAGTAAAGCCCCGGTGCGATTCCGTCGGTACTGCCCTGCGGGTGGGAAAGCGGGATACCGCTGCGCTTCAACAACCCCCAGCGCAGCTTGGGGAAGGGGGGAAAAGCCACCTCAAAGGCAAGGTATTTATATGTGCGTTCACATAAAAAATATGTGAATTTATATGACTAACGTGACACTGTCCTTCCCGGATGCGTTCTGGAGGAGGATGAAGGCGTTCCCGGAAATCTGCTGGTCGAAGGCAGTGCGGAGCGTCATCGAAGGCAAGCTCGACGACTTCGAGGAGGCCGAGCGCCTCGTCGGAAAAAGCCGCTTTCGCGAGGAGGACGTCGCGCGCCTTTCAAAGAAGGTGGACGACGCCATGGCCAGGCATGCCGGGGCGCTGTTGAATGAAGCTCGTCGTTGACGCCAATATCCTCCTTTCCGCGCTGCTGCGCAAGGGATTGACCCAGCGGCTCTGGTTCCATCCGTCGTTGCGGCTCAGCGCCCCCGAGTTCCTTCTCGTCGAGGCGCGCGCGCATATAGAGGAAATGAGGCAAAAATACGGCGGCACACAGGACGAGCTGATGCGTGTGTTCAGCCTGCTGGAGAAACAATTAACCCTGGTTCAGGATGAAAAGCTCCTGCCCTTCCTGCCCGCGGCTTCCACGCTCACCAAGGACAGGAAAGACTTGCTTTATCTGGCCTGCGCCCTTTATGAGGATGCGGCCTTGTGGACGCACGACAAGGGCTTCAAATCCCAGCGGCGGATCAAAATATACTCCACGCTGGAACTCGGGGAAGAAATCGGTTCGCTTTAAGGCCAGTGATACCGCTGCGCTTTTCAAAACCCCGGCGCAAGCCTTACCCGGCTCCGACACGAAATAACCGAACGCTAGCGCTAGCCGCATAAAAGAAGAAAAGGGGGCCGGAGCCCTTCACAGGTGGAACTTCTCGCGCGTGGCACGTATTGCGGCCTTGGCGTCGTCCTGGCCGCCGAAGCCGAACGCGATGCCTATGGCGAGCGCGATGCCGTAGACGAGGCCCTGCAGTATCGTGAGGAACGACGCGGTTATGATGGTCGTGTCGAAGCCCATCGTTGCGAGGCCGGTCACCACGCCGAGGAAGATCACGACGGCCTTCGTGAACTGCGAGAAGAACCTCGCAATCTTCGACTTGGGGCCGAGCGCCAGAATCTTCTCCTTCGCAATCTCGCCGACGACCGCGGATAGGATGACGATGAGTATCGCGCCGATGAACACGGGGGCGTAGCCGACGACCATCGTCAGGAAGTGCGACAGCGTCCCGAGGTAGAGCAGGGTCATCGCGGCCTGCAGGAAGAGCAGCAGGATGTAGTACTTGATGAGCTTGACGAGAACCGGTTGGAGCTTGATGCTGCCGAGGGCGTCGTCCACGCCGTATTTGGCGAGCATCTTCTCGAACCGGATGAAATCGAGGAGCTTCTTGGCGATGTGCGAGATTATCGTCGCAAAGACCCAGCCCACGAAGAGTATGAGGAAAGCCCCGAGCAAACCGGGAACCAGCTGGATCACGTTGTCGAAGAGCGAGTTCGCGCTCTTGTCAATGGCCAGGCGGAACGCGTCGCCGGCGCTTGCAATAATGTCCTCCAAGTCCATACACCCCCGTTTTACTGTTAAAAGAAAAAATGAAAAGCACTAACGGGTACTCGGCGGGTATATATAAGCCTTTTCCACACGGGAGAAGGCTCTGGCGGATTAGGCGGTCTCGACGCGGGGCGCGAGGAAGTAGGTCAGCTGCGCCTCGCCGATCTTGTACGTCATCTTGACGGGGTTGGCGGCCTTGAACTCGAGCTGGAGCAGGTCGTGCTCCACTGCGGCCTTGCTCATCTTGTCCAGGTATTCCGCGGGGTACATCGCCTTCGCGGCAGCTGAGGCCTTGACCTCGACGTCCTTCGACTTCTCGTTCTCTATCCTCAGGTCGCCGGAGTCGCCGTGCGCCTCGACGACGAACGCGTGGTCGCCTGCCTCGAGCGTGAGGTGGGAGGAGACGAGCGAGGCGTCCTTGAGCATCTCCTTGAAAACGCCGGCCTTTATCCTCACCTGGGCGTCGAAGACTGTCTTGGGCTCGCGCGGGAGGCCGGCCTCGCGGAGGTCGAGGAGCGGCAGGCGGAAGGAGCGCTTGCTTTCCGCGGTGAACTCGAAGAGGACCTTGTTGCGCTCCTCGTCGTCGAGCTTGACGGAGAGCTTCTCGTTGGGCCTGCTGCGCGCCAGTATCTTGGAGAGGTCTACGAGGTTCAACGCGATGTTGCGCACGCCCTCGACCTCGAATCCGGAGAACGAGGGGCCCTTGGGCAGCTGGAAGTCGACCATGGATATCTGGGAGGGGTCGAGCGAGCGGAGGTGGATGCCGGTGCTGGAAATCTCGAAGCTGCCCTCGTCCACGAGGTTCGCTATCGCGTCCACGCACTGCTTGAAGAATTTGGCATCCTTGAAGGTAATCTCCATCAGAACCCCACCCTTGCAACTGCCCCCATTTTGGCCTTGCTTTTTTTGCCGACACTGAATACGGCAAAATCAGGTTATTAAAAGTTTGTTTGTGCCATTCCCCGGGGGCCTCAACCGGTTCGGAGGGGCCTTCCGGAGGCGCGGCGCGCGGTAATGCTCCCGCCGTCGAAGGCCTGTTCCCCGCGAAGGAACACGCGCGCGACCTTCCCCTTCACCCTCATGCGCTCGAATGCCGTCCATCGGCATTTCGTGAATAGCGAGTCGCCGCGCAGGGTCCACTCCTTCTTCAGGTCCACCAGCACCAAGTCGGCGTCAAGGCCTTCCGCGATCCGCCCCTTGTGCCTGATTCCGTAGATTTCGGCGGGGCGCGAGGAATAGAGGCGCACGACGTCGGGGAGGGACAATCTCCGGTCGTTGACCGCGGTAAGCAGCAGGGGCAAGGCGGTCTCGAGGCCGGGCATGCCCGCGGGCGCCTCGGAATAGCGCTTCAGTTTCTCGTCGGCGGTGTGGGGCGCGTGGTCGGTGGCGACGATGTCGACGGTTCCATTGCGCAGCGCACCCCAGAGGGCGGCGACGTGCGTTTTGCCGCGCAGCGGGGGATTCACCTTGGCGAAGTTGCCCAGCCGCGCCGCATCCGCGCCGGAGAGGAAAAGGTGGTGGGGGGTGGCCTCGCAGGTGACCCGGACGCCTTCATTTCTTGCCTCCGCAATCAAATTGAGCTCTTCCTCTGTCGAGACGTGGCAGACGTGCAGCCTCGCCTTGGTGCGCTCGGCGACGTCGATTGCAGCCGAGACCGCCAGCTGCGCGCACAGTTCGTCCCTGATTTTCGAGTGGTTGGCCGCGGTCTTCTCGAACTTGTCCGAGAAGTATTTCAGGCAATCTCCGCTCTCGGCGTGCACCGCGATGGGCTTGCGGAAGGCGTGGAAGTGGTCGTACAGCGAGGCGAACGCCCCGGCATCGAGTCCGCCGGTGCTCGGGCCCATGTACACCTTGAGGCCGGCAACGGAGGAATCCGAGGCGGAGCGCGCGGCCTCGCCCGCGTTGGAAGGCGTGGCGCCGAAGAAGAAGGCGTAGTCGCAGAAGGATTTCGCGGCCGCCACTTTCTTCTTGGCCTCGAGCGCGGCATGGCTCGTGGTCGGGAGCGGGGAGTTCGGCATCTCCATGACGGAGGTGACGCCGCCGGCGAGGGCCGCCGAAGAGCCGGAGAACCAGTCCTCCTTGTAGGAGTCCTTGAAGTCGCGGAAGTGCACGTGCGCGTCGACCATGCCGGGCAGCACGTATAAGCCGGCGGCGTTGACGACCGTCTCGCCCGAATGGCATGGCAGGGACTTGCCGATTTTCGTTATTTTGCCGCCGGAGACGGATATGTCTGCGGGCACTGCCCTGCCTTCGATTACTGCCTTTCCCCCGCGGATTATCATGGCGACCGCAATAGGAAACCGGAGGCGGTATTTAACGGTTTAGGCCTTTGAGTATGATTGCCTTTTGCCGCCCCAGTCGAGGTAGGACTTGCCGAAGTCGGGGTTCTTCGCGAGGTCCCCGCCGCCAAAGACAGTGCCCTGCGCGCACACGAGCCTGTCGCCGCACGCGCATTCCCCGCAGACGCCGAAGCCGCACTTCATCATCCTCTCGACGCTCACCCAGACGGGCACGCGGCGGCGGGCGCAGACGCGCACGAGCTCCACCTCCATCATCTCGGGGCCGCAGCCGTACACCGCGGAGAACCGTTCCTTGGAGAGAATCGAGTCGGCGTCCTGCGTGCAGTAGCCCTTCGAGCCCCTGCTGCCGTCGTCCGTGCACACCGACATCCTGCAGCCGAGCCTCTTGAAATCTTCCTCCAGCACCACGTCCTCGGCCTTGCGCGCCCCCGCGACTACTGTCACGCCGATTTTCCTCTTGCGCGCCTCGACCGCAAGAAAGTACAGCGGCATGAGGCCGTAGCCGCCGCCGACGAGAAGGATGTTCCTGCCTTGCAGCTTGAAGGAGTTCCCGTAGGGCCCGCGGATTCCGACCTTGTCGCCGGGCTTGAGCTCGAGCGCCTTGGAGGAGAACTCGCCGACCTTCGCGACGGAGAGCGAGAGCGGGTCCGGCCCGTGGATGGAGATCGGGCGCTCGTTGACGCCCGGCAGCCACATCATCACGAACTGTCCGGGCCTCGAGGGCAGCGGGCGGTCGAAGGAGATGGTGCTGATGCGGTAGTTCTCCTTCTTCACTCTTACGACGGTGAAAGCCTCGGGCATGTCGTACTTTGAACCGAGCGCCGCGGAACCCGGCGCGGGATGCCGGATGCTATCCATGCGCGGCACCCACCAATTGCTTGACCGAGGAATAGCCGTTCGCCTTCATCCACTGCCCCATTTCCGTGCAGACCTGCGAAAATACGTCGAAGCCGCGCCAGTAGACCGCGCTGCCGATGCCTACCGCAGAGGCGCCGGCCATGAGCATCTCGACGGCATCCGAGCCGGTGGCGACGCCGCCGGTGCCAATAATAGGGATTTTTACGGAGGCGTAGACGTCGTAGACGCACTTGAGCGCGATGGGCTTGAGCGCCGGGCCGGAGACGCCGCCGGACTTGTTCGCGAGCACCGGCCGACGGAGCTCGGCGTTGATTGCCATGCCCTTCGCGGTGTTGATGGCGGTGATGCCGTCGGCGCCGGCGGATTCAACTGCCTTGGCCATGACGGAGATGTCCGCGCAGTTGGGCGACAGCTTTGCAAATACGGGAATCTTGGTCGCGGACTTTACCGCGGAGACCACTGCAGAGGCCGACTCCGGGTTGCTGGAGAAGTCGCCGTAGGAGGAGAAGTCCTTTTCAGTCGAAAGGTGCGGGCAGGAGAGGTCGAGCTCGAGGAAATCGGGCTTTGCACGCGAAATTTTCTCCGCGACCTCGGCGAACTTGCGCGGCGAGGACTCGAAGACGCTGGCGATGACCGCGGCCTTGGTCTTCTTCTTCAGCAGGGCGACGGTCTTCGCCTCCTCCTCGACGCCCGGATTTGCCAGGCCTACGGCGTTGAGCATGTAGTGCGGCGTGCTCACGACCGTCGGGTTCGGAAAGCCCTCGCGGCCCCGCAGGTTGCAGGACTTGGTGGTGAGCGCGCCTGCGCCGCACCTGGCGGCGAAGGACATGACGTCCGCCGAGGTCCCCAGGATTCCGCTGGCGAGCACGGTCGGGTTGGAAAGGCGCTTCCCGCAGAGGTTGGTTTCGAGAGAGGTATTCATGTGGGGTCACGACTCGAGGAAGAGCCACGCGGCGAGGGAGACGGCAAAGCACGCGCCGGAAATCCACAAGAGCGGGCTTACGGCTCCGCGCTTGCGGTGCCGCGCCAGTCTCGCGAAATAGATGAACGCGCCCGCGGAGACTAGCACCACGCCCAGCAAGGCGATTTTCCGGGTATCGAGCGGCATTGGTCTGTTCTCCTAACGGAATATTTCGGGAAACCCGAATAAAAAGGGGCGCGATGGCAGGCGGGGGCATCAGGCAAGGAAGTACAGCAGCGCCCACGTGAGCGCCAGCCCTGCGAAGAAATACAGCGGACGGCCCTTGCGCTTCTGCGGCAGGATGCCGCGGAGCACGGAATACAATATGACGCCGAGCATGAAGCTGAAGATGATGAAGAAGTAATGAGGGTTCAGCTGGAGGTAGCCTGCGGCAAGCGCGCCCGCTATCGGGGCGGAGGCGAGCACGGCATTCCCGAACACGCCGGCGCTGAAATGCTCGAGGATGTGCGCCGTGGAGAGGCTGGAGGCGAGCATGTGCACCACGAACGGAATCAGCGCGAAGTAGGCCTTGGCAGGATCGACGGCCTGCATGACGAACACGAGCGCGAAGCCCACGATGAAGCTGTCGGCGAACGAACCGAGGGCGTGCAGTTCGCCGAGTTCGCTTATCAGCTGCCTCCTGTTGGAAACGTGCTGGTAGACGTACTTCTCGACGAGGTGGAATGCTGCCAGCCCGAGCAGCATCGCCGCGAACAGTTCCTTCTCCGCGGAAGGCGGGGCGCGCAACAGAACCGGGAACAGCGCGAGGAAGAAATAGGAGAGGAACACGCCCGCGGAGAAGCTGACGACCTCGGAATGGTGGCGTTCGAGCCTGCGGGCTATGGGGACGCTGAAGAAGCGGAGCACTGCGAGAACCGTCACGAAAGCCAGCGCGAAGTCGGAGGCAAGCATGCAAGCGTAATGCCTGACGAATAGAAAAAGGTTGCTGCGGCGAGCAAAGCGAAAGCGTTTTTATTGGCACGCGATAAAGGGGGGTCATGGTCGCCGTGGAGCAGCTGCCCATAATCGAGATAGGGGTCGTCATACTCACGGCGCTGCTATCCGGCATACTCTTCTCCAGGCTCGGCCAGAGCTCGGCGATCGGCTACATCGCCGCGGGCTTGGTGCTCGGCCCGCTCGGGTTCAACATGCTCGCCGGCGAAGGCGTCGGCGTCGCCTCCCTGCTCGGCGAGATCGGCGTCACCATGCTGCTGTTCTACCTCGGGCTGGAGCTCAGCATGAGGAAATTCCAGGAGACCGGCGCGGTGGCGACGGTGCTCGCGTTCGTCGAGATGCTCTTCGCGTTCGTCGCCGGCTTCCTCATCGCGCGCTTCTTCGGGTTCTCGCAGATAGAGGCGATGGTAATCGGCGCGATGCTGACTGCGACGAGCACCGTGATCACGGGCAAGTTCCTCATCGAGCGCGGCCTCATCAACACGCCGGAGGCGCGCGTCACCATCTCAGTGCTCATCCTCGAGGACTTCTTCGCGATACTCGTGCTCGTGTTCATCGCCATGCTGTCCCAGCAGCAGACCGTGAACCTGCCGGTGCTCAACGCGCTGTTCTTCGTCATCGCGATGTTCTTCGTCGTGAGCAAGGTCAGCAAGCACGTGCTCAACATCCTCAACAGCATCGGCAGGGAGGACCAGATGTGGCTATACAGCATGGGCATCTTCCTCGTCGTCTCATACTTCGGGAGCGAGTACCTCGGCCTGAGTCCGGCAATCGGCGCGTATTTCGCGGGCTTCGCCCTCGCCGAAAGCGCCTACGGGGAGAAGATAAAGCGCGAGCTGGGGCTGTTCCGCGAGTTCTTCGTGCTGTTCTTCTTCGTGAGCTTCGGCGCAACGACGACGTTCCCGTCGGACCCGATGCTCTATTGGCTCGTTGCCGCGCTTGCCGCGGGCTACGTGCTGGCCAAGCTCGTCGCGCACGGCATCACCGGCACCGCGATAGGCATGGAGCTCAAGTCCGCGGTCACGGGCGGCATACTCATGAGCCCGCTCGGCGAGTTCGCAATAATCATCGCCATCGCCGCGAAGGGCATACTGCCGCATGCTTCCGACGTGCTCTCGGTCGCATTCCTGCTCACGATCTCGACGACGATAGCCTTGCCGATACTGTATGGCGGCAGGGAAAGGATCGCAGCAGTGTTCGAGAGGTTCTTCCCGATAAGGCTGCAGGAGCAGAGCCGCATCCTCCAGAGGGAGATGAACGCCGTGGACCGCATGGCGCGCGACGTCGCCGCGCAGAACGAGTTCGTGCGCTCCCTCGGGAGGCTGTTCACGCAGCTGGTCATCGCGGTCTCCATCGTCTACCTCAGCTACCTCACGCAGGCCGAATTCTCGATCCCGTTCCTCGAGTTCCTGCCCGCGGGGCTTTCCCCGGGTCTGGTCATCCTGCCGCTCGTGGTGTGGCCCCTGTACAAGTTCATTGCCGAGCTCAAGCACCTGACGCGGCAGGCCGCGCGCGGGCTCGTGTTCAACAGCTTTCGGCCGTCGAACGAGGTCGTCGAGGGCATCGAGCTCGACGCAGCCGACGTCTTCACGGGCATAGTCCTCACGCTCTTCGGCGTGGGCTCGACGGCGTTCGTGTTCTACGCGTTCCCGGGCGAGTACATGTTCGTGCTCATCCCCGCTACCTACACGCTGCTCTCGCTCATGTACCTCAGCAAGTCGTTCTACGGGCTCATCGAGCAGTACGAGGCTATGGAGACGCAGATGGGCATAGAAGGAGAGAAGATACCGGACAAGAGGGTGGTCGAGCTGGCGAAGGAGTTCAACGAGCACGCCAAATACTTCCGGCAGCTCAACCTCGAGAGGCTGAAGGCGCACGAGGACGTCTCGGACGCGCTCAGGAGCGAGGACCTGCAGTCCGCAAAGCATTCGCTCATCAGCTTCAAGAAGAGGGAGACCAAGGCGCTCGTCAACCTCTTCGACTTCAAGGGGCTCGCGGGGTTCCCGCGGCTCAAGAAGCTCGTCGGCGAGGGGCTGGAGCGCAACAAGGAGTTCCACGGCGGCGTGCACGAGGCCAAGACGCGCGCGGCGTTCCAGAAATACCTCTCGCAGCACCTCAAGCCGCACCTCTTCGAGGCCCGGCCCTCCTCGCCGGAAGCCGGCTCGAGCCTGGATGCCGCGGCGCAGACGCTGATAGAGCGCGAGCTCGCCAAGAGCAGGCAGAAGCCCGGGAAGGCCGCCGGAAAGCTGAGGAAGCGCAACTGAACGTTGCCCGCGGCAGCTGCGGGAACAACATGAAGCCCCCGCAGCCTTCATCGCCCGGCAAACAAATCCCTCAAGACCGGCGACGCAGCTGCGACGCCGTCGAAATAGGCATAAAAACTCGCGCGGCATCTCAATTGGCATGGAACCGGAGAACCGGAAGCGCCGAGGTGGCGCGATAGTTGGAATCGTCCACGACCCGCCCTGGGCCGGGCTAATGTTCAGAAGGAAGACCATGCAGTCGCTTAGGCGAACTATATCCGAATACCCCCCCCCATGGAGCAGGGTTTCAACGCCGCAGTGAAAGCCATGCGCAAGCTGCGCCCGGGGCAGACGGTGATGATAGAGGGAACGCACACCCCTGGCGCGCACATCTTCCGCCTGCTTGCCGACACCGCGCGGGCAAGGGGGCTCAAGGTGAAGGGCTTCCATCCGGAACGCGCGCTTGACGCCCGAGCGAGAGCGCTCGCGAAAGTGATTGACGCGGAAAAATCCCGGCAAAGCATGCCAGAAATTTTCCAGTTGGCCAATCGCGACATAACCGACGCGGCGCTGGAGTCGATAGACGCGGCCACGCGCGCCAAGAAGCGCAGTGCGGCGCGAGAACACGGAAGGCCCAGCCTAGCGTGGATGAGCGAAAACGAAGCCGAAAAGCTCATACTCCTCGATTACGAGGTTATGACTGACTTCCTGGTGATGAGGGCCATGCGCTTCCGGCCGGCTCTGATCATCGTGGGGGGGCAGCATGCCATGGACGCCCATCCTTATCTAATGAAAGCGGGCTATTCAAACCTGACACCGCGCGGAATCCGCCGCATATACGCCGAAGTCCTACGCGTCAGGCGCGAAACCCATCCGGCGTATGAAAAAATGCGGGAGAAATTCGTCACCCACCGGAGGAAACTGCTGCAGCGCGCCTTACCGCAGCCGGAGACTGCGGGAAAAAAGGCCGGCAAGCGCAAATAAATAGCTTGCCGGCGAGAATAATCCAGGAGGCTAGTGGTGCCAATGGAGCTCTGGGAGAGATACCCGTTCCTGTCCGAGGCGAGGCGCAGGCTCAAGCAGGAGGGAGTCGAATCAGTCACCGGCGAGGAAGTGGAGAGCGCCGAGAGGCAGGTGCTCGAGACTCTGCAGGGCGGGCCGCGCCCGCCGAAAGACGCCAAGGGATACGTACTTGCGAGGCTCCTGCTCGCGGCCGGCGGGGACTCGAACGCGATGCAGAGGTACGGCGAGGCCGAGGCCCGGAGGTACATGCTGCAAATTGAAACCGCCGGCGTGCAGGAGTATGAAGCAGTGGCGAAGGACTTCTTCCCCGGACTGCAGACGGACGCGCAAGGCGGGGGGTATTCCATCGCATTGCTAGACTACCTTTCCGCCGGCACGACGCTAGCCGACGAGGCAGTAGAGGAAGGCAGGGTGCACGTCGGCAGGACCGCGCTCTCGCGGCTGCTGGCGCAAGCCATCGCGCAGAGGATAACGCAAGTGCGCGCGGACGCGAAGGCGCTGCCCAAGGAAATCCGAGACGCCGGCAGGAGGCTCTCCGCGGCGCTGCCTAGGCCCGCAGTGTCCCTGCAGACCTATGCCGGCAAGTACCTCGGGCTGCCGGCCGTGCAGGCGCTGCTGCAGGGCGTCGGCGAGGGCAAGCGGTATTACGCGTCGGTGACGGTAGCCATCGCATGCCTCAAGGACGGGCTGCAGCGCGAGCAGGCTGCTGAAGTCATGCGGACATTCGCGAAGAACTGCAGGAGGAGCACGCACGACTTCACGGAAAAGGAGGCGCTTGCCAGCATGGAATGGGTCTACAAGCACCCGACGATAAACTTCTCCGTGAAGACTCTGCGCGACCAGCAGATCGTCGACGAGCAGTCGCTGGCGAAGACCGCGGAGATGCTCCGGCGGAGAAGAAAAACTATCCGAAAGGCCTAAAACCCGTCGTCGGGGTTTAAGCCTTGCCGTTTGAGTCGGCTCCGTCGGCCAAGACGATGACTCCACTGCCGGCGCCGTTTAGAGCAACCTTCCAGCTGCCGTCGGAAGGGTCGCTTGTTGCCTGCAGTTCGTGCATGATCCATTGCGTGTCGTCGTCCGGGTCCGTTACGGAAATCTTGAAGCCCTCGTCTTCGCCACCGATGAAAGTCTTGCCGCCTCCGAGTTCGTCGCCGGAGTCTGACGGCCTTGCATGGGTAACAACGAACGCCGAAACGCTTACGGTCATGACGGCCAGCAGGCCGATTGCCACAATGAGCCTATTCATGCAATCACCTGCAAGGCGTTCCGTTCCCCCTCAATAAAAAGCATTCGGTTGGGAGAAACGCGCCGGGACGGCGCACCGGAAACGCGGCCGCGGAAGGAATAAAAACTTTAGTGTAAAAAGTGTTAAAGGTGTTAAACGTGTCCGAATCGGGGCTGATTACGAAGAAGGTGCCGCGCAGGATCGTGCCGAAGATCCGCAGGCTGCAGGCCAACTACATGCTGAGGCACCGCAGACGGATTTCCGAGGCGGAAATCATCGAGAAGGGGGTCGAGAAACTCACGGAAGACGACCTGATGGAAACCGGAAAGAAAAGCGCCAGATGGGAGGACTTTTTCGGAATGGACAAGTCAAGGACAAAAGGAGATTCGCGCACCGATGTTGACAAGGTAGTTTACGGGATTTGAGCCATGATTTTCGTCGACACGAGCATTTTCATAGCCGCGGCGCGCGCCAACGACCCATCCCACGCCCAAGGCTTGGCGCTCATACAACGCGCAAAAAGGGAGGGGGAGACCCTCATCACTTCCGACCATGTGCTTGACGAGACTGTGACATACCTGCAGGCAAAGGGAGGGAAGGAGAGGGCAAGCGAGGCTGGCAGGCAGATGCTGCGCCTGGAGAAGCTTCAAATGGAATACAATTCTCCCCCGCGCACGGACGCCGCCCTGAGGATCGTGGGAAAAATCGACGGGATGAGTTTCTGCGACGCCTTGAGCATCGTCGTCATGCAGGAACTCGGAATCAGGACCATCTACTCTTTCGACTCCGACTTCGACAAAATCGCCGGGATAAGGAGAATCGAATAGCGAGCGCACGACCGGAGCCGCCGGCAAGGGTTTAATAGCGTTCGCGGGCACAATGGGGGGAAGTGATCGTACATGGCAGAAGACGAGGAAATCAAGAGCGACGTGCGCGACTTCCAGAGCCTGCAGCAGCAGCTGCAGATAATCGGCATGCAGAAGCAGCAGGTCTCCGCGCAGAAGCAGGAAATCGGGAAGGCGATTGAGGAGGTCACGAAGCTCAAGTCGGAAGGCAAGGTGTTCCGCCTGGTGGGAAGCGTGTTCGTGCCCAAGCAGAAGGACACGCTCGAGAAAGAGCTAAAAGGGGAGGCACAGACGCTGGAAGACCGTAAGGCGACGCTGGAGAGGCAGGAGACGAGGCTTGCCGAGCGCATGGAGGTCTTCCGCAAGAAATTCGAGGCCCTCGAGAAGGGCGAACGCGCCACGGCTAAGCCAGCAAAATAGCCCTACGGCAGCCGACGAATAGACTTTTGACGTTAGCCGAAGCGCAAGCAATAAATAGCACCCAATCGAACAAATAACTGCACTCGAATAGAGCATTGAGTGGTGAGAGAGAAAATAGGCGTTTTTCCGTCTAATAGCACAAGGATTTGCCTCCTTTTGGTCAAACAGCCTCTTCCTCTCCCAACCACTCCGAAATCATGAGCTCCAGCGCCAAACGTCCAAAGTTCCTACTGCCGGCGCGATGAAAACGGACAAACGTTGGGAGAGGTCAGACGCGCTTCTTGCCTGCGGCCTTGACTGCGGCGCGCACGTCGCGGATTTTCTTGCGCACGTCACCCTCCTCGAAGGCCGTGCCTATCTGGATGCCGTCGGCACCTGCCGCGATGATGTCGCCGGCCTGCACGGGAGTGCGCGCTCCGCCGGCGTAGAAGTAGAACATCTCCTTCGCGCACGCCTTCGCGACCGCGCTCACCAGCTCGACTGGCGCGGGCTCGGCGGCTCCGCTGCCGACGTCCGTTATGAGCACGTGCGAGCCGCTGAACTTCGCGGCAAGCGCGCACGAATAGGCGAGGTCGGGCCGGTCTCGGGGCACTATGTTCGCGTTGCCTATCCAGCCGACGGTGCGGCCGGGCTCGAGCACGAGGTAGCTCGTGGGAATGGCCTCGATCTTCATCCTCTGGACAACGGGCGCGGCCTGTATCTGCGCCGTGGAAAGCCAGTAGACGTCCCTGCTGTTCATCATGTGCATGAAGTAGATTGCGTCGGCGTAGTGCGAGAGACCCGAGATGTTGCCCGGAAAAAGCACGACGGGGATGCTCACCTCCTCCTTGATCATCTTGACGGTGTCGTCGAGGACCGAGCCCTGCGCGCCGATGCTTCCGCCGATGAGGATGACGTCGCTGCCCTCGTCGAAGGCGACCTTCGCTATCTGCACGCCGCGCTCGAGGTAGCTCTTGTCGGGGTCGATGAGCGAGAACAGCATGGCTCCCTCGGACTCCAGCTTTTCGGCGTAATATTTCTCTATCCTACCCGGATGCATGGCAACACACCCTTTCCACGCGCTATTTTGCCGCGGCGGCTTTAAAAGAGGTTGCCCTGAAAGGCCTTCTGGCCCGCCTGCCCCGGTGCTATTTCCGCAGGCGGCTTATCTTCTCGCGCAGTCTGGCAAGGCTCTCGTCGCTCAGAAGCCGGAGCAGCTCCGCCGAGGGCGTCATCTCAAACATGACATAGGCCTCCTTGCTGGCTTTGCGCTCCCGCACCGCAAAGCCTGCGTCCGAGAAAAACGAGTGCGCCGAATCCCTGTCCTTCGAATGCACTTCGAACAACAGTTTTTCGGGAAGGGAACCGCCGGGCCATTTCCCATTATAATAAATCGAATAGACCAGCCCCGCGTAGTCTACAGCCCGGTCTTCGCGGGCATGAGTTTTCCAGAGGGCAATCAAGTTCATGATGCTGGCCCGAATTTTTTCCGCAGGCAGAATGCCCGCGCGTTTTTCCTGCTGGCCGTGCATGGCCGCAAAATATGAGCGCATATGGCTTTCCAGCCGCTCTTCGAGGGGAGGGGCCGCTCCCCCCCAGAACACAGCAGGAGCAGTGTGATGCTCGGAGACCGGAATGCGCTGGCCTTTCGCTTCAAGCGCCCCGATTATCACGGACCTCCGTAACCCATGGCCCCTGAAGAACTCCGCGATTATTCCTTCTGCTCGTTCTGGCGGAAGGCTCCTGTGCTGAAGCAGGCGCCGGGATGCCTCGACGGCACGGTAAAGGTTGAGCTTCACCGCCGCCCTGGCCGCCGCCTGGGTAGACAGGCCTTCGAGTCCAACAAAACGCGCGGTTTCGGGGTAACGACTGGATGAAGCCAAAAACCGTTCCGTTTCCTCGTCGAAGATAAGCGGGCTCCTTCTGATGCGTCGGTGCTGGCCTAGGCTTAAAAGGAGGCGGTCGTGGGCTTCCGAAAAACGGCGCTCGGCGGGATTCCGCAATTCACGGGGCCTCTCGAAGGCCGCCTGGAGCGGGTTGTGTTCGCGAAAGGGGGGCTTCCTCATGAAGGACACCGAGGCAAGGTCATGGCGAAATAAACTTCAATAATACCCTTAAAAATGGAGGTTAAAAAGGAGGCTGCCTGGGGGGCGGCAGCGGGAGAAAAGACATTTATTAACCCGGCAATGCACTTGACGGTAATGCACAACGCGGCGCGCGGCCAGGCCGCGCTGGAGTACGTCATACTGCTCGCAGGCATACTCCTCATCATCTTCCTCACCATAGCGGTCATGCAGGCGCTGCAGGGGCGCTCAAAAGCTCAGATTGAGGAGAGCGTGGGGACGTGGAAAACGTTCGTCTGCCTCTCCAAGTACCTCGCCGAACCCGACAGCACGCTGCTCGCATACAAGCTCGACGGCCTGCAGGGCGGGACAACGCCGGACTCCAGCGCCAAGCACAACGACGGCATCCTCAAGGGCGGCCTTCCCACGCTCGACTCGGCGAACTGCAAGTTCCCGCCGTGCCTTCACTTCGGCGCAGCCCCGGGCCACGTCGAGAGCAGCAAGCCCATCGAGGGCGTGGGGAGCATGACGTTTCTGGCTTGGATAAGATTCGACGACAGCGGGGACGGCAGCCAGCCCGTCATAGCGGCCATCGCCAACTCGTTCGACCTCTCGTTCACGCAAGTCGATTACATAGTCTGGTCGATGGACGACCCTCCCCCGCCGGCCATGGAAGCCGCGTTCCACTTCTCGGTCTGGACCGGCCTCTTCAACCCCGTAATAGTGGATCCGGAGGACATGACCCTCGAGGGATACCACCACATCGCCGCGACGTACAACGAAACCACAGGCACGGCGAACGTCTACATCGACGGCAGGCTCAATGCCACTGTAAGCGGCCCTGCGAACAAGCCGATGTGGCACTCCAATCTGCCGCTGTCAGTGGGCAACAAGCAGAACGACGCGTCACAGGCGTTCAAGGGCAACATCGACCAGGTCGAGTTCTACAGCAGGGAGCTGACCGCGGAGGAAATCATGCAGGAGATAAGGTGCCAGCCCGCCTGAACCTGCGCTTCATCCTGCGAAGGCCGGCAAGGATCTTCGCGTTGTGCGAGCCCCGCCAGTAGGCCTTGCCGCACGAGCCGCAGACGAGGAATTCCGCCGCATGAAGCCAGGACTTCCTCGGCACTTTGCCTTCCAACGATTTTTTCGGCGTTTTCTTCAGGCGGCCGCTGCACTCGGGACAGACAGACGTGCTCGGCACCGAATCCTCCCGGATTGCGGAAAGGTCGAGGCCGGCGGCCCTGCAGAACTCCAGCACCTGGCCGTCGAGGTCCGAGGAACGCAGGAGCAGGCAGCGGCAGTAGCTCGATGATTTTACAGAGAGAGCGACGTCGCGGGTCACGAGGACAGCCCTCTCCCCGATGCACTGGCGGATTATGTCGTCGTCGGATTGCGAGCGCGGGGGCGAGACACGAACGCCGAGCATGCGCAGCCAGCGCGCGAGCCTCGCGAGCATCACGTCGGCGACGAAATTCATGCGCATGAATGGCTCTCCGCGGGGAGCGGTTATAAAGGCTTATATACGCCGCGAGGGAAAGGCAGTCATGCCGCCCAAGCAGAGGAAGGCGAAGGAGGAGAAGTTCGAGTCGCTCTACACGCAGAAGTCGCAGGAATACGTCGAGGAGGAGAAGGAGCAGAGGAGGGAAAGCTTCTTCGTCGGGCTGACGCGGTTCATGTACTCCCGCAACAGGTCCGGCGGCGCGGGCGCTAAGTTCTCGCCGGAGCAGAAGGCGCTATTCGACTTCCTCAACTGGAACATCCCCGCGGAGGAGTACTACGCTACGGCGAAGGCGCTGCTGACCTACGGGCTGGGCGTCGGCGTGGTGTTCGGCGCGGCGTTCTATTTCTACCTCGGGCCGGAGCTCACGACGGACACGATGATGATATACCTCGGAAGCCTACTGTGTCTGCTCCTGCCGGTGACGCCGAGCATTTTCTACCAGTATTATCCGGGGATGGCGGCGGAGCGCGAGAGGATGCTTTCGCTCGCGTACATCCCGGAGATCGTAAACTACCTCGTGATGAGCCTGAGGCTCAACCCCAACCTCGAGAAGGCCGTCGAGTTCGCGGCGAACCACGGCCGGGGGAAGATAGCGGACGAGCTCAAGGAGCTCGTATGGGAGGTGCAGATAGGGACGTTCCTCAGCGTGGAGGAGGGCCTGGACGCGATGGCTTACCGATGGGGGGGCTACAGCGACGACTTCAAGCACGCGCTCATGATCATCCGCTCGTCCTCGCTGGAGACGGACCACGTGCGAAGGGTAGAGCTGCTGGAGAAGGCCTCGTTGGACGTGCTCGAGGGCAGCAAGGAGAAGATGGACATCTACGCGCGCAACTTGCACCAGCCGACGGTGTTCCTCTACTACTTCGGGATACTCCTGCCGCTCATGCTCGCCATTATCCTGCCCATCGGGTCGGCGTTCGTGAAAGGCCTGCCGATCGCGCAGGCGGGGTTCATATTCCTCATATACTGCGTACTCCTGCCCGCGGGCATCTACATCTACGGGAACAGCATCCTCGGGGGCAGGCCGCCGACTTACATCCCGCCGCAAATCACCGACCGCTACCCCGGGCTGCCGAGAAGGGGCAACATGCGGTTCCTCGGCATGGAGTTCTCGTACACCCTCGCGGCCGTGGTCGTCTTCGCCGCGGTGCTGCTCGCGGGCAACTTCGCGGACAACCTCACGCTCCAGCAGATTCCGACGTACCTGCAGGACGAGTACCTCGCCTCGACGCCGCACGTGGAGCTGCTCGGGCTCAAGCTGTACGTGTTCTCGATACTCGCGGTGGTGCTTGCGGTAAGCTTCGCCTTCTCGGTCTACCTCTGGGGGAAGTTCGGCGAGCGGAAGAAGGTGCAGGACGAGATACGCGAGATGGAGAGGGAGTTCAAGGACGCGACGTACGTGCTCGCGTCGAGGCTGGGGGAGAACAAGCCTATGGAGGACGCGCTCGCCTACGCCATCGACTTCCTCCCGAAGAGCAAGGTCGGGGAGAAGTTCTTCAGGCGCGTGCTTGAGAACGTCACTTTGCTCGGCATGACGCTGGAAGCGGCCGCGTTCGACAGGACGTACGGCGCGCTGCGCTACATCCCCTCGCAGATCATCCGCAGCGGCACGAGGCTCATGGTGGACAGCGTGGAGCTCGGGGTCAACGTAGCCGCCAAGTCGCTCATGAGCCTCAGCTTCCAGATGAGGAACGCCCAGAAGATAGACGAGACGCTGCGCAGGCTGCTCGCGGACATCACGACGCTGCTGAGCACCATGTCCACGTTCGTCGTGCCGGTAGTCATCGCCGTAGTCAGCTCGCTTCAGACCATCATCATAAACTCGTTCGCGGGCATGAGCCTCGGGGATTCTCTGGGGAACACCAACGTCCAGCTCGGCGGCCTGAGTTTCAAGGGCTTCTCGTCGCTGCTGGACACCTCCGGCATAAGGGAGACCACGGCGTCGCCCGGGGAGTTCCTCCTGATAATGGGGCTGTACGTGGTCGAGGTCGTCATACTGCTGACGTACTTCAACTCGCAGGTCGAGGACAGCAACAACAAGCTGCACACCTACACGAGCATCGCCAAGACGCTGCCCATCGCGGCGATAATCTTCGCCGTCACGGCGTTCCTCGCGAGCAGCACCCTCTCCGGATTCGGATGACATGGGATAAAACCGCGACCCGGGAATTTTTTATCGAGAGTATATTCCTATAGGAATTATTGCGTCAGGAGGGAATTTATATCCCGGGCGGCGAAAAACGCGCATGGACGGTTTTTCGGGGGCGATGGTCTGCGGAAGGCTGCCGCGGTCGGACTCTACTGCAGCAGTGCACCGGCTTGTCCGCGACGGGCACGCCGAAGCGGGCGAGTTCGGGAAGGCAGTGGGGGCCGACCGGGCAAGGCTGCTGGAGGCGCAAAAGGGGTTCGCGTTCGCCAGCGGCGGGCAGTCCGACTGGCTCGACCTCCTGCGGCCGATTGCGAAAACCTTCGGAGGCTTCGAGAGGAGGGAAACCGCAGGCGAGGACTCGGTCGGCCCGGTGACGCGCTGGTTCCGCACGAACACGTTCTACCGCAAGCCCAACATCGTGTCGGAAATCTCGTGCGAAGGCGGGGAAATCGCCGACGCCCTGCCCGGACTGAAGGGAGGGATTCTGTCCCTCATCGGGCCGTACACTTTCGCGGCGCTCGTGCAGGACTCGCACTATTCCGACCCGGCGGAGCTCGCCCTAGGGTACATGAATGCCGTCGCGAAGAGCCTGCCGGCCGTGCAGAGGAAGGGCTATAACTGCCTCGTGCTGCTCGAGCCGGGCGTCGGCTACGACCTCTCGAGGGAAGGGCTGCGCGAATCAGGATGGGCCGCGGAGTGCATTTCGCTAGCGAAGGCGGAAGGCTGGCAGCTCGGCGTGCACTTCCCCCTTGCGGACGCGCGCCACGCGATCGCGGTCGCAGAGGAATCCGAGGCCGACTTCCTCGGGATAGACTGCCTGCGCACGGAGCCGGAGGGGGTCTCCACTGGAAAGGGCCTGCTGCTCGGCGTGGCGGACGGCGCGAGGGCGGGAATCGAGGCGCTTGAAACCTCGGAAAAGATGGTGCGGGAGTTCGCCGGCGCGGAATTCTCCGGCAAATTCTACGTAGGGAGCAACGACAGGCTCTGGGACGTGCCGTTCGGCGTCGCCCTGGAAAAAATCATGCTGCTGTCGCAACTCAGCGGTCGATTGGGATGAACAAACCGTTTGTCACGCAGGAAATCGGGAGCATCCAGCGGCCCATCTGGAGGCAGAAGCTCTCCGCCCCAGCAGACAAGGCGTGGATTGCGGACGCGCTGGCGTGGGGCGAAAGGCTGGGGGTCGGGGAGAGGAAGGAGCTCGCGGACGGCAGGGGCGGCGGGCTGCTCGAGAAGGACGGAGCCCTCAGGACGGAAGAGGAAAGGGCGCGCATCGTGGAAATCGCGTCGATCTACGTCATCCGGATGTTCGAGGGCGTCGGGCTCGACCGGGTATTCAACGGCGAGCAGCCGCGGACCGAGATGTACGACTTCCTCGCGAGGAACACCGAGGGCATCGAGCCCGCGGGCGTGCTGAACTCGTTCGACGCCAACTACTTCCGCAAGGGCATCGTGGCCTCGCCGGTCAAGGTGAAGGAAGAGGGGGCGCGCTTCTTCGAGGAGGAATTCGATTTCGTCCGCCGGCACACCGACCGGGAGGTGAAGCCGTGCCTCACCGGGCCGTACACGATGGCCGACTGGTCGTACATAGAGCACCACCGCGCCGTCCGCGAACGTGCAGGAGAAGCGCCGCTGCAGGCGCTGCAGGGCGGAAGGCGGGACGCCATCATGGACTTCGCGGAACACGTGCTGAACCCCGTGGTGCGCAGGCTCGCGGACGCCGGGGCGAAGGTGATCCAGGTGGACGAGCCGGCTGCCGCGACCAACGAGATGGAATCCGGCGTGTTCACCGCGGCCATCAACGCATCGTTTGAGGGCGTGCCGGCCGGCGTCGAGAAGGCGGTCCATTTGTGCTACAGCAGCTACCCTGCGCTCTTCCCCGCGCTCGCGGAATGCGTCGCGGACTCGTACCTCATCGAATTCACCAACCACGCCTCGCCGACGCACTTCCGTCCGGACGAGGTGAGTCCCGAGGCCTTCAAGGCGATTGGGCTGTTCAAGGAATACGGCATGGAAGTCAACGTCGGCGTCGGCGTCATCGACATACACTCGGACGTCGTCGAGACCCCCGAGGTCGTCCGGGACAGGCTGCTGCACGCGGCGAGGCTGGTCGGAGACGCGGGGCGCGTGCAGGCCAACCCCGACTGCGGGCTGAGGACGCGACGGTGGGAGGTCGCCTACGCCAAGCTGAAAAGCATGGCGGAGGGCGCAGTGCTCGCAAGGAAGGAGGCGGGTGGTTGAATTGCTTCCCGGCCCGGTGATGTTCGAGGTCTCGCCGCCGTCCAAGAGGTCCTCCGCTGATGCCGTCGGCAAAGCGGTGGCCAAGATCGCGGACGCGGTCAAACGCACGCGCTGCATAGACGCGTTGAACGTGCCCGAGATCATCGCCGAAAACCGCGACGGCGAGCCCCTGTACCGCAACATGGACGTGCTCGAGTTCGCCTCGCTGGTCTACAAGGCGACGGGCAAGCCCGTCGCGGTCAACAAGGTCGTGGCGTTCTTCAGCTCCGCCGAGGAATTCGACTCATGGCTCGGCAGGGCCTCGGCACAGGGAGGAATCTGCGCGGCGGTCCTCGTGGGCGGAAGCAGCGACGCGGTCAGGTACCTGGGGCCGCCGGTGATAGAGGCCGACCGCAGGGCGACCGCGTTCGCCGGCACCGGCGTTGGCAACATCTCCATCCCCGAAAGGCAGGGGGAGGCGGCGCGCGTCCTCGCGAAAACCGCGGCCGGCTGCTCGTTCTTCACGACGCAGGTAATCATGGAGCCGGAGAGCACGCTCGCACTGCTCAAAGAATATTCCGGAAAATGCGGGGAAACCGGGATTGCGCCGGCGACGTTCTACCTGAGCCTCGCGCCAGTGGGGGACGCGCACGACCTCGAGTTCCTCAAGTGGCTGGGGGCGAAGGTGCCTCAGGAAGTCGAGAGCAGGCTCGCCGGCAGCTCGGACATGGCCTCCGAGTCCGTGGAAATCGCCTTGCAGACGTTCAATGCGATACTCGATTCCGCGGAAAGCCGCGCGCCCGACGTGCCGCTCGCGCTCAACGTCGAACCGATATCTATGCACAACCTCGAGCCGGCGGAAAGGCTGCTGCTCCGGCTGGAGAAGAGGACCCGCACGGCGCCCAAATGGATTGCCGCGCACGGCGAGGCGGCGGTCTCGAGCCGCTGACTCAAGCTATAGGAGAGAGCGCGACTGCGAGCACGTCCGAGAACGAGACGCTCTCGGAGCCGTGGAACAGCACCAGGTGGTCCCATATTTGGGGCACGACAGCTTCTTTGCCGCCGCTGACGCGCACCTCGCAACCCGAAGGGCACGCATAGCAGGCGTCCTTTTTCATGCCAACACCCCTTAGAAAAAATACGAATGGTATGAAATACATACCAGATATAATTGGGAGGTTTAACCCTAAAAGATGCCGTTCTGCCGCGTCAATACCTTCCGCCGGCATACCTCGGGGGCGTGGCCTGCGGCGCGCCTGGCGAGGCCGAGGCCGCGAGGTAGCCGTAGAGCAGGCCCACCAACAGCGGCACCGCCTGGAATTCCTGAACCACGAGGAAGTTGAACGCGAGCACCGCCACGGCGCCCAGGAACGCGGGCACCGGGAAGAAGTTGAAGACGATGACGAGCGCGTACGGGTCCGCTGCGACGACTGCGCCGAGCAGGCCGCCCATGCCGGCTACCGCGGGCGAAACCGAGACGCCTAGGGCCGGCAGCGCGAGGGGGACCGCAGAGGCGAGCACCCACACGAGGGCTAGGTTCCACGGCCCGAGCCTCTTCTCGACGACCCCGCCGATAAAGAATATGCCGAGCGCGCACCCGAAGAGCAGGAAGGGGTGCCGGATTGCGAAGAATGAGGTGACGTAGGCGAGCGGCGGCTCGGCGACGAAGGGGAACAGCCACGAGGCTACCGAAACCGTGACCACGAGGGCGAAGAGCAGCTTGTGGAGCATAACGCGACTACACACAATCCAGCGCACGCCCCCCTTTTAAACGGCATATTTTGTCGGGCGGGCTCCGCAGGCTAAACGGGCAACCGCTGCCCCGAGTATGAAAACTGCCCCATTGCGGTCCTACTTCGGCGGCGCGGCCTCCGGCGGTAGCTGGCCCACGGGGATTTCCACGAAGCGCACGTTGTCGTCGTCCGCGGTGTAGATTATGCGGATTACCCCGCTGACGAGCTGCCTGTCATTGAGCTTGTCGAAGAACATGAGCGACGTGTCCTCCTTGACGCCGACGGCGCCCTCGAACACCGCGTCTATCGGCGAGAAGCCGGCCTTCTTGAGGGACTCTATCATCTTGAGCACTTCGTCCTTGACCTTCATGCGAACCACCCCTGCAGAAACACAAATTGCACGCATTACTGGCAATAGGTTTAAATACATATGGCTATTATGACTGGCTTCGCGCAAAAAACCCACTTGCGCTAAAACCGATTCCGGCAGACAAGGTGAGTCCGCATGACCGTGAAGGGAGACGAGCTCGTGTACAACTGCAGGAACTGCTACTGCACGTACGGCTACGGCATCAACCTCAAGCCCTCGGGCAACGCCTACTCCTGCCCGCAGTGTAGCACGCGCTACATAGCGCAGCAGGGCTACATGGTCAGGGCGTGAGACGTAACCGGATTTAAACCTGCCCGCTCATTCTGAACGCATGAACAAGCTCCGCGAACCTGAATCGTCCAAGGAGCACATCGCCGACGCCATCTTCAACGCGTACAAACACCCGCTGGAGAACATCGAGGAAGTCGTCACGCGCCCGCCGAAGGCCTTTATCGACTATCTAGAGTTCGTGGCGACGATCGGGGCGCTTGCCGGCGCGATGGGCGTGCGCTGGCAGAAGCGGAAACCCGGCAGCCCGCTTGGAGGGAGGCGCAAATTCGACGTCGTAGGGGGCGCGCACGATACGGCGCGCGTGCCCACGGTCAACCTCGAAACCGTCCAACCGGAGATAACCGAGTTCGCGGGCTGGCAGAACAGCTACCACGCGCGCAACAGCTTCTACCAGCACCTGCTGAAAATGCCGGTACGCGGAAAAAACTGGCAGACCCAAAGGCTGCGCGCCGGCGCCGCGTGGAACACGTTGCTCGGGCAAGTCGGACGCGCCAAGGCGTACACCCCGAAGGAAATCCGGGCCAACGACCTAGGGATTGCCGTGGAACGCATAGCACGGAAGTCTGCGCACTCCGCGGGGCGCGAGTATATCGCAGGGTTAAGGGAGGCCTTTGCGGAACTCATGCGCGCCAACGCCGAAGGGCGGTTGCCGGAGGCGAATGAGGAATTCCAGAGGTATGCGGCGCGGACGGCGAGACTTGCAATCAAGAGGGGCCACGAGGAGGGCCTGCGGCTCCGGCAGGAAAAGCGCTTCAAGCCCCTGCTGGAGAACTTCAAGGGCGACCCCGCGCCGGCCTGACGGCTTGCATGGCAGAGAAGCGAATGCGGTTGGCGGAAAGACGAGCATGCCTAAAGCCGGAAACCTACGCCCCTGCGCTCAGCCTGGTAATTGTAGCCCATGCGGAACGCAAATTCCATTGCGCGGTTTAAATCGGCTGGATTGCGGGCGCTGATTGACGGCGCCAGTTTCCGGGCCAGTGCATGGGCGCGCAGGCCGGAACGGCGGTCCTCCCCCTCGAACGGTTTTTGGGAGACACGCCGGTCTCCTTGGACCTTCACGCCGAAGGCATGCGCGCGCAAGAGGCAATCGAGGAGAAACGACTTCGGCGACTCGAGCGGCTTGATCTCGCGGATATGCTCCTGCCACCTGCGGGCGATGGGCCGTGCGAACCTCGAAAAATTGCGTTCAGCCCGGGGAGAAAGCGGAATCAAATGCAGGTCGGAGAGTTTGAAGCCGTTCAACGCCAGATCGGAGACGAACGGGTCGCCCATAAGCTCAGGATCAGCCTTGCGGCTATCGCGCCAACTCCGAATTCTTTCTCCCATGCCAAATACCCGAATCCAGCAATAGAATGCTCTCCTTTTTTATTCCTTGCAAGGCATAGCAATACCACCATGGACGACAAGGCCAAGATAGACGAGAAGAATTACACCGAGGCGGAGCTCAACCAACTGTTCCGTGACGCGGGAAAGAGGGGCGCGGTGCTCGCGCTGCTCCATTTCGACGCCTACGGCAGGGACAAGGAGGTCATCCGGCAGGCCATAGTCGAGATGGTTTCCAGCGTCACGCGCGAGCCCGGCGTAATCTATGCCAAGGGCGAGGTCGAGGAGGTCCGCGAGGGCAAGGACAAGGACGGCAACACGGAATTCTCGACGTACACGGAGGTCAAGGTGCTCTTCGCGAGCCTCAGCCGCGCGCTCTCGCTCTGCCTGAAATACGCGCCGGTAGCGGTAGAAATTCTGGAGCCGGCGGAGCTGAAGCTGAACGCCGAGGAAATCCAGAACATCATGCTGGACGCGAGCAGCATCAGCCAGCAGTACACGAATTTCTACATGAAGAAGCTGTTGAGCAAGGAGGAGCTCGCAGACTTCCAGGACCACTTGAAGAAGCGCGCGGAGGAGGGCAGGAGGCTGCTGGAGAAGGCCGGGGATCCCAAGAAGGAGGAAACCCTGAAGCCTGAAGAGAAGAAGTGAACCCCGGGGGGCGGACCCCCGGGCGAAAGATTTAAGAGCACGGGCACAGTATCTAGGAATCCCGTAGGAACCCACCGGGACTGAGGCCATGCCAGAAGACGAGTCTTTCGACGACGAGGAATCCGTTGCGGAGCGCGCTGCAGAAGACTTCCGCCAGCTTGACCTGAGCGAGTTCGTCAAGGAGCCGAGCTGGCGCGAGGTCCTGCTGGAGGCGATAGAGAACGAGCGGCTCGACCCGTGGAACGTCGACATCGCCAAGGTCGCGGACGCCTACCTGCAGACCGTGCGCAAGATGCAGGCGCTCGACCTGCGCGTTCCCGCGAACGTCATACTGGCAAGCGCGCTGCTGCTGCAGTACAAGGCGCAGGCCTTGCGGCTGGAGGAGCCCGAGCCCGCGGTCGAGGAGCAGGTGCGCGCGCTCTACGACGAGGAGATTCCGGCGCTCGCATACAACACGAACAACCCGAGGACGAGGCCGGTGACGCTCGGCGAGCTGCTGGAGGCCGTCGAGGAGGTTCTGAGCCAGGGCCCGAGGGAGATTCCGCGGAGGGAGAGGCCCGCTCCCCTGGAGCTGGAACTTCCCAAGGAGGAAATGCACGAGCTCATGCAGAGGGTATACGACAGGGCGCACGAGTTGAAGGACCGGGAGAGCATGCTGCTCTTCTCCAGCCTAGCAAGAAGCTTCAACGGCCACGGCGAGCCCGCGGCCAGCGTCGTGTCCCACAGCCTCATTCCCGTGCTGCACCTCGTGCAGGACCAGAGGATGATGGCGTGGCAGGACGCGCTTTTCGGCGAGATATTCATCAAGGTCTACTGACCCTGCGCTGCAGCCTTCCGAAAAGCCGGCTCAACCGCACTCCGAGAGCGAGAAGCACGCCCCCTCGCGGTATTCGCAGCCCTTGAAGACGGCGGGCGCGCCGGAATCGCATAACAGGAGCGCCTCGCTGCATGTGTCCGGCCGGGACTCGAGGCAGCAGATGCCGTCGTGTGCGACGCAGTTACCGGCAACGGGGGCTGCGGGGGGCTCGGCAGCGCAGTCCTGCGGGCAGTTCTCCGGGGTCTCAACGAGCGGGCAGCCCGCGCCGGTGCAGCTGACCCTCTGGCAGAAGCCGTCGCCGCAGTCGGGGTTGAAGAAGCGGGCCCCGAACTCTTCGGGGGTGAGCAGGCTTGCCAGCGGGGAGAACGAGTAGGAGCCGAGGTCAATGCGGAGGGAGCGGGCGTCGATGTCCAGTATGAGCCGGGACTCCTGTCCGGCAAGGACGATGAACGGGCTGCCCACCGCGACGGACGACTTCGGGGCCTTGACCGAGTATTTCTTGAGAACCGGCGCACAGACGGACCTCGGCAGCTGGTTGAACGGAAGGCCGTAGCACTCCTTCGGCTTCTCCCCGAAGAGCGCGCGCACGGACGACACCCTGAAGCGCAGCTTGGTGTAGCCGCCCTGCGCCAGCGGGAAGCGGCCCCAAGGAGCGGAACGGTTCGCCAGCGCGATCAAATCGAAGTCCTTCGCGGACTTGGAGAGCAGCACCCAGCCGCCCTCCCCTGCAGTCGAGGCGTAAAGGTCCGTTAGGGTGACGTTGAGCTGGAGCAGGCCGGGCAGCGGGGCGTCGACGACTTCCAGCACGAGGAAGCCGGAATCCGGGCCGGGTTCCGGCGACGCACGGGCGAAAGGGTTCGGTATGGTGCAGCCCGCAAGCAGTATGAACGCGGCGGCCAATGACGCAAAGGCAGGGAACCGCATGACGGAATAGGAACGCGGGGCGGTATAAAAATGCTCGGCACGGGAGACGACGGGAAGGTGGAAACGCCAAAATGGGCGCCGGGGGATAAAGATAAAGTTTTTATTCTTTGAATGCGATGGTTATTGGCGATTGGACGTTTTCCTAGCGGGCTAGGATGGGGTTTCACGGGCTTACTGCTAATTGTCTGTGACGGAAAACTACAGGGGTGGATAATATGGCACAGGACGGACGGCTGGGCAACCAGCAGATGGTGATACTGCCAGAGGGCTCCCAGAGAATCCTCGGCAGGGACGCGCAGCGCACGAACATAGCCGTCGGCTACGCGGTCGCGCAGGCGATCAAGAGCACGCTCGGGCCGCGCGGCATGGACAAGATGCTCGTCGACGAGATGGGCGACATCGTGATAACGAACGACGGAGCGACAATCCTGAAGGAAATCAACATTGAGCACCCCGCGGGCAAGATGATGGTGGAAATCGCCAAGACGCAGGACGACGAGGTCGGCGACGGCACGACGACGGCCGTAGTGCTGGCCGGCGAGCTTCTGAAGAAGAGCCTCGAGCTGCTGGACCAGAACATCCACGCCTCGACGATAATCACGGGCTACAAGTCCGCGGCCGCGAAGGCAATCGAGTTCCTCGAGAAGCACAGCGAGGCGGTGTCGCACAAGGACAAGGAGCTGCTCGAGGAAATCGCGAGCATCAGCATGGGAAGCAAGACCGTCGGCTCCGGCGGGGCCAAGGACGTGCTCGCCAAGCTCGTGGTCTCCGCGGTGACGCAGGTCGCGGAGGTCAGGGACGGCAAGATTAAGATCGACAAGGACTACGTCAAGCTCGAGAAGAAGCAGGGAGGGGACGTCATGCAGACTTCCCTCATCAACGGCGTGCTCATCGACAAGGAGGTCGTGCACCCCGGCATGCCCAAGAGCCTTTCCAACGCAAAGATTGCGCTCGTGGACACAGCGCTTGAAATCGAGAAGACCGAGACCGACGCGCGCATCAGCATAACCTCGCCAAACCAGATGACCGCCTTCCTCGAGCAGGAGGAGAAGATGCTCAAGGACATGGTGGACAAGGTTGCGAAGAGCGGATGCAACGTGCTGTTCTGCCAGAAAGGGATAGACGACGTCGCGCAGCACTACCTGAGCAAGAAGGGAATCACCGCGGCGAGGCGAGTCAAGAAGAGCGACATGGAGAAGCTCGTCAGGGCGACCGGCGCAAGGATCGTCACCACGCTGGACGACCTGAGCGAGAAGGACCTCGGAAAGGCCGGCCTCGTGGAGGAGCGCAAGATTGCAGGCGAGCAGATGATCTTCGTCGAGAAGTGCCACAACCCGAAGAGCGTGACGATACTCGTCCGCGCGGGCACCCAGCACGTGGTGGACGAGGCCGAGCGCGCGGTGGTCGACGCCATCGGCGCGGTATCGAGCGCCATCGAGGAGGGCAAGTACGTCTACGGCGGCGGGAGCGTGGAGATGGAGCTCGCCATGCACCTCAGGAAGTATGCGGTCGAGGTCGGCGGGCGCGAGCAGCTGGCGATAACCGCGTTCGCGGAGGCCATGGAAGTCATACCCAAGACCCTCGCCGAGAGCTGCGGCATGGACGCCATAGACACGCTAGTCGAGCTGCGCACCAAGCACGAGAAGCAGGGCAAGAGCCTAGGCGTGGACGTCTATTCCGCAAAGCTGGCGGACATGAAGGCGCTGAAGGTGATCGAGCCCATGAAGATAAAGAAGCAGGCCATCCAGAGCGCTTCCGAGGTCACCGAGATGCTGTTGCGCATCGACGACATCATCGCCAGCAGGGGCAAGCCATCGATGCCGCCGGGCGGCGCAGGCGGGCCGGGCGGCGGCATGGACATGGATTAAGGGCTCTAACGCGCGGGCCCCCGTTTCCTTTTTTATTTTGAACTTCCTAGTGGAAGCCATGGCTCACACGCCCATGCACGAAATCGACTGGCACAAGCTCTATAGCGGGAAAACCGGCGGCAAGCTGCTGTTCGATGGCAAGGCGCTTGAAGAATACCGCAGGCAGGAGAAGCCATTCGCGGAATTAGTCAAAAGGCATGCCGGCAGCGGGCAGAGGGGGCTCGACGCGGGATGCGGCCTCGGTAGGATGACGCTCTTACTTTCACTGGAAGGCTACTGCATGACTGCGCTCGACAGGGACAGGCGCATGCTTGAAATCGCCGAGAAGAACGTGAATGCCAACGGCGGAAAGGCGGATTTTGTGGCGGGGGACTTGACGAGCCTCGAGTTCCCGGCGGATTCCTTCGATTTCATAGTCCACCAGGGCATCCTCGAGCATTATTCCGAGGAGGAGGCGAAGGACATTCTTCGGCACCATCTCTCGGTTGCGCGGCTGGTGGCCTTCTCCGTGCCGATCGCAGGCGAGAAGACGAAGGTTTACTTCGGCGGCGACTCGATCGAGAGGAACGTCAGGGATTTCGACGGATGGATGAAGGCGCTGGCGGGATTCAAGGTCGCCGAGGCGTTCGAGGCACAGCAGAGGAGCTTTAACCTGCTCGCGGCAATCACGCGCTGGCCGCAAAAAAGTGCACCGGAAACGCGGTTGCGCAAGGAACAATAAGCACTAGCGCCCAGCAGCTGGCGGGAAGGCCGTAAAACCAACGGCAACATTAAATACCACCCGAATCCATATTTTTAGTGGTGGTTTAGGTGGAAACCGTCGTGAGGTTCGTTGGAGTTCCGGAATTCGTCTTGGACAAGCTGGTTTCGATGGGCTATTTCGCGACCAAGACCGAGGCCTTGAGGGCCGGGGTGCTCGAACTCGGAAAGGAATACAAGATACTCGGCGAGGCGGGGAAGATGGAGGAGGAACTCGTCGCACGCAAGCTTGAAAGGGAGGAGAAGGAGCTCAAGCGTTCCGGCGGCAAATACCTTTCCGAGAAGGAGGCGCTGTCGAAATACCGGTGATGCGAGTTGGAGCTTAAGCCGTTCAGGCTGGAATTCAACCCCGGCTGGGACAGGCATTTCAGGAAATTCGACCGCGCGGTGCAGGAAAGGATTCTCGCGAAACTGGAACAGATGAAACAGCCACTGCCGGCCCGGGGAATGCACGCGAGCCGGTACAAGATCGAGGAAGCGGGCGGCTACCGCATTGCGTACATCCAAGATGATGAGAAAAGGGAAAAGCGGATTCACTTCGTCGGCGACCACAAACAATACGAAGAATGGTATTCGTCGAAATAGGCGGTGAGGCGTTCGGCGAAAATAGTTTATTCAAGGACAGCGAAAGCAAGACTTGCAAAGCGCAAATGCTTAGGGGGAAGGGGCGTCTTGCATGAAGGCAAGGAAGAAGGAGCTGGTTCCCGTGGGTTTCGACTGGCCGAGGAGGAGGCGCATGGACCTGATCCCGGCGGCCTGGGAAGAAGGATTTCCGGCGCTGAGGATGCCCGGCTTCGCGGGAATGGGGGAGCCGGTGGTGGACGTCTTCGATGCGGGCAAGGAGATGGTCGTCACGGCGGAGCTGCCGGGCACGAAGAAGGAGGACATCTCCATCAAGGTGACCGGCGAGGTAATCAACCTCACGGTCAAGAGGCGCGAGCGCGCGGAGGAGAGGCGGGAGGACAGGCGCCGCGGCTTCTACTCGTATTCCTCGTCGAGCAGGTTCGAGGGCTACAGCAGGAGCATCCCCTTCGGCACTGCCGTCAACGCGAAGGCGGCAAAGGCCACGTACAAGAACGGCGTCCTCGAAATCCGCGTGCCCAAGACCGCAGGCAAGCGCCCGGGGCACGCCATCGAAGTCGAATAAGGTGAGCGGCAGATTTTTATTCCACCAGCTCCAGCAAGAAAGCGGGGCAAAAGACTGATTCTCCGGAGCGCGGCACGGCCCAGCGGAACGCCTGAATGCACGAGAAACAGCTCGCCGCGGTGTGCGCCGCGGCCGCAGTCGCGGGAATACTCCTTATCGCCGCCTATTCGAAGGCGCTGGCAGCGCAGCCGATGGGCATCGCGGAGATTTCCGGGGCCGACATCGGAAAAGCCTTGAAGGTCAAGGGCGCGCTGGCCTCGATCTATTCCAGAAACGGCAACTGGTTCATCTCCGTCTGCAACAAGGGCTGCATCAAGGCGTTCATTCCCGCGTCCGTCGCAAGGGGCATGCCCGGAAAGGGAACGGACCTCAAGGCTTTGAGGAAGGGCGCGTGGATTTCCTTCTCCGGAGCCGTCCAGGAATACAAGGGCGCGCTCGAAATCGCGGCATACGACGAATACTGTGTCGAGGTGCACAGGCCGTGATGGAGTTCCTCGCAGGCGCACTGCTGGGCATGCTCGGCGTGCTGCCGTTCGTGCACACCAACCTGATACTGCAGGTGGCGAAGCCCTTCCTCGCGCAGGGCGCGGGCCTCGTCGCGTTCGCCTCCGCGTTGTCGTTCTCGCACCTCGTATTCGAGACGCTGCCGGCGCTGTTCCTGTTCATCCCGACGGAAAACCTTTCTGCCAGCGTTCTGCCGTTCCAGCGCATGGCACTGCAGGGAAGGGGGGCGGAGGCGCTCAACAGGATCATCGCGGCCACGCTTCTCGCGCTCTGCGTCGCGGCTGCAGTGCTTCCCCTGCAGGCCGCGGCGCTGCCGGCAATCAAGGAGGCCGTTGGGGAAAACCTGAAGTGGGCGCTGCTCGCCGTGCTCGCACTCTACTTCACGTCGATGCGCAAATGGAAGGAAAGGCTCGGGTCGCTGGCGGTGTTCCTGCTTTCCGGGGCGCTCGGAGTCACGGCGTTCGCCGCGCCATGGGTGCGGGAGCCCTTGTTCCCGCTGCTCACCGGCCTCTTCGCCGTGCCGGCGATACTGCTCGCCCGCGGCAGCGCGGTCAAGGACGGAGGCGCCGCCGGGGAAACCCGGCTCGACGTGCGGCTGGTGCTCGCGGGAGTAGCCGTCGGCTCCGTCTCATCCCTTTTGCCCGGCCTGACCGTCGCCGTGCTGCTCTGCATATGCCTGCTCGCGGTCAAGGAGGACTACGGCGCGTTCATGTCGCTTGCCCCGAGCATAGCCGCATCCAAGACGCTCTACGACCTCGCCTCTCCGTTCACCGTCGGGAATGCGAGGAGCATGGCAGGCGCGATCATCGCCGGGGCGCCTGGCCCGGAGGCGCAGACGCTGGCAATTGCGTCGGCTTCCGCGCTCGCCTCGGCGGCGCTGGCCTCCGCGGTACTGCTCGCGACGTATAGGAAAATCCTCGCGAAAACCGGCGGCGACTACTCCGGATTCAAGAAGTGGCTCCTGGCGGTGCTGGCGCTGATTGCGCTCGGCCTCAACGGCTGGCAGGGAATCCTGCTGATGACCACCGCGGCGCTTGTCGGCGCGCTGCCGCTCCTGCTCGGGCTGCGCAGGAGCGCCGCCGTCGGGGCGCTCGTCGTGCCCGCGCTCGCTTACCACTTCGGCATGGCGTGACTGAAACCGGCCCATAAATCGTTGTGCGCATAAACCATTTGGCGACAAGCGATGCAGAGTATGGTTAGCCGGCATGCTTCAACTGACCTTGCCGCGGTTAACCGTTTTATAGGACGCTCCCGACTTGACCCCGCGTTTTAAAAACCGGGGAAAGGTAGTAGGAGCATGGCCAAGAGGGCGCAGGTGGGCGTCGAGATGTTCCTCGTGTTCAGCATAGCCCTCCTCGTGCTGTTCTGGTTCTCCAACTACCTCAACGCGTTCTCGTCGTCGGCCCAGAAAATCGGGGCGAACGAGCAGCAGAAGCTCGCGCTCAAGGACCTCGCGAAACTGGCGAACGACGTCTGCGTCATGCGCGCCAACCTGACCGTCAAGGCGCCGTGCATAACCGTGGGGAGCGAGAGCATGCTTTACCGGCTCTACGGCACCCTGCCGGCGAACGTGATCCGCATGAACAACACGTTCACGAACCATTCGAGCGCGGAGAAGGTCAACTGCAACGTCGACGTCATGGTGCCGGACTACGTGCGGTGCACGTCGAGGGAAATGCTGTGCATGTACAAGTCCGGGGACGACGTGGTCATCACGAGGGGGGCATGCACTTGAGGGCGCAGGTTTTCAGCATAGACTTCGTCGTCGCGACGACCATACTCCTGCTCGGGCTCGGCATAGCCCTGCAGACCGTCGACCTCGTCCAGAAGGACGCCGACACCTACGCGAACATGCAGACCAACAACGCCGAAACCGTCGCGGAAGGCCTGATGCGTTCCGTAGAGGGGTTCGCCAACCACTCGCCGTACTGCTTCAGGTACAGCAACGGCACCAGCACGTGCGGCGGCTTCTCCTGCGCGTTCAACACGTTCACCGCGACGAGGCTCGTCAACTGCGAGGGCGCGGTGTGCTCGATGGAGGTAAGGACCTGTGAATAAGGGATTCGTGTTCACCGCCGACGCGCTGTTCGCGCTCACCGCCATCTCCGTGCTGGCGACCTCGTACGTCATCATCCACTCCATCCAGTACCAGTCGCAGAAGTACGCCAGCCTCGAGAACCAGGGGAGGGACTACCTGCGGCTGGTGTACCGCGAGGGCTTCGCGAACTTCACGAACGAGTCCTTCCACGCACTGACGGGCCACAACTGCTACGGGTGCATCCAGAGTCCCTTCTGGGGCTTCGAGACGGAAGCGGACCTTGAGGACTGGACAATCATTTATGGCTCTTGGCAGCTAAAAGACATAGGCGCAGGAGTCTCCCATATTGTCCTAATAGAGGCAGGTACCCCCGGCTTTTCAAATTCGACCATTACGACCGGCAAATACTACTGGAGCAACTACTCGGTCAGCGCCAAGGTTGCCATGGGAACCACAGGATCCACGGATATAATGGGAATAGGCATTTATTCCAACAGCACCGGCGGCAGGTACGTTTGCGCTCTTGATTTCAGAACCGGCACATACTACATTGCCGTCTACAAGGCGTTCAACTCGACCAGTCCGTATGTTCTGCCGGCGGATACCGCCGTCGCAAGAACGCCACTGCCGGTAGGATATGACTCGCATGTGTTCCACGACCTCAACGTCTCCGCATTCGGCGGGGTAGTCAACTGCTCCACATACGATAATACGAACACAATCAGCGCCGTTTACTACGACCCCAACCCCCTCGACAGCGGCAAGGTGACCCTGGGACGTGGAGAATACCAAAGCGCGGCACAATACGATAACATTACCATCAATTTCGTCGCCGGGTACCCGCCGAGGGACGTGCCGTTCGTGATGCGCAGCTCGATGCTCACCTACCCGTGGGAGTGCGGGTGCAGCCCTTACGAGCCGAACTGCTCGATTAGCAACGCTTCGCCGTGCCTGCGCTACCAGGAGCCGCTGGAAGCGGACTGGGTGAAGCACGAGGTCTGGGTGAACTGATGAGAAAAGCTTTCTTCTCGTTCGTCGTGATCGCCGCGGTGTCGGTGGCGCTCATGCTGCTCGCGGCCTACGCCAAGTCGTGGTACGACTACAGGAACACCGCGAACTACGACCTCGAGGTGCGGCTCGTCGACCAGAGGGCGAACGACAGCGAGACTTTCATCAGCGGCATGCTCGACGACATCGTGGTTGACTCCGCTTACAGCACGTGGGGCTGCAAACCGTCGGATACCGGACCGGCGGGGCCGTACAGCCTCTGCACCGAGGCGAGCAACTCGAGGATGCCGGCATACTGGAGGGCAGTCGCCAACCTCTCGACCGCAGGCGTGACGTTTTACAACAATACCGAGTATTATTTCAGATGCGGATGGCTCTCTTGGGTCAACAAAACCGCCGCACCAAAATACAACTATACCGAATACATCCTCAATCTCACAGTAAACTATACGGTCAACACATCCCATGCCGCGGTCAACCACACGTTGCTGATGATAAACAAGCGGTTCGATGTCAATAGCAGCAACATGGCCAACGGCAAGTACATCAATATAACGATTTTCAACGCCGCGTTCGGGAGGGCGTATTCCTATTACGTCGACTGCACGGTCTGACGCGCTCCCGAGGAAGGGGCCGCAAAGCGCTGGAGAGGCAAAGAGTTATAAAAAGCCGCGAAGCCTAAGATACGGGGGAGGGGTAAAGTCATGCGGCAGGCCGTCATACTAATCGGGCTTCTCGTGGCGGCAATCGCCATATATGCCGCGATCCCCAAGCCGGAGCTCTCGCCCTACGGCACGGACCAGGTCAAGCAGTTCGTGCTCGAGGACGCGAGGAACGACTACCCGTCGGCGCAGGTCGAGGTGCTCTCCGCCGGGAACAAGGACGGGAAGTGGCTCGTCGACGTCAAGATAGCGAGGGACGCGCACTCCAAGTGCCCGAAGATAGTCATGCGCGCCTACACGTTCCCGCCCATACTGTTCCGCGAGGAGGTCTACAACGACAGGTGCAGTGCCGGAGGTTCGCTGCTGGTATACCCCGAGGAGGCGATACTGGCCTCTGCGCAGACTTCGCAGGTGAAGGCGCTGCCCGAGGACGCGCAAGGGAACGCGCGCATGTACACCGCGGAGGAAATCAGGGCGCTGCAGCAGTGCGTCGCGTGCTCGCCGTTCGAGGAGTTCTCGAAGGCGCTGCCTGCTGAAAGGCTGTGGGCCGTCCAATGGGACTACGCGGGCAAGACTCTGTACGTCGCGCTGGACATCTACGGAAAGGCGGTCGCGACAAGCTAGCCTATTGACACGAGCGGCCGGCACTTCCTGCAGAACTCTGCAGTCTTGCGGTCGAGGAACATCAGGTTGCGCGCCTGGTTCATGACGCAGTTCCTGTTGCTGCAGTGCGGTATGCCCATCAGGTGCCCGAGCTGGTGCACTACCTTCTTGTAGAGCCTGCGCCGGAAGAGCTCGTCGTCGTGCCTGCCCTGCATGGCGGGGTCGAAGGCGTGGTAGCTGACGATGGCCGTGCGGCCTACGTTCTCGGCGACGCCGAACACCTGTTTGCGCCTGCCGGCGAACATGTCGTAGGGGAAGAGGCCGATGACGAACGTCCCGCGCTCCTTCGCGAACAGCCCCGAGAGCCATTCCAGCAGCTTCTCCGCGTCCCACTGGCCGCGCGGCTCCGTGAAGTGCTCGTAGTCCGCGGGCAGGGGGCGCTTGAGGAGCACTACTTCCGCCTTGAACGCGCCGGAGAGCGTCGTCTTGAGGAAGGAGGCGTCCCTGCAGGGAAGCTCGACCTCGGCTAGGATTATGCGCATGGGAAAGGCTAGGCGGCAGAGGTTTTTATTGGCTTGCGGCGCGGGCTCAGACGGCGAGCATGAGGAGGCCGATGAACGCGGGGAAGAGACCAGTAAGAAATGAAAAGTATTAAAAATATTAATAGTGTGAATTTTATCAACCGAGGAGGTGATTTGGATGGCGCAGATGCTTTCCGTGCCGCTGCCGGACGACCTGAAGAAGGACCTCGACAGGCACAAGGAAATTAAGTGGGTGGAGATCGCGAGGCAGGCGCTCAGGGACAAGGTGGAGGCGCTTGACGAGATGGACGAATTCTTCGCAAAAAGCAGCCTGACGGCGGAGGACGTGGAAAAGCATGCGAGAGCCGTCAGCAAGAACGTGTGGAAGAGGCATAAGAAGGAACTGGGGCTTTAGATGCCGATCGAACTAGCAGTGGATGCCAACGTGCTGTTCTCGGCGATGCTCGCGGACGGCACGACCAGGCGGCTCATACTCGACCGGAGGCTCAGGCTCTGCGCGCCGTCTTATTTGATGGAGGAAATGCTGAGGCACATGCGGGGCGACGACAAGCTCGCAAGAAAGCTGAACCGGACAAAAGAGGAGGCGGCGATGCAGCTGCAGAGCCTCGGGAGGCACATCGAGGTTGTGCCGCTCGAGGAGTACGGGGCCAGCATACCGGAGGTTCTGAAAGACTGCCCGGATCCCTTCGATGCCGAGTATCTTGCAGTCGCAAAACGGCGCAGCATCCCATTGTGGACGAACGACAGGAGACTCAAGAACCAGGCGGCCGTTGAAGTGCTGAACACGCGCGAGGTCCTCGAACTGCTGGGACGGAAATGACCGCAGCAGGCGTTCAGACGGCGAGCATGAGGAGGCCGATGAACGCGAGGAACACCCCGAAGAGGATCACCGCGCCCTGGACGGCGACGCCGAGCATGGCCCAGGCCCCGGCGGACTGGAACCAATAGTACCACGAGGCTGCGATTACCAGGAGGCCGAGGATGAGAGAAGCTATGCCTGCCTTGCTCAGCATGTGCCTGCACCCCAGTGCCTACTTGATGAAGTCGTCGAGCAGCTCCACCGCGCGCCTGATGCTCTGCGCGATCTGCTTCTCGCTCTTTGCGCCGCTGCAGATTACCTTGCCGTTCTTGAACAGCAAAAGCGTGGTTCCGATCTCCTTGAGGCGCATGATGGCGCCCGGGAACTGCTCGGGCTCGTACTCGACGTTGTCGACTTCCATGGCGATGTTGAACAGGTCGAGCTCGACGTTGAGGTTCGCCGAGGCGACGATGTTCTCCACCTTGAAGCCCATGTTTATGTGCGGGCGTTTTTTCTTGACCATACAATAAAAGGGTATTTAAAGGGACTTTAAAAAGCCATCGGTCGGCTAGACCAGAAGGTAGATGAAACCGAGGAAGAACAGGAAGAGGACCGCCGAACCGATCACTGGCCAGGCATGCTCCCACAAGTTGAACAGTAAGACGAATAGCAGTATCGTGGCGGGCAACGCCAGCGAGGACCCTACAATCGAGCCTGCGAGTCCTCCCGTGAACGGCCAGAATATCTCTTCTATGGAGAGGTGGAGGTGGCCCTGGAACACGAACATGACGACCATGAAGCCCAAGACGAGGGTTATGATGTTGTCCTGCAGCATGCAATCACTACACCACTAAAAGGTAGTTACAAATTTAAAAACCCTGCGGTGCTTTAAAGCCGTCAAAGGGTTTGCTGAAGAGGCAAATTGACCGGAAGACATGGCCTCCCGATAATCGGGAAGGGGAGGGGGGCGAAGGGTTTAAAATGAATCCTCGGCATAAGAGAGCATTCGCTGATTGTGGGCGAATAGGCATAATAGCTAGACTGCGGAAGGGTGTCTTTGTTGAAGAGAAGCCACGGCAAATATTCGGGCAGGGGAAGGAACCTGACGCGCAAGGCCAGGGTGTCCCCGGCGCGCAGGCTCGCCAGCTTCGCTGCGGGGGAGAGGGTGCGCATCGACGTTAACCCGTCGTTCAAGCACGGCATGCCGCACCTGCGGTTCAACCACAAGATGGCCAAGGTGATCAGAACGCAGGGCAACGGGATCCTGGTCAAGGTATACGACGGAAACAAGGAGAAGACGCTGGCGGTTGCGAACGTCCACCTCGCTCGCGGGTGAAAACAGCATATGAACGTCGTCGAGGACAAGAAGCTCACTAACGCGGAAGCGAAGGCACTGCTCACCAGGCGCAAGAAGGACGCGCCGGAGATGGGCTACGAGCAGGCCAATACTCTCGAATACCTCGAGAAGTTCACGCATCTCGACGCGGACGACGCGGCGAAGATGCGCAAGGAGCTCGGCGACCTCGGGTTCCTCGAGCCGGGGCAGATAACCGACCTGGCGAACGTCCTGCCGAAGAAGGAGGAGACCGTCAGGGCGGTGCTAACGCGGGAGAAGCTGCCGGTGAACGCCGAGCAGGTCAAGGAAGTGCTGAAGGTCTGCAAGAAGTACGCGAAGTGAGCAAACATGTTCAAGAAGGAGGAGCACGCGCTCGTGCTCGACTTCCTGCCGACGGGGAAGGCCGGCGAGGCGAGGCAGGAGCCGACGGCGCAAGTGCTCGGGGAGACCTATTTCACGCTGCTTGAGGTCGTGACAAAGCCGGGAGTCGAGCTCAAGCCCCTCGAGAAAGTGTACATCGGCCAGGCGGAGCGCGACAAGGTCGAGAGGATAAAGTGCAGGCTGACGTACGCCCAGCTGACGAACTCCGCGCAGCGCGAGGCCGACACCGCGATAAGGCAGATAGTCCCGTCGCGCGAGCAGGACTTCGTCGGGTTCATCAACCGCGCCGGGCCGATAAACATCCGCATCCACGCGCTCGAGCTGCTGCCTAACATCGGGAAGAAGAACCTCGAGGTGCTTCTCGCCGAGCGCGACAAGAGGCCGTTCGCGAGCTTCGAGGACATCAAGGCGAGGGTGCCGCACCTCTCGCACGTGCAGGACAGCATCCTCGCGCGAATCATTCAGGAGCTGAAGGCCGAGGAGAAGTACTACCTTTTCGTCAAGATCCCGCCGAAGGAGGAGACCGGCGAGGGCTACCACGAGAGGAGGTACGGCGACCGGCCATACGGCGAGCGCAGGTACTGAGGCTCGACTCAGCGCGCATTGGTTCAACCGCTAGTGGCAGCCAGGGTTCGCACTGGAAACGGGGCCGCAAAGAATTTAATATCATTTTGGTATCAAATAGTAGGTGAGGCAAGGATGGAGATGGTGGTCAGGATGGAGGGAATGGTCGAGAACGTCCTCAACAGGCTTGTGGAGAAGGGCTACTTCAAAACCAAGTCCGAGGCGGTGAGGGCGGGAATCCTCGAGCTGGGGAAGGAATACGCGCTTGTTGGGAGTGAGAAATACCTAGTCAGCCGAAAAATCGCGCGTTTGGAAAGACTGGCTGACCAAGGAAAGCTCAAATTCACCCCGTTGGAAGAAGTTGCCCGCAAGGCAGGCGTGAAAATATGAATTATGGGGTAGTCTTCGAATCGGCTGCGGAGAATCAGCTTCTCGGCAAAGATTTTTCGGTACGCAAGAGGCTGATCCAGCGCATCGCCAGAATGCCATTTGAAACCCCGGGGCGCCATATGGAAAAGGGCCTGCCGTATTTTGTAGCGCAAGCTGGCCAGTATCGGATAATTTATACCTGCAAGGAAGGAGTGAAACGCATTTATTTCGTCGGAGACCACAAGGAGTACGAGCGCTGGTACAAACAGTTGTGAGCAGAGCGCCGGCCAAGGTTCAAGTGTGGCTTTTTATTGCTTGATGCAGTGGCTAGTGTGAATGCGGGTGCGACTCCTGACATGCAGCTGAAGGCCAAGATATTCGAGATAGAGCAGGGGCAGAACGAGGTCGTGCTCAACGACGAGCGAGCGCGTGCGCTGGGGCTGAACATGTCCGACCGCGTGCTCCTGAAGCTGCGGGGCCGCAAGGCCGTCGCCATCGTGGACACCTCCCGCGACTTCATCCGCGAGGACGAGATCGGGCTCTTCGAGGAGGTCGCGCTGGCCCTAGGCGCGGGCAGGGGCGAGCTCATATCCGTGGACCCCATCGCGCGCCCGAACAGCCTGGACTTCATCCGCAAGAAGCTGGACGGCAAGGCGCTCTCTGACGCCGAGATTTCCGCGGTCATCGACGACCTCATGCACGAGACGCTTTCCCCGACGGAGCTTGCCGCGTTCATTGCAGGCATCTACTGCAACGGCATGACCACGGAGGAGACCGCGGGCCTGACGAACGCAATCTGCAACTCGGGGGAGGTGCTGAGCTTCGGCGACGAGATTGTGGTCAGCTCGCACAGCATCGGCGGGGTTGCGGGAGACCGCGTTTCGCTGCTCATCGTGCCGATCGTCGCGTCGCTCGGCATAAAGATACCCAAGACCGCGAGCCGCGCGATAAGCAGCGCGAGCGGCACGGCCGACGCGATGGAAGTGCTGACGAAAGTCAGCCTAAGCATCGAAAAGATCCAGGCAGTGGTCAGGAAGACTAACGGCTGCCTCGTCTGGGGCGGGAGCGTGCGGCTGGCGAGCGCGGACGACAAGCTCATACGCATACGCAACCCGCTGAGGCTCGACCCCAAGCCCCTGCTCCTGAGCAGCATTCTCGCCAAGAAGAAGGCCGAGGGCGCGCGGTACGTGATAATCGACATCCCGGTTGGCCGCGGGTCGAAGATAGACCGCCTAGACGAGGGCAGGGCGCTCGCGCGCGAGTTCGAGGGCCTTGGGACGCATCTGGGCATGAAGGTGAAGTGCATCCTCAGCGACGGGAGCTCGCCGCTGACGAACAACATCGGCCCGGCGCTCGAGGCCAAGGACGCGCTCGAGACGCTCGAGGAGCGAAGGCAGAACATGCTGATGGAGAAGTCGTGCCTCATGGCGGGAATAATCCTGCAGATGGTGCGCGGGGTCAGTAGGGAGGAGGGCTACAGGCTCGCCATGCAGCAGGTCATGTCCGGCAAGGCTCTCGAGAAGCTGCAGGAGATAATCGTGGAGCAGGGCGGCAGGCAGATCAAGTCGTCGGAAATCAAAACCGGCAGGCTGCGGGCCGCCTACAAGGCCGAGGTCTCCGGAAAGGTGTCGCACGTCGACAACAAGGCGATATCGAGGGTCTGCAGAATGCTCGGCGCGCCCAGCGAAAAGCAGGCGGGCATAATCCTCAAGGCGAGCAAGGGCCAGCACATCGAGAAGGGGCAGGAGATAATCGAGCTGGTGACGAACAGCCAGGACAAGCTCGACTACGCGCTCCGGCAGCTCAAGACGATAAACATCTTCGAAGTGGAGAACATAATCCTCGACGTGGTGTGATGCGGCCGCGGTGGCGTCGGACCCGCTGGAAAATCGCGCATGGGAGGACCGGAAACCTCCCCGCTCCAATCAACGATACGCTTTAAATTGCGCCTTGAGTGTTAGCCCCGTATGGCAAGGCTCGCGTCGGAGAGGGAAAGCAAGGCGCTGATGGAGAAGTACGGCATACCCCACGTGAAGGAGGAGCAGGCGAAGGACTTCGAGGGCCTGCTGCGCGCGGGCAAGAAGCTGAAGCGGCCGTGGGTGCTGAAAATCATTTCCCCAGAGGCGACGCACAAGACGGACAAGGGGCTGGTGCGGCTGCACATCGACGACGAGGGCGAGCTCGTGCGCGCGTTTCAGGAGGTCAGGCGGCGGGCGAGGGGGTTGAAAATCTACTCGTACCTGCTGCAGGAGCAGAAGAAGGGCGTGGAGCTCATCGTCGGAGGCAAGCGCGACGCGAGCTTCGGCAGGGTTCTCGTGTTCGGCCTCGGCGGTGTGTTCGTCGAGCTGCTCAAGGAGAGGGCCGTGCGCGTGCTGCCGGTGGGCAGGCGCGAGCTGCACGAGATGGTATGGAAGACGAAGGCGGGCGCGTTCATCCGGGGATACCGCAACCAGTATATATCCGAAGAAGGCGTGGTCGCGCTGCTCGAAAAGACGGGGAGGATGCTGCAGCGCGAGAACATCGTCGAGCTAGACTTCAACCCCGTCATCGCGAGCGCGGAAGAGCTGTGGGTGGCGGACGCGAGAATCGTTCTGGGTAAGTGACATGGAGAAACGCAAGGCAGCCGCATTGCGCGCGATGATGGACCCCCGGGGCATAGCGGTCATCGGGGCGTCGCGCGACGAGGAGAGCGTCGGCTACGGGGTGCTCAAGAGCCTCGTCAAGGGCGGGGTGTTCCACTCCGCGGGCGCCAAGCCGTTCGCGGGCGGCGTCTACGCGGTCAACCCCAACGCGCACGAGATTCTCGGAAAGAAGTGCTACGCGCGCGTGCAGGACATCCCGGGCAGGGTGGATGCAGCGGTAATCTGCGTGCCCGCGAAAATCGTGCCGCAGGTCATGCGCGACTGCGCGCAGAAGAAGGTCAAGGCGGCGATTCTGATTTCGGCTGGATTCGCCGAGACCGGGGAGGCGGGAAGGAGGCTGCAGGAGGAAGTGGTCGCAATAGCGCGCAAGGGCGGCATGGGCGTCCTGGGGCCGAACGTGCTCGGGATAATACGGCCGCATTCGTCGCTCAACGCGAGCTTCGCGCTTTCCTCGCCTACTGCCGGAAAAATCGCGTTCGTCTCGCAGAGCGGCGCGCTCGCGGACAGCATCGTGGACTGGGCGCTCGAGGCTCGCTACGGCTTCTCACTGCTTGCGAGCGTCGGGAACTCGGCGGACATCGACGCGGCCGACCTGCTGGAGTTCTGCATCAACGACCGCGAGACCAAGGCGGTCGCACTATATCTCGAGGGCCTCAAGGACGGGAGGAGGTTCATGGAAGTCGCGAGGCGCGCGGCGAGGCGCAAGCCGGTAGTGCTTCTGAAGGGCGGGAGGAGCGAGGGGGGCCGGAAGGCCGTAATCTCGCACACCGCGAGCCTCGCCGGCGACCACGCGGTATACGAGGCGGCGATGAGGCAGGCCGGAGCCTTCATGGCGGAGAGCGTCGAGGACCTGCTGGACCTGACGAAGGCGCTGAGCGAGCAGCCCCGGACTAAAGGGAGGAATGTCGCAATCGTCACCAACGGCGGCGGGGTCGGGGTGCTTGCCGCGGACTACTGCGAACAGTACGGCCTCAACGTGGTCGGATTGAAGGACTCCACGCTGAAGAAGCTCGACGCCTGCGGGAAGATGCACCCCGCGTATTCGCGGGCGAACCCGCTGGACATCGTAGGCGACGCCCTGCCCGCACGGTACGAAGCCGCATGCAAAATCCTGCTCGGCGAAAAATACGTCGACGGGCTCATCGTCGTGCAGACGCTGCAGACGATGACCCGCAGCAAGGAGGACGCGGAAGCGGTAGTGAAGGCGCACGACCGGCATCCCGGGAAGCCCGTGGTCTGCGTGTTCATGGGCGGGCTGTACTCGGCGCCCGGGATCGCGGAGCTGCGCAGGCACAACATTCCGGACTACAACGACCCGCTGAAGGCGGTCAAGGTCATGAAGGTGCTCTGCGGGGTAGTCTGAAAAGAAAGAAAAAAAGAAGGGGCTTGCGCCCGCCGGATGCCGTACTAGACCGTGAAGTTCAGCGAGGCGAAGTTGTTGGCCTCGTTGCCTTCCGCGACATCGTAGAACCAGTCCGCGTTCCCGTAGACCGAATAGCTGCCCCGCTT
>JAZDGU010000005.1:0-2036 GCA_043806595.1 Microcaldota archaeon
GTGAGCTTGAGGCCCCTGCACGCCGACACCGAGCGCATGAGCGCGGAGTCGCCCGAAAACTCCGAGAGCTCGCCGGGGAGGTCCCTGCCGAGCCCCAGGAAGTCCGAGACGAACCTCGCGGAATCAGGGCGGGGAGGGAAAACTCCGTAACGCAGCAGGCCCTGCGGCTGGGAGAGGCGGATGATGCGGCCGGAGTGGGCGACATGAAAGGTGCCGGAGGATTCGCGCCAGTTGAAGACCTGCCCGGAGGTCAGCACTAGGCGCAGGTCGATGTCCGCTTTCGCGAAGGATGGCAACTGGCAACTCCCGTGAAGCGGTATTGGCGCAGGCAAGCTAGATATTCGTTGCGGGCGGCGGGCCATGCTATGAATTTTTTAACCTGGAGTTCCTTGAAGGCACGCATGGTCAAAGTCCTAGACTTCCTTCTGCCAAAGGAGGAGAAGTTTTACGATATGCTGTTCAAGCAGACGGAGACCTCGGTGCGTGCAGGCAGGGAGCTCGAGGACCTCGTGAGGCACTACAACACGATGCCCGCGGACGAGAGGCTCAAGCGCATCAACCGCATACGCGAGCTCGAGCACGAGGGCGACGAGGAGACGCACGCCATAATCGACAGGCTGCATACGACGTTCATCACGCCCCTCGACCGCGAGGACATCCACGAGCTGGCGATACTCCTGGACGACCAGATAGACTTCATAGACAACGTCGGCAAGAAGCTGGCGGTGTTCCACGTGAGAAAGCTGCCGGAAGTGTTCCTCAGGCAGGTCGAGGTGGCGATGCGCTCCGTGCACCAGGTGCACGAGGCGATAAGGTTGCTCCGCCATCCGCAGAAGGTCAAGCAGTACCTCGTCAAGATTCACGACCTCGAGGACGAGGCGGACAAGGTGTACGCGGAGGCCATCCAGTCCCTTTTCCAGGACGGCGCCGACCCGCTCGAGGTCATCAAGTTCAAGGACATCTACGAGACCGCGGAGGCCATCTCGGACAACTGCCAGGCCGTGTCCGTGCTGATCGAGGGCATCGTGGTAAAGAATGCTTGACCCGTTCACCATCGTAGTCATCGGCATACTGCTGGCGCTGGCGTTCGACTTCGGCAACGGCGTCAACGACGCGGCAAACGCCATCTCGACGATAGTCGCCACGGGCGTGCTGACCATAAGGCAGGCGGTGCTGCTTTCGGCCTTTTTCAATTTCGTGGCGGCATTCGTTTTCTCGACCGCGGTTGCGGGGACGATAGGAAGCGGGATCGTCAACGCGAGCGCGGTGACGCCGATAATCATACTTGCTGGGCTGGTCGGGGCAATTTTGTGGGTTTATTCCGCAACCTTCGTCGGCCTCCCGATTTCGGCGAGCCATTCGCTGATAGGGGGATTCGTCGGCTCCGCAATCGTCGGAGCCGGCTTCTCGAGCATCATCACAAGCGGGATAATCCCGATATTGGTATTCATCTTCGCCGCACCCGCACTTGGGCTTCTGGGGGCCGTGCTGTTTTCCGTAATCGTAATGAACTTCGTGAAGCGGTTCTCCCCGGGCGACGTCAACGAACACTTCAAGAAGCTCCAATTGGTCTCCGCCTCCGTGTACAGCCTCGGCCACGGCACCAACGACGCCCAGAAGACGATGGGCATAATTTCCATCCTCCTGTTCAGCGGGGGATTGCTCGGCGGCGATTTCCACGTGCCGTTCTGGGTGGTCATCCTGTCGCACGCGACCATTGCGCTTGGTACGCTGATCGGCGGAAAGTCGGTTATCAAGACAATGGGGATGAAGATAACGCGCCTGAGGCCCATCCACGGATTCTGCGCCGAGACCTCGGGCGCCGGCGTCATCATAGCGTGCACGATATTCGGAATCCCCGTAAGCACCACGCACGTCATCGCGGGGTCGATTTCCGGCGTTGGCGTTACGCGGCGCGCTTCGGCAGTCGACTGGGGCATCGCGCGCAAGATGGTCTTCGCGTGGCTGTTCACGATTCCGGTGACGGCGGCCGTCGGCGGAGCCTCGTTCCTCGTCCTCCGGGCGCTAATCGGGTA
>JAZDGU010000006.1:0-21065 GCA_043806595.1 Microcaldota archaeon
GTAGGTGGTATCGATGGCAGTCAAGCTCTCCCAGCTAATGGGAATGGACATTTACACCGACAACGCCCAGTATGTCGGCAAGGTCTTCGACGTTATCCTCGACCTGCAGAAGGGTGAAATCGCCCGACTCACGCTCGAGCCCATCCATGTCACCAGCAAGGAGGAGGCCAAGCGAGTGTTCCGCGAGAAGACGGTGCTCTACAAGAGCGTGAAGGCAGTCGAGAACATAGTCATCGTCGGCGCGCAGGGTCACATGGGCGGCGAGCTGGACGGCGAGACGCCCGCGGCTCCCGAGCCCACCAAGCCGATGCCCTACAGCTACCGGTACAAGAAGTAGCCGCGACCTCCAATGCCAATATTTTTATTAGCCTCCGGCATATCCGTTGCATGCGGTATTCGACTTTCCTGGTTCTTCTCGCCGTGTTCTCCTCCGCAGTCGCCGCGGAGTGGGTGCACTACGGCGGCAGCTTCCTCCGCGAGCGCTCGTCCGTTGCCAGCCCGATCGACGTCGACGTCGTCCGCTGGATGCGTGACTACAACGGCGAGAGCCTGCACAACCTCCCCAACTTCCTAGTCGAGCGCGGGGACTTTTTCTACTCCCAGTCTGGCGAAAGCATCCACCAGTGCCCGCAGACGGGCATATGCCACGACTGGGTGACCAAGTTCGACAAGATGTGCGGGAGCGTCGTCTGGGAGTCGAAGCCGGCAGAAGGGCTGCTCTTCGGGGAAAACCGGATATCCGACCTCCTCGTCATCGGCAACCGCGTTTGGGTGGTCGTTTATAGGTCTACAGCCCCCCCGCAGCCGTACTATCTGGTGGAGATGGACGCCTCTACTGGCGCGAGGCTGAACGCCTACGCGCTTGCAGACGTCGGGGGCTACCTGCACATGCTCACCGACGGCACGTGGATATATACCGTAAGCGAGGGCACGGTGAACGGCGACCCCGCGATTCTTGCCAAGCGCTTCAACCTGAACACGCGCACGTTCGGCTGGCAGAAGACCTACCGCAATGATTACGGCGACTGGGCGACCTTGGACCCAGACGCCTTCCCCCTCCTCTACAACAACCAGCTGATATTCATCACCGACCACGGCCACGCGGTGATTCCGTACATCGCGTACGGCCCGACGCGCCTGTATGCCTTGAACGTGAACACAGGCGATGCCGGCTGGACGCACGACCTCGACTACCAGCCGTCGGACGACTCGTGGTCACTCGGGTTGTTTCAGCACCAGGGCATGCTGTTCGTCAACCGCTTCATCTATAGCCCTATTGGGGGAACCCACAAGATTTCGGCGCATTCGGCCGCCGACGGCTCCCTCGTCTGGGGCCCTCTCGAGCACGTCGCTCCAGTCGGGACCGCGCAGAACGGCGTAATCTACACCGCGGGGACGGCATTCGGCGATTCCGCGGGGAGGACCCCGATGAGGGCCTTGAACGCGCTGACCGGCGCGCAGGTCTGGCAGAAGAACCGCGCGTGCTACCACCCGACCTTCATCGACGCGGCGACGGACGAGCTCTTGTGCATGACCTCGCCGATGGGAGGGGAAACCGTCTCAATAGTGCGCACAAACCCCGCCAACGGAAATTCCATTGATTCGAACACTTTCAGCTTCACCATCGGCTCGCCGGAATGGCGCTGGGAGATGCCGATAATGTTCGAGTCGGGGACGCCGATGACCGTATTCCAGAACGGCGCGCAGCTCGTCAAGCTCGGCGGCAACGCATACGTTCCAGCCCTCACCTCCATCGTCGTATCCCCGCCCTCCGCCACCGTCTACATCGCTGATACGCAGCAGTTCACTGCGAAGTGCTACGACCAGTGCGGCATCGAGATGTCCTGCCCCTCGCCGGTGACGTGGTCGGTCCTCAACGGCGCAATCGGTTCCATCACCCAGGCAGGTCTATTCACCGGCCTTTCCCCGGGCATGACGAAGGTCCGCGCCGCCATCGGAGGCATTTTCGGCGAGGCCGACGTCACCGTGCTGGCGAAGCCCGCCTGCGCCGTGTGCACGGCCGACTCCCAGTGCTCTTCGGGCCGGTGCCGCACGGTCCTCCTCGGCGCGACAAAGCGCTGCGCGCCGGACGCCACGAGCTGCGTCGTCGACCTCGCAGCGAACTGCCCGCGGCCGGACGGCTGGGTGGAGTGCATCAATCCTTCGACTTACTACACTTGCCATGTTGGCGTGTGGGACGGGCCGGATTCCTGCGCTACCAGTTCCCTCGGGTGCAACGTCCCCCCCGAGTCCCCCGCCGAGCATGCAAGCCCGCCCAATTTCTGCGGCTTTGAGCTGCAGGGATTCTCTTGCTCTCCCGGTATTGGCGGCGGTTGTTCCCCGATTGCGCCATCGTGCACGGACTGCGGGCCCTTCGTGTCCGCATTGACATACCAAAGCTGCCTTTCAGGGCTTCCCGCGTGCGACACTGGCTGTGGGGCCTTGTGCAATGAGGACTCGGACTGCGCTGCGGGCGCTTGCGTCGGCAATTTTTTCAGGCCTTATTCGTGCGACGGGCCAACGTGCTCGTGCTCTTACGGCGCGCCAGTTTGCACTGTCGGTGAGTGCGGCGCGGAGTGCGATGCCGGAACACCGTGCGGGTCCGGGACCTGCGACCTCGCCTCCTGCATCTGCGTTGCCAACACCGCGCCCCATGCCGACGCGGATGCAGCCGGCTTGGGCTATTCGGGGGACCAGTTCATTCCGGTCGACCTTGACGGCCGCGTCTGGGACGACGACGCTGGCGACCTTATCGAAGATGCCGGCTGGCACACGCCGAACGCTGACTGCACGATCTCCGGCCAGGGCTTCATTCCGCCCCTGGGCTCCGCCTCCGACATCCAGACGACGGCGCAGATTACGTGCGATTACGGCGGGGACAAGACCGTCGTCCTCCGGGCTTTCGACGGGGAACTCTGGGGACAGGGCACCGCGAGCGTCGTGCTCAACGGCCCGACGCCCCCGCCTCCGCCGCCCCCGCCTTCGGCGACCCCGGCAACGCAGAACGCGAGCATAGTCTTCCTGACGTGCCCGCGCCTGACCTACGCGAACGAAACCAACGTCACGCTGCAGTGCCTGAACGAGAGCCTGCCTTGCGATACCGGGGGCATCATGCTTACCGGCGCGCCGAATGATTTCTACGGCTTCGTAGGCTTCGGCGGCTTCATCTACTCCGTTGAGACGGTGCTGGACGGCGAGTACCATCTGGTGGCGTATGCGCAGGGCGTCGGCACGGCATCCTGCACGGTCAACCGCGTGGGCTTGAAGGAGGTCTCCGCGCCCGACGTCTCTCCCCTGCTCGCGGTGCTGCTTGCGCCTCTGGCGCTGCTGCTGGCAAGGAAGATGAAGGGAAGGCGCTAGTGAAGGGGTTCCGCTAGGGCGTCAGGCTGCCCGCAGTTCGATTTTCTTCCGCAGCTCGTTGAGCACGTAGCCGTAGTCCCTGTAGTGCGCGATGGCATAGACGTGGATCGCGTAGTTCTTCGGCTCGGTCCGCTGGGTGCCGTAGACCTGCACCTTGAGATGCCGGACCTCGCGCGGTCGCAGGGTGCTCAGCCTAATCTCCTTCTGGTGGGAGAGCGCGCTCTGCTCGAAACCGAGCTCCTTCGGCAGGGTGATTACGACGGAGGACAGCACGTCGGCTTCGCAGGCGTTCTGCAGGTTTATCTCGAGGTCGACGTAGTCGTTCTTGTGCGCCGCGAGGCGCATCGGGTGCAGCTCCAAGTCCAACACGAAGATTGCGCCGCCGGCGTCGAACTTCTTTTTCCCGAACAATTCGAATATTCCCATAAGCTTTTTCACTGCGAGCGTTGAGGCAATAGGCATACCACCTAAAGTTATATAAACGTATTTTCAGTGACCGGCGGGGGCATGGGGCATGTTTAAATAATGCGCAATCCTTGCTGTTGCTTTAAGGGTTCCGCATGGGAGTCGGCTCGAGCCTCACCATTATCGTCATCAGCCTGCTGGTCCTCGCATACTCGAGCAGCAGGCTCGTCAAGCTGCTCGTGAACGTCTCCTCCATGCTCAGGTTCCCGAAGTTCCTCCTCAGCTTCGTCATACTCGGGCTTGGCACGTCGCTTCCCGACCTCTTCGTCTCGAGCTTCGCCGCAGCAGACCTCCAGTTCGATCTCGTCCTGAGCACGATCATCGGCGCGAACATCATCGTGTTGTGCCTCGTGCTCGGGGTCGTCACAGTACGCAAGGGCTTCTTCGCGGTGCGGGAGAACACTATCCTCGAGAACTTCGGGTGGATATTCTTCGTACTGGTCATACCCTTCTTTCTCCTGCTGGACGGCAAGCTCACCCAGATGGAGGGCATTATACTCGTCGTGGTCTACGTGATGTACCTCTACAACATCAAGGAGCAGGAGCCGATCGCGAAGAAGGAGGAGGATGAGGCGCGCCAGATCTACAGCTCGCAGGGCCTGAGGGAGTATAGCAAGGGCAAGACGCTCGTCATGCTCGTGTTCTTCCTCGCAATCTCGCTGCTCGCCTCGAACTTCATCGTCGACAACGTGCTGATGTTCTCCAAGGATTTCAACGTGCACCCGATGCTCATCGGGTTCGTGATCCTTTCCGTCGGAATGACGTTGCCCGAGTTCGCGGTCGACCTGAACGCCTTGCGCAACCGCGAGGAGGAGGTCATCTGGGGCGACATCATCGGCAGTTTCATCACCGAGCTTACCCTCGTGCTCGGGTTCGCGGCGATAGTCTCCGGCGGCATGTCGTTCATGTTCCAGAACTTCGTCGTCAGCTACGGTTTCATGGCCTTCGCGTTCCTGCTCGTATTCTTCTTCGCCTACCGCAAGAAGCAGCTGACGCGGAACGAGGGGCTCATGCTCATCCTTCTCTACGTAATATTTATTAGCGTGCAGGTCGACTTGGTGCATGGGCTTTCCGACGGGGGCGGCATCGTCTCGGCGCTCGCTCCCGTGAAATGAGGGGGTTTTCTTGTACTTGGAGAAACAGGACGAAGAGATAGTGCGCCTGATACGCGCGGAGACGGACCGCCAGAACGAGGGCCTCGAGCTCATTCCCTCGGAGAATTACGCGAGCAAGGCCGTGCTTGAGGCGATCGGCAACGCCTTCGCGAACAAGTATTCCGAGGGATATCCCCACAAGCGCTACTACGGCGGCCAGCAGAACGTCGACGAGCTCGAGGACCTGTGCATTGCCAGGGCCAAGGCGCTCTTCCCCGCCGAACACGTCAACGTCCAGCCACTCTCCGGCTCGCCCGCCAACCACGCTGTGTTCTTCGCGCTCCTGCAGTACAAGGACAAGTTCATGGGCATGGAGCTCACGCAGGGCGGGCACCTCACGCACGGCTCGCCAGTCAACTACAGCGGCATCCAGTACGCACCCGTGAGCTTCGGCGTGGACAAGGAGACGGAAATGCTGGACTACGACGCCATCCGCAGGCAGGCGGTTCAGGAAAAACCCAAGCTCATCCTCTCGGGGTTCACGGCATACCCGCGCAAGATCGACTTCAAGGCCTTCCGCGAGATATGCGACGAGGTCGGGGCGCTCTGCATGGCCGACATCTCGCACATCGCCGGGCTCTGCGTCGGCGGCGAGCACGACAACCCCGCGTCGTACTTCGACGTGGTGACGACCACGACCCACAAGACGCTTCGCGGCCCTCGCGGCGCCATCATCTTGTGCAAGGAGCAGTACGCCAAGGCAATCGACAAGGCGGTGTTTCCCGGCCTTCAGGGAGGGCCGCACGACCACGTGCAGGCGGCGAAGGCCGTCGCTTTCAAGGAGGCCGCGCAGCCGTCGTTCAAGGATTACGCCCGCCAAATCGTGAAGAACGCGAGGGCGCTTGCAGACGAGTTGATGTCGCAGGGCTTCCGGCTGGTCTCCGGCGGCACGGACACCCATCTGCTCCTCGTGGACCTCCGGAGCAAGGACGTCACGGGCAAGGAGGCCGAGGCCGCGCTCGACGCGTGCGGCCTGACCGTGAACAAGAACACGATTCCCTTCGACCCGCGCAAGCCTTTCGACCCGAGCGGCATCCGCTTGGGCACTCCCGCGGCCACGACCCGCGGCATGAAGGAATCCGAGATGCGGCAGATCGGGGCGTTAATCGCGAAGGCTATAGCAGCCAAGGATGATGCAGCGGCGAGGCAGAAGATCGGGGCGGAGGTCAAGGAGTTGTGCCTCCGCTTCCCGGTTTACTGAAAAGAAAAATATTTTTTTTATAGTGCCAAGACGGGGGTTATTCCTCCTCCTTCTCGGCCTTCTCCTCCTCCCAGAGCTCCTCCTCCTCTTCTTTCGGGGCCATCTTCTTCACCTTGGGACCGCTTTCAAGCACTCCTACCACCGCGCTGCTCGTAGCACGTACTTCTTCGCGGAAACTGCCCTTTCGTCTTCTCGTTGCACTCGAAGGCCGGTAAACCCAAAGACTGCCTTGAAGCTGTAGGCGCGGGGAAAGTTAAAATACCTTTCGTCCCGTCCGATTTCGGACAGCTTGTGGCGTCAGAAAAACTTCTCGAGCGTGTCCTGCTTGCTGCCGAGAGGGTCCTTGAAGGCCCTCTTGAGCGCGGCGTCGATGCGGTCCGCGGAGAAGCTGCGCGAGAGCATGTATTCCAGGAGCTTGTCGCGGTCCGGCGGGCGCATGCGCAGTTCCTCCTTCGCGACGGGCTCGTACGGCGGCTCGAGGAACAGCCCTTCCACGGGGCTGAAGTCGATCTCCCTGCCGACGTCCCTGCAAATCGCGCCGAAGTCGTCGTGTTCGCGGACGAGCTTGAGCGCCTTCTTCGCGCCGATTCCCTTGACCCCCTCGTTGAAGTCGGTGCCCGCCAGGATCCCTATCCAGACCAGTTTCTTCCTCGTGATTCCGAGTCTTTGGAGGTTGGCCTGCAAATCTATTCTTTCGGGCACGACGTCGATGAACGAGTTCTTTCGCGGGAGCTTCCTCCGGCCCGCAATAGTCAGGTTCTTCACGAGCACGGGCGTGCCGAAGAGGAGCGTGTCGTAGTCCTGTGACGCGGCCGCCTCGACGAGCCCCTTTTCGCACATCACCGCGCACTGCGCCTCGCCCTCGCTTGCCGCCTGCACCACGGGCACGCCCATGAGCCACAGCAGGTGCTTCGACTCCTCGACCATCTCGTTCGTGAGCCTCGAGGTCTGCTGCGCGTACACGCGGATGCCCTCCAAATCGCCCTTCTCGCGCGCGGCGGCGAGCTTCTCCTCGGCCTCGCGCTTCCTCTCGGCGCGCTGCTCGATGGTGCGCTTCTTCATGTCGCTGGGCTTCCCGTCGAATACGAACACGGGCGTCATTCCCTTGGAGAGGAGGTTGCCCGTGCGGTAGAACAGGCCGGAAAGGTGCGAGGTTATCCTGCCCTCGGAGTCCATGAGGGGCGTCCCGTCCGCCTGTCGTATGATGCTGAGGAACTGGTATATGGTGTTGAATGCATCCACTGCGACCAGCCGAGGCACCTCCTCGAATGAAAGCTCGGTCTTCTCCATGATGTCCGCAATCTGTACGCCCAAGGGGGTGTTTCACCGTATGAAAGTCGTTTAAAGCTTTCCCGCGCTACTCTTATTAATCCGTTTCGTGCACGAGAGTGGGGGGGATGTAGCAATGGTCGACGAGTGCCACGTCTGCGGCAGACCGGCTTCCGGAAGGGGCGTAGTCGAGGGCGTGACCGTCTGGCTCTGCAGGTCCTGCATGTCCTTAGGCATGCCGGTTTCCGGGCCTCAGACGACCGGAACGGCCTCCAATTTCCAGCCGGCGAAGGCGTTCGCAAAGCCCGCCTACACCGCCCCCAGGCCTCAATTGAAGCCCAAGGAGCATTCCATAGTCGAGGATTATGCGGCTGCAATCACGCACGCGCGCGAAAAGCTCGGCCTCACGCGAAAGCAGTTGGCCAACCAGCTCTTCATCATGGAGAACGTGCTCGAGCGCATCGAGCACGGCCACCTCACGCCCGACCTGAAGACCGCGCAGAAGCTGGAGAAGGCGTTGGGCATCAGGCTCGTGGTCGAGGACTCCGGGAAGGAAGAGAAGAAGGATTCGCCCGCGCCGGCTGCAGGTTTCGGCGGGGTCTCCATGGCCGACGTCGTCGACGTCAAGGTGAAGTGACCGAACGGCCGTTACTCGTATTCGATGGTGGAGGGCGGCTTCTGGCTGACGTCGTAGAGGACGCGGTTCACCCCGCGCACGTCGTTGCATATCCTCGAGCTGATGCGCTCGAGCACATCCGGCGGGATCTTGGCCCAGTCCGCGGTCATCCCGTCCCTGCTCGTCACCGCGCGCAGCGCGATGATGTAGTCGTACGTCCTCTGGTCGGCCATCACGCCCACAGTCTTGATGGGCAGCAGCGCCGCGAAATACTGCCAGATTTTCTTATCAAGCCCGGCCTTCGCGATTTCCTCCCTGAATATCGCGTCCGACTCGCGCACGATTTCCAGCCTCTCTTCCGTGATCTCTCCGAGCACGCGGATGGCGAGCCCGGGCCCCGGGAACGGCTGCCTCCAGACGCGCGCGTGCGGCAGTCCCAGCATCTCGCCGAGCTCGCGGACTTCGTCCTTGTAGAGCTCCTGCAGCGGCTCGAGGATCTTCAGGCGCATCTTCTCGGGAAGAGTCAGGTTGTGGTGGCTCTTTATCTTCTCCGCGGTCTGCGAGGCCTGCGCGCTCTCGATGCGGTCGGGGTAGATGGTGCCCTGCGCGAGGAATTTTATGCCCGCTTTCTTCCCGAGCTCGCGTGCCTTCTCCTCGAATGCCTCGATGAACGCGTGCCCGATGGCCTTCCGCTTCTGCTCGGGGTCGGCTACGCCCTTCAGCCTGCCGAGGAAGAGTTTGCTGGCGTCAACGACCTCGAAGTGCCGGAATCCGGCCTTGCGGAAGAACTCCCGCGTCTCCCTGACCTCGCCCTTGCGCATCAGCCCCGTGTCGATGAACACGCAGTACAGCTGTTCCGGAACGGCTTTGTTCAGCAGCGCCGCGGTGACCAGCGAGTCGACTCCACCGGAGACCGCGATGAGCACGCCCTCCCTGCCGACAGTGGCGCGCACCTGCTCGACAAGCCTCTCGTCCAAACCCTTGAGCGAATAGTCCTTCCCCGCCTTGCATACCCCGAACACGAAGTTGGAGAGCATCCTGTTGCCGTTCTTCGTGTGCACGACCTCGGGGTGGAACTGCATGCCGTAAAGCTTCCGCGCGCGGTCCTCGAATGCGGCAACAGGGCACTTCCCGGTGCTGCCCGTCGCCTCGAAGCCTTTCGGGAGCCTGCTGACCGCGTCGCCGTGCGACATCCAGACCTGCTCGGGCCCCTCGAGCCCCTTGAACAGGTCGCTTCCCTGCGAGACCGCCATGTCTTCCTTGCCGTACTGCCTCTGCTCCCCCCGCCTCGCCAGCCCCGCGCCGTACTTCATCGCGATGAGCTGTTCGCCGTAGCAGATTCCCAGCAGGGGCACCTTGAGGTCGAATATCCTCATGTCCGGCATGATTGCGTCCTTCGCGGTGATGGCCGCAGGGCCGCCCGAGAGGATGATTCCTTCCGGCTTCAACGCCTTGATTTCCGCGATGCCCGCGTCGTAGCGCAGTATCTCCGCGCTCGCGCTCAAGTCCTTGATCCTGCGCGCGATGAGGTGCACGTACTGTCCGCCGAAGTCGAGAACGATTATCATGCCCGCTGACCCCTCCGAATGACTTAGAATTAGCAACAATTAAAGGAATAAGTGGTTAATAATGGTTATGCCCGAGCGAGAAACTCGCGCCTTCTGGCTGTACCGGCGGCTGCTGGCGGAATACGGCCCGCAGGGATGGTGGCCGACGCTGGACAAAGGCGGTAATTGCGTTTACCATGCCGGCGTACATTCCATTCCCCGCATCGAGCGCGAGCGCGTCCAAATCGTTGTCGGCGCCCTTCTGGCAACGAATACCAACTGGAGGAACGCCTCCTCCGCGCTCAAGAACCTGCACTCCGCGCGCAAACTGAGCCTCGCTTCCCTCGCCTCAGTTACCCTGCCGACGCTTGCCCGCATCATCCGTCCCTCGGGATACTTCAACCAGAAGGCCTTGCGCCTGAAATCTTTCGCGAAATACGTCTGCGGCAATTACGGCTGCTCGCTTGGAACGATGTTTTCCGGCAAGGCCGCGCCCGCTCTGCGTGCCGAACTGCTGTCCCTGCACGGCGTCGGCCCGGAGACCGCGGACTCCATCCTCCTCTACGCCGCAAGGCGCCCTTCCTTCGTCGTCGACGCCTACACCTTCCGCCTCAACGACCGCCTCGGGCTCTGCAGGCTAAAGGCCAAGTCGCATGAGAAGCGGTACGCCGAATTGCAGGAGTATTTCGAATCCAACCTGCCGAAGTCCGTGCCCCTCTACAATGAGTTCCACGCCCTCATCGTCGAATGGGGCAAACGGAATTCATCCTGATTTCTCTTCCTCCCTCGGATGGGTCTTGCGGGGCTTGGGTTCGTGGAGAAGGAATTCATGGACATTTATTATCCTCCTACCCGGGTGCTTCTCGTCTTGGGCGTGGGCATTGAGCATGTCCTCAATTATCTCGCGGGAATGCTTGAAGTCGCTCCTCTTAATCCCGTCCGCCCAGACTTTGATCAGGTAATTGCCTTTAGGGGTAGTCGTAACATCGTGGTCAACCCGCTTGGCAGTCGCTTGCTTAGCAATTGCCTGGGCTATTTTCCAAACGGAGCTTTCTTTCTCAATCAGCCTGTGCGGGATCACGGCTGTGAACCGGATTGTCCCGGAACCATCCTGATTCCTTTCGGCTCGGATTCGCTTTCTTTGGATTTCAGGAACGCTCAATAGTTTCTCCAATGCGTTGTGCATTTTTCCACCTTCATCCCATACCGGCATTTCCGGATTTATATTCCTTTTCCACGAACAGCGCATCGAAGCTACGCTTCCTGCCGTATTGCGCTTCGTTTGCTGCAAACCCTTTTAAACAACGGCATGCAAAATGCGTGTAGTATGGAAACAGGCATCAAAGTAGGAGATGTGATGCAGTCCCGCCTGATCAGCCTGGACTCGGAGAGCACGGTCCTTGAGGCAGCGAAGCTGATGAAGAAGAACAACATCGGCAGCGTCCTCGTGGAAATCTCCGGCAGGATTTCGGGGATAGTGACGCACACGGACCTCGTGGAACGCTGCTTGGCCGAAGGGAGGAGCTCGTCTTGCAGGCTCAAGGAAGTCATGACCAAGCCCCTCGTCGGGGTGGAGCCGGACGCCGACATTTCGGATGCGGCCAAGCTGATGGGAAACGAGGACCTGCGGAGGCTCGTTGTATTCAAGAGCGACAGGATCGTGGGCATCATCTCGGAGAAGGACATCATCAAGATCTCGCCGTCTTTGTATGACCTGATTGCGGAGAAGGTTGAAGGACACTTGCGTTGAACGTGTGGGAACTGGCCGGTGTTAACTTGAATTTTTCACGAAGCGGAAGGCCCTTGTGCACGGATGGCTCGCAAACCGCGAAAGCGGGATGAGAGCGCAGCCAACAGTGCATGGGGTCCCTCAATTTCCCGGCTAATTCCCTTTTCCGCGCAAGACGTCCTCCCAACCCTTCCCTCCGCCATGCAAAACACGGGTGAAAGGAAATGGGGAAGACGTACATTGACACGGTAAAATACCTGGTCAAGGCCAACTTCGAGATCGGCGGCATCGTCGAGAAGCCGGACGTCGTCGGCGCGGTTTTCGGCCAGACGGAGGGCCTCCTGGGCGACGAGCTTGACCTGCGCGAGCTCCAGAAGAACGGCCGCATCGGGCGCATCGAGGTCAACATAAACGTCCGCAGCGGCAAGAGCTTCGGCAACATCCTGATTCCGAGCTCCCTCGACATGGTCGAGACGAGCCTGCTCGCGGCGTCCCTGGAAATCGTGGACCGCGTCGGTCCCTGCGAGGCGAGGATCGGCGTCGACAAGATCGAGGACACGCGCAACATGAAGCGCAAGCTGCTGCTCGACCGCGCGAAAACCCTGCTCAGGACGGTCATTGTCGACGAGATCCCGGATAGCAAGGAGCTCGCGGACATGGTCAGGGACGAGTTCAAGACCGCGGAGGTGCAGTCTTACGGCGAGGACAAGCTCCCGTGCGGTCCCGAGCTCTCCAAGAGCGAGGCCATCATCATCGTCGAGGGCCGCGCCGACGTCATCAACCTCCTGAAGAACGGAATCAAGAACTGCGTCGCCATCGGGGGCGCGAACGTCGGCAAGACGATTTGCGAGCTCGCCAAGCAGAAGGACGCGACAGTCTTCCTCGACGGCGACCGCGGCGGCGACATAATCCTGCGCGAGCTCATGCACGCTACGGAGATCGACTACGTCGCGCGCGCGCCGCAGGGCAAGGAGGTCGAGGAGCTGGCGCGCAAGGAGATCATCATGGCGCTCAGGCGCAAGATCCCGGCTGAGCAGGCCGAAGCCGAGCTCAAGGACCAGATAAGCGACCGCGAGGCGCGCTACGACAACCGCGGAAGGTTCGACCGCGGCCGCAGGTCGGAGCGCGGCGATTTCCGCGGCGGCGACCGCGAGTCCGCGAGGCTCGTGAGGCCCGCGCCCCAGCAGGAGCCGCAGGCTGCGCTCGCGGAACCGCAGCAGGCCGCGCAGCCTCCGCAGCGGAGCGCGCCCGAGCCCGTGCTGACGCCCGAGGAGCAGGTCCAGGCCGAGGCACTCAAGGCCAGCCTTAAGGAGCTCGAGGGCACCCTCAAGGCGAGGTTCGTCGGGGCCGACCTCAAGCAGCTTGCCGAGGTCCCCATCCGCGAGATAATGACCTCCCTGACGGACGCCCCCGGCGTGTACGCCGTCGTGCTGGACGGCATAGTCACGCAGAGGCTCGTCGACCTCGCCGAGCAGAAGGGCGTGTCCTTCGCGGTCGGCCTGCGCGCGGGCAACCTCGAGCGCCAGCCGCAGTCCCTGAAGATAGTGCTCGCCGAGAGGGGCTGACCGGCTTCCCTTTTTTATTTTTCTTTTTACCGCGCCTTAGCGCGAGCCTTAAATACTAGTTCGATCACGTGCTAGTCATTGCCTTGATTTCCCAGATTGGGTGTTGATTTCCTCGATTGGGGGTTTATAGTTTCGATGGGGGGTGGTCAGCGTGCCTAATGTCCTCGACCAGTTCAAGTCCGTGATTGCGAAAGCCAAGCGCGAGAAGACCATCGCCTGCTTCGTCGACGGCCCGAACATGATCCGCAAGGAGCTCGGCGTCGACCTGGACAAGATCCGCAAGCGCCTGCAGAAGCACGGCCAGTTGAAGGTCGCCAAGGTGTTCCTCGACCAGTTCGCCTCCGACAAGCTCATCGAGGCCGTCACAAACCAGGGCTACGAGGTGGTCATCGTACCTTCCGATGTCGACGTCGCCCTCGCCGTGGATGCCATGGAGTTCGTCTTCAACCCGGACATCGACATAATCGCGGTCGTGTCCCGGGACTCGGACTACAAGCCGCTGCTGACCAAGGCCAAGGCGAAGGGGAAGGAGGCCATCGTCGTCGGCACCGAGCCGGACTTCTCGAGCGCGCTGAAGAACACCGCCGACATCGTAATAAACCTAAAGGATTGAGCCGCCGCACGGGGGCTGCTATACCTTGGAGATCAGCAGGTTCAGCACGAGCACGACGATGGAAATCAGCAGCACCTTGATCCCGTTGGTGAGCAGGCTCGCTCGGTTGTAGTGCCCCAAATATACGCCTAGTAGGAACAGGAGGCCCATCGCCGAAAGCACGGACGCGGTCACGGCCGCCGTATACGGGAGGAACAGCAGCGGGAGGGCCGCGAAGAGGATGCCGAGGAATGCCGCGCCGCTGTTCGTGAACGACCTGATGAGCACCTTCTTTCGCAGCTTGTAGCCGAGGAGCGTGTGCTTGAGGTGGCCGCGCTTGAGCCCCATCGCCTTCTCGATGCGGTGCCTCTCCTTGTTGATTTCAGCCTGCTCCGCCAGATACGCGCCCGAGAAATTCGACGCCGAAATGCCTATCCCTATCCCGATGAGGATGCGGAACAGCGCCGAGGGCTCGCTGACGCCGGCGAGGTACGCCGCGGAGACGGCGCTGAGTGCCGCGAGGCTCCCGTCCATCATGCCTAGCGTGATGTAGCGTGCGTGGGAGAAGAACCGTTTGACCCTATCCGCGAGCACGGGGGCGCTACCTCTCTCCCAGCATGCGCTGGACGTTCTGGATGACCCCGCCGTAATCGGAGATCACGTGCGCGACCTTCTCGTAGGAGACGTCGTTTCCCTCGACGGTGACGAGCAGGGTCTCCGTGCTTTTCTCGAAGTCGGTGAGGCGGATTTCCACGCGCTTGGCCTGCGATATCTTCTCGAGTGCCTTGAGAAGGTCGACGGTCTGGAGCTCGGAAGGCTTCATGACCTCGAGAGTAACCGACTTGAGCTTGATCATTTCCCAATCCCCCTTACCGTCATTTGGCAGGAGTCGTATAAAAGCGTTTAGCTTAATGCCGGCGCAGGCTTCCCGCATGCATGGAGGCGGAGGGTCTTCCTGTTGCCCATGCGTCCGATTCCTGGCTGCCGGCCAGGACTGCTTCTATTGCCGGCGTCAGGATCGCGGCCCCGAGCACGTTGCCCAGCAGGTGGTATGCGGTGAACGGCACCTGCCCCGCGACCGTCACCGAGAGGGGCTGGCCGAACTGCCATCCGAAGACGAGCGCTGTTGCTGCGTCGAATATTACCGTTGCACCTGCGGCGAAACCCACCCGGTTTTTCAGGTTCAGCTTCCTTGAGGCAAAGAATTTGCCGGCACCATAGCCGATTACGGCATAGGTTGCCCCGGCGTAGAGAGTCCACAGCCCGAGCCTTCCGGATATGAGGTCCCACGAAGCCAGCGCCACGAAGGCGAACGCGGCCCCGGCAACCGGGCCCATCCTCTTCGCAAATGGCAGAGCCGTTGCCATGATGGGCTCGAGGTTCGGCAGCGGCATCGGGATGACGCGGAAGAGTACGGTTGCGACTAGCCCAAGGAAATATTTCGCCGGTTCCGCCAGCCTCATATCCGTCATCCCCCTGTTTTGTTGCCAAAGGCGTTTATTCATGTGAGTCCGGGGTCGATTTCCTCGTACCGCCATTCTATCGTCTGCGGTTTCTCGATCTTGTATGCCGAGACCCCCTCGCTTCCCAGCCTGCCGTCGACGTAGTACTGCCAGTATTTCTGGTTGCCCCCGCTGTCCTGCCGCACGCCGTCTATGGCGGTTATCAGGTTGCCCATTTCTCCGTATTGCTTGTATTCGATTTCCGTATACCTCTGCATGGCCTCGAAGAGAGTCCACCCCTTCTCCACGCCGACGTGCCGGATCTGAATCCCGCTCCCGTCGTTTACCGCGAGCGTGATGTTCAATGCCACCGGCTCCGCCGCGGATGGCGTCGCAAGCGCCTGCTGCTGGACGCACCCCGCGAGAACGAGCGCGAGTCCGACGGCAAGAATCCTCCAGTCCATTTTCCCCGCACCTCGTCAGCAGAACATGTGAACGGCATTCATCCCTTCTTCTTGAGAAGCCTGTGGAGCTCGGTCTCGAAGTCCTCGACGTCCGCGAACTCGCGATAAACCGAAGCGAAGCGGATGTAGGCGACCTTGTCCACGGCCTTGAGCTTCCTCATGACCAGCTCGCCGATTTCGGCGCTCGACACCTCGGTCGACTTCCTCCTCCTCAGCTCCATCTCGATCTCGTCGGCCATCTTGTCGATCTTCTCCTGCGAGACCGGGCGCTTCTCGCACGCCTTCCTGATGCCAGCCTCCAGCTTCTTCCGGTCGAAATGCTCGGTCTTGCCGTCCTTCTTGTGCACCAGCAAATCGACCATCTCCACGCGCTCGTAGGTCGTGAACCTCTTGCTGCACTTCTCACACTTCCGGCGCCGCCTCGTTATCTCGAAGTCCTCGGCGTCCCTCGAGTCCAGCACGCTTGTCTCCGCGTGTCCGCAATACGGGCATTTCATTTCCCAACGACCCCTCGCAATTGACGCATGAACCACTATATATTGTATGCGTTTTTCCAGCTTACCACTATCGGTTGGTATATAAATGTTGCGCCCGGCGGGCCGTCATTCGGAATATACCACGAGCGTCTCCGCTATCTTGTCGTGCAGCCCCTGCTTCCTGTCGTCGAACGCGATTAGCAGCAATCCGAGTCCCAGGAGTATCCACGAGACGGCCTTCCCGATGACCTCCCGCAGGAAGGCGATGCCGTAGCCCACGGGCCTCCTGCCGTCTATCCTCACCACGTGCAGGCCCATCAGCCTCTTCCCCGGGGTCGCGCCATGGCTTCCGACGAAGTACACGCCGTACCCGAATATCCAAGCGACGAGCAGCGCCGGCCCGAACACCGGGACCCGGTCCAGAAGCAGGATGCCTGCGATGACGATTGCCGTGTCTACGATGTCCGCGGCAAGCCGCACCCAGAAACCGGCGTACCTCGCCGCTTTCGCCGTCCCAAGTTTTTCCGCGACCGCTTTCCTGGCCTTCAGCCTGGCCCTTTTTGCCCTTGCCGCCATGCAAAACCCCCCGCACGGTTGAAGGCCGCGGGGGTATTTAAGCGTTCACGGTACCGCGGAGGCTTGCGCTCGCTTGTAATCCGGAAGAGGGTGAGGGGCATGGGGGGCGCCCGGGGGCTTCCCGGCCCCCGGGCTTGTGGGTTGAACCGTCGGCTCTTCATTTATGGGGATCAAAGCCAATGGTTTTCCTATTAGTTTTTTCAGCTATGAAGTAAACCTTCCTGCCCACCTGGGCCTTTGCGAGCATGCCCTCCCGGGCCATCCGGTTGAGCCTGCTGCTCGCGGCGTTCGTGCCGCGGTAGTGGAAATGCTGCTGGACCTCCTCGGCGCACGCCTTGCCGCGCTTCCTGACGAACGCGAGCATCTCCGAATCGATCTCGGGCAGCAGGTCCTGCGGCCTCGCGGACGCTGCCTGCATCGAGCCCTCGAGCGCGGCTATCCTGCTTTCCAGCGCGAGCAGCCTGTCGAGCTTGGCGTTGATCTCCTTCAGCACGAGGTTCGCCGAGGCCTTTTCCTCGCCCAGCCGGTGCAGCATCGCGCCGATGACGAGAGGGTTCTTCATCTGCTCGCGGAACTCCTTGAACTCGTCGAAAGCCTCCTTGAGTTCCACACTTTCCCCGGCCACAATCATCACGTTTATAAACTTCGGATGCGTTATGCCCATCGTGCGCGTTTGTCATGGCGTTCCGCGGTGCCATCGCGATGTTGTCGCGGCGGCATCATGAAGCTGTCATGACAATATCGTGACACTTTATTGTTATGTGGGGTTTTTAAACTTTTCTATCCGCCTTAGCGCCCTTCAGGAATTTGCATGGCTGAGAGGCTCGCTCTGCTGAGCGTATCGGACAAGTCCGGCGTTGCCGGCTTCGCCTCCCGCCTCCATACCCTTGGCTTCAAGCTTGTTTCCACTGGCAACACCGCCAAGGCGATAAGGGACGCGGGAATCCCGGTTCAGGACATAAGCGAGTTCACCGGCCAGCCCGAGATCCTCGGCGGCAGGGTGAAGACACTGCATCCCAAGATCTACGCCGGCATCCTCTTCCGCCGCGGCGACGCCGAACACGAAAAGCAGGCGGACGCCCGCATCGACCTCGTCTGCGTAAACTTCTACCCCTTCGAGGAGGCCGTTGCCTCCGGCGCCGATGACGCCATGGAGAACATCGACATCGGTGGCCCCAGCATGGTGCGCGCCGCCGCGAAGAACCACGAGGGCGTGCTCGTCGTCACCGACCCGTCGCAGTATGACGAGGTCTGCGAGCGCATCGAGAACTCGAGCGACAACCTCGAGTTCCGCCGAAGGCTCGCGCGCGCCGCATTCGACCGCTGCTCCGCTTACGACATCGCCATTTCGAATTATTTCCGTTCGATTTCTTCCGAACCCGGCGCCTTCCCCGGGGACCTCTTCCTCAGGCTGTCGAAGGTCGAGGACCTGCGCTACGGCGAGAACCCGCACCAGAAGGCGGCGCTCTACGAGTCCGGCAAGCCGAGCTTCTCCGACGTGAAGCAGTTCCAGGGCAAGCACCTTTCCTACAACAACATCCTCGACGCGCAGGCCGCGCTCGAGCTTCTCTACGACTTCCGCGGCAGGGAAGAGCGTCCCTTCGCCGTAATCTTCAAGCACGCCAACCCTTGCGGCGCGGCGCAGGCGGACTCTCCTCTCGAGGCCTACCGCAAGGCGTACGCCGCGGATTCCCTCTCGGCTTTCGGCGGCATAGTGGGGCTGAACCGGCCATGCGACGGTCCCACCGCGCAGGAGATCGTCAAGACCTTCATGGAAATAGTCCTCGCCCCGTCATTCGCCCCGGACGCGCTCGAGGCCTTCAAAACAAAGCCGAACCTGCGCGTGCTGGAAATCGGTGCGCTCCTTTCCGGCGGAATCCACGGGAAAGCGACCCTGCGGAGCGTCGCCGGCGGCTTCCTCGCGCAGACCCCGGACTTCTCCGACGACGAGGCGGCCGCGTTCAAGGTCGTCAGCAGGCGCCAGCCGACCGATGCCGAATGGAAGGCCCTGCGTTTCGCGTGGAAGCTCGTCAAGCAACCGAAGAGCAATGCCGTGGTCTTTGCGACCGCGGACCAGATGGCCGCCTGCGGCGTCGGCCAGCAGTCACGGGTGGACTCGTGCCACATCGCGGTCGAGAAGGCCAAGCGCGCCAACCTTTCCATCAAGGGCACCGCGCTCGCCTCGGATGCGTTCTTCCCCTTCCGGGACACCGTCGACTTCGCCGCCCAGGCGGGCTGCACCGCGGTAATTCAGCCCGGGGGCAGCATCAGGGACAAGGAAGTAATCGCCGCTGCCGACGAGCTCAACTTGGCGATGGTCTTCACCGGCGTCCGCCACTTCCGGCATTAGTACCTGGCGGCACAAAACAGCGTAACAACGATCTCCTCTCCCCGATGCGGGAGAGGATAAAGATGAGGGGATAAAATGGGTGTCACCCTCACCTAACCTCTCCCATCAAGGGAGAGGTGTTATTACGGTTATCTTCGCAAGCCATCACTAGAGGCTACTTAAACCAGACGGCGATAACCGGCCTGATACGCGCGGGCACAATGCCCCAGATACCGGAATGCCCGAGCGGCCGCGAGGTCTCGATGCGCCTGCCCTCAACCTCACCCCAACCGTGCAGGGCGAGTATCGTGAACCAGCGCCCGAAGAACCGGGCCCGGGCCAGGCCGATGCAGCCCACCGCCCGCGCCGGGACACCCACCCGCCCGCACTCGCGTTTGAAGCGGGCGGACTTCGTCAGGCAGTTGTTGGTCCACAGCCGGTATGGCTCATCGCGGAGCTTCTGCGCGATCGCTTCCGCTATCTCCAGGTTGGTCATTGACCAGTCTCTCCATTTGCAGATGCAGGACCCATTTCGTTGGCGCGGTAATCTTTACCCGTTCGTCTATACGCCAGCCCCCCACCCAGATGATGCCCCCCGGCGACGCGAAGACCGGCACCCTCGAACGCCACGTGCGCGGCACCTTGGCATTGATCATGAAGTCCTTGAGCTTGACTAGCCCGCTCATGCCCAGTGGCTGAAAGCAATCGCCGGACCGGCGGGCGCGAATAGTAATGGAGTTCCCGACCTTATCAAGGTCCAGGTAAGCGCTCCAGGCATCCCCGCTGCCGGGACCGGAGCGCGTAGGCGTCACACTCGCCCGGATGCTCCAGTCGCCTATGCGGACCTGGCCCGGAACCGAGAGGGGCAGCTCGCCATCTAATTCCGGGAAGGGGCAGAGGGCGGCAGGGGCGTACGAAAGCACGTAGCGGTCGTACTCGACCCAGAAGACCAGCCCGTCCGGCAGGTGCAGCCGCTGTCCGGATGCCTTGCCGAGGAGCTCCAACATGTCCTCGACGTGGCCGGACTCGAAGTCTTTCAGCGTCCCCGCGAGGGTCTGTACCGCCCGGCGCAGGAGGACCCGCTGCACGGCGGGCGGCAGACGGCTGACCCCGGCCGCCAGCACGATGCCAGACGGCTGTCGTTGTGACAGGCGGTCCCAGCACAGACGCGCCTCGCTCTCCAGGAAATCTGTCTCGTCGGCGGCGATGCCCGCGGTCCGGAGCAACGCCTCCTTGATCCGCGGGTTGTAGCTTTCCAGGAGGGGAATAAGCTCATGCCTGACCCGGTTGCGGAACGGTTCCAGCGAGAAGTTGGTGGCATCCGTGCGCGGCGCCAGTCCCAGCTCCTGGCAATAGGCGGCGGTCTCTTCACATGTCACCGGCAGCAGCGGTCGCACCAGGCACACCTTCTGCCCGTCAATGTCAAGCTCGTTCGAGGGGAGCAGGCCCCGCAGGCCCCCCACCCCGCTGCCCCTCACCACGTGCATCAGGATGGTCTCCACGTTGTCGTCAAGGGTATGGCCCACCGCTACCGCCTGGCTGCCGGTGGCCGCGGCGACATGGGCCAGGAAGGCATAGCGCACCTCGCGGGCCGCCTCTTCCGGGGAAAGGCGCTGCCGGGCCTGGTAGGCCCGCACGTCGCGCCGCTCGATAGTGGCCGGCAGGCCCAGCCCGCGGGCCAGCTCCGCCACGTAGGCGGCATCGGCATCCGAATCCGCGCCGCGCAGACCGTGGTCCAGGTGGGCCACGTGAAGCGTCACGCCAAGCCGGGCTCTCAGGCTAACGAGCGCGTGCAGCAGGCAGACCGAGTCCGGCCCGCCGGATACCGCCACCACCAGCCTGTCGCCCCTGTCCACCAGTCGCCTGCTCAGTACAAAAGCGAGGACTTTACGTTCCAGAGAAATCGGTCTGGCCCGGGATACGGTTTTCATAATGTCCCTGGAACGAGCATAGCATCAGACCGTCGCCAGGCGCAACACGGGAGCTCGCGGGCCCGATCATCGGGATAGCGTCGAGCGGAAGGGAGTGGGCCATGATAACGGCAGCGCCCTTACCGGTGCGCCCAACACGATCGCTTTTGGTTGATGGGTACTAGACGCACCAGAAGGGCAACTTGATAACCAGGCGGTATACGTAGTAAGATCACCACTAGTCTGAATCTGGAATCTTATTGCGGAGGCGAGCATGGATTTTGCGCTTAGCGAAAAACAAAAGGCGCTGCAAGCATCGGTGCGGGCGCTAGCCATCCAAAAACTAGCTCCGGTGGCTGATGAACTGGAC
>JAZDGU010000007.1:0-3329 GCA_043806595.1 Microcaldota archaeon
GGAGGCGTTTGGACCGAGTGGGCGCAAAACAGCGGGGAAGAGACCGTCATCCGCTTCAATGAAGACTCCGTCCACGAATTGGAGTACTATTGCGCCGACGCGCTGGGCAACTCGCAAGAGCCCCAGACGGAGGTAGACCGAGTGGACACTACGCCCCCGACCACCACGAAGAATATCCTGGGCAACCACACGGCCTGCAGTGGCGACTCCTGCGACTACTACGTCTGCAGGGACACTTCCCTAGGCTTCACCGCCAACGACGGCGGCCCGATATGCCACGTCGACGGCATGACCACCTACTACCGCTACAGCGTCAACGGCGGACCATGGAGCGACTGGCTCGAATACAGCGAGGCCGGCAACTTTACCTTCGACGACAACCCGCAGGGAGTGTACCGGTTCGAGTACTACAGCACTGACCAGCTGGGCAACACCGAGCCGACGCATTCCGAGACCGACCTTTTCGACAAGGAACCGCCGCGAGGCTGGGTGCTCAACCCGACTTCGGGCAGGTGGTACCACGACGGAGAGACGTTCTCGGTCTACGCGCCGGCATACGATGCGGGAGAGCCCGCGTCTGGATTCGCTTCATGCGCATTCTCGGCCATAGACATCCACTTCGAGGAGCTTTCCGGCAGCGAACTCGCACAGGTGATGGCATTGATGGGCAGCTCGCACGACATGGACGAGTTGCTGGCCTTCCTTGGCCCGTCACGGTACACGCTGGTCGGCCTCGGACAAGTGCCGTACTCCGACGGCGTATGCCGCGGAACCGCGACGATACCGCAACACTCCGGCCTGACCGACAAGGCCTACCTTGTAATCAAGATCACGGACAGAAGCTGCAACGCCTACTACGACTTCGCGCGCCCGGGAATGGACAGCGGCGAGACTATCCTCATGGACATCGACAACAACCCGCCGTTCGTGGAGCTGACGGGAACGCAGGGGCTTGACTCCCCGACCACTACTGGCCGGCAGTTCGGCGCGTCCCTCGAGATAACTGAACTCGATTCGGGCCTGGACTCTTGCCGAGGGGTAATCGAGAACGGGGAAGGGGCCAGTTATTCCTTCGGGATTCCCAAGACCGGCTTTTCCACTTGTGCCTTCTCCATGGACGTTCCTGCAGGGCTGCAGGACGGCTCGCACACCATATGGCTCATCGCCTTGGACGACCAGGGCAACAGCGGCAACGCCAGCGCCACGATCATGATAGACAACACGCCACCCTCCAAGGCAGTGACTTTGCCGGTTGAGAACCAGACTTACGGGCAGATTGTTCCAATCGAGCTGGTTGCCGCAGACAATACGGGAGTCAACCTCTCAACGGTGCAGTACCGCATTTTCGAGGACCTTGCCACCCTGTTCGGGACGCCGATAGGCAGCGCAACATACGACTCCGATTGGAGGACTCTGCCACGGACTTTCGGCAACGCGTCCAGCGGCTCCTACGGCGTGCAATTCAATACCACGCTGGAAGGTCTCCAAGACGGCAAGACGTATTACCTGCGCGCCAGGGCATGCGACCTTCTCTTCACGGGAGTACTCCCGCAGGGAGCAGAGATTCCGCCGCACTGCACTGACCCTGAGCTTCCCTTTAAGGTAGACTTGAGGCCTCCGGCGATGGGCGGAGTCACCGTCTCTGGCGGCAGCCTCTCGTGGCCTGCTGCAAGCGATGCGACCGGAGTAGACTACTACAACGTCTACCTCGACGGTGTGTTTGTTGCGAGCACGGCCTCGACGTCGTATGATACCGGCGGCGAAGAGGGTAATTGGAGCGTCAGCGCAGTCGATAACGTCGGCAACGAAGGCCAGCGCATCGGCGCGCAACCGCCCGGCTATGTGCCTCCGGTTGTGCAGCAATCCGGCAGCTCGTCTTCGGGAAGCAATGGCGGCAGCTATGGTGGAAGCACCGGCGGTGCGCTAGTCGATACAAAACCGGCCAAGCAGGAAGCAAAACCACAGGCATCCAACGTGCAGGACGGCGTCGTGGCAGCCGCGCAAACCGTCTGGAAGGCCGTATTTGGCGCAAACGACGCAGCCAGCGAGCCGCAAGCCCTGCCTGCAGCACCTAGCCAGCCGGCTGGCGTGCAACAGCCTTCCGGGCTAACCGGCTTGGTTGCAGGCGGGATGTTCAACCCGGCATACGGCGTTTACTTCCTGACGCTCATCGGAGCGTGCGCGCTGGCGTACATGCTGTTCTTCGCAAGGCGCGGGAAGGGTGGATCAAACTCTGTGAAGTCAAGGGACCGCCGCCTCTAGCAAGCGGCCCTCTTTTTCCCTTTTTCAAAGGCCTAGCGCGAGCTGGGGTTATGCCGATGGTTATGGGGGCATTCAATTAGGCTTTGACGCATTGCGTGAAGGCAGCAACGTTTGCCTTTGGCATCATAACGCGATGCCGTTGAGCTTGAGGATTACCAGCAGCGCGATGCCGACTAGGCCGAATATTGCGGTTACGATGATGTTGGTTAGGCTCAGCGGGATGCCGATGCCTGCCGCGTTCAGGATTATTATCGCAACGATTCCGAGCACGGAGTTGATGATGAACCTCTTGAGCAGGACCAGGATAATCATTGCCAGGAAAATCATGATGCCTGCGATGATGACCAAGTCCGTCTGCGAGAACTTTGACGCCAATGCGACCGCACTCGCGGCTTGCAGCATTAAGCTCATTTCTTCCTTCGCCTCGTTTTTTGCACGGAAGCAGGAATCCTGATGTAGAACACGCCTGCCTGGCTGCGTATGACCAGCGGGCTGCCCGCCATGAGCGACTTGATGTCCAGCTCGTAAGAGCCCTTCTCGACAATCCTCACGTTCTCGGCGCGCAGCGACGAATCCTCTTCCGGCTCGCGCTTGATTTCGCCCCTCCAGCCCGCGAAGTCCTGCAATTCCGCGGCAATTTCCGCCGCGGTCTTGTCTTCGGTGCCGTCCGGCGCCTTTTCAATCGAAATCGGCGACGCGCTGGCCAATTGCGCAAGCTCCTGGTGTTCTTCAATCAAGTCGCCGGTCTCGCGCGAGAGCGACTCCATCTTTTCCTTCACGGAAACCTGGTCCTCGCGCAGGAACAGGAATATGCGCGAGCCGCACCCGCATCCGGCTAGAAGCTGCCCAGCTCGGTCGCCGTAGACGGCACTGCATTTGACGCACTTGTGGGGCATTGCAACCAAACCAGTTTTCCCACTGCCGCAATATTAACGTTTTGCTTTGGCGGCGAATAGGCTGGCAATAACTCCTATTGCGGCGACGGCAATTAACATCAAGCCCGCAGCCGCAAAAGCCTCCGAAAGCCCCCAAGCCTGTGCAGCAAGCCCTCCGGCAAGCGGGCCTGC
>JAZDGU010000008.1:0-25026 GCA_043806595.1 Microcaldota archaeon
TGCGGACCGGGGTGCTGCAGAAGGCAATGGACATCGTCTTCGGCAACTACGACACCCTGAAGAACGTCACGGACATCGCCAACTGCACCATATCCAACTGCCCGTAATCCGCCACAGTGTAACGTCCGCTTAGGGGCATCCAAAGCTATTAATATCGCCGGGATGCTCAAACATCTCCATGGTGCTGGACGAGCTTTTCGGCAAGAAGCCCAGGAAAGAGGAGCCTGCCGCTGACATCGAGAAGCATGACGAGGCTTCGCTGGACAGGCAGGGCGTCCAGGCCGCTTACTACCGCAAGATCATCGAACGGTATGCCGCGCTGATCAACGAAAACGAGGAAAAGACGATTCCCGAGCTCAAGGCCCTGGTCGACTCCAACGCGGAGGCGGTGCAGGAGCTCCGGAAGCAAGTGCTGGAACAGCTGGCGGAGAAGAAGAAGGCCCTAGGCACGCACGCGGAAGGCGCGCCTTACGATTACGAAAGCGACTTCCTTCTTGCGGCGGAGGCGGCGCTCGGAGCCGTCCGCGGGCTCAAGGCCGTCCATCCCGAGGTATCGGTCTCGTTCTGGCTTTCCCCGAAGGAGATACTGGAGCTGGGGGCGGCGGACGTCTTCGACAAGGCGATACTGCTCTGCAGCCTGCTAAAGAGCCTCGGCTCGCAGGCGCGCATACTGGTGCTCGAGCTGGAGAACCGCCACATACATCCTGTGGTCGCCTTCGCTTACAGCGGAAGGGACTACGCGCTCGACGCCTGCCAGTCCGGGAGCCAGCTCTCCACCTACAGCGGGGTCCTCGACGAGGCGCTCAAGACGCTCGCGTACGGCGGCTCGAAGTTCCTGAAGAAGTCGTACGAGTTCGACAACGACAAATACACGGAATTCGAGGAGGCCAAGGAGGGCGGCAGCCTCGCGGCTAATAGTCCATGAGGCCTCCCGCTTTTACGCCAATTTGAGGAATTCCGCGGGAGCCAATTCGGCATCCTTGAGGATTTTGCGAAGCAGGTGCCGGTCGATTTCCTCGCGCGCGTGGACAGGAACGGTCGTCGTGCGGCCGTCGGGATGGCGGAGGAAGACGTGGCTGCCGTGGCGCCGAACTTGACTGAAACCGAGTGCGGCGAGGATTTTGATTAGCCGCTGGGCCTTAATAGGGCGCAACCCGGACATGGGGAAGCTTCACCCGGATGCGCTGAACCCCGACGAAGGAAGTTGATGCGGGCACCGGCTCTTTCTGTTCCGCAAGGCACAACTCGATGACTTCCCGCATGCGTTCCATCAGCACGTCAATGCTTTTCGCCTGGGAGTGGCATCCTTGAAGCTCCGGGACGCTGCCGACGAAATGGCCGTCCCCCCCCTTCTCAATGACCACTGTGAACTCCCTGTCGTCGGTACGCATAAGCCTGCACCAAGAAGGATTTGGCGGACACGGAATATAAACGCATTGCATATTGATTGGAAACCAGGCTTCCGCTAGTAGTCCATGAGGCCGGTCTGCCTCTTCTCCGGCTGGTCGACCATGGAAGGGTCCAGCTCCAGCACGCCGTATTCGCCGTCGAAGCCGGGCCGCACCTTCAGCCTGCCGGCGCGGTTGGCGAGGATGGCGGAAGCGAGCCTGTCGTGCGCCTCGCGGCGGAGGACTTCGGCGGGCGTCTCTAGGAGAAGGTTGAACTCGGTGCCGAACTTCGCGGTCAGGCGCTCGGTCTCCGCGAAAACCTTGCGCGAGGCGAGCGTCGAGCCGTAGACCGCGGCGACGAGCTCCTGCAGCGGGAGAAGCGTCTTGAAGGGTATTGCGCCCTGCGGGATAATCCCCGGCGGCCGGTCGGCGAGCTGCCCGACGCGGTTGAGCACGCCGATGGTCAGCGGGCGCTTGCATGCCGGGCAGCGGTTGCCCAGCCGGAGCGACTCCTCCGGCGGGCACGAGAACTTGCAGTTCCTGTGGCCGTCGAAGTGGTACTTGCCGTAGTTCGGGTCGACCTCCACGGTGAAGGCGAACTTGCCGGGGTCGTGCGAGTAGATGGCGTCGAACAGCGAGGCGTACGTGAGGCCCTCGGCGGGAAGGTTGAAGGCGTTGGCCTCGCGCCCGATGCGGAAGGGGTACGGGGAATGCGAGTCCGAGTTGCTGATTTGCGCGTACTTGTCCAAAGCGGAAACCCGCCAGTTCATCGGGGGATCGCTCGACATGCCGGTCTCGAAGGCACGGATGTGCCCGCTCTCGTCGCCGTACGCATCCCCGATGGAGTCGTAGCCGGAGTTGCTCCCGAAGACGGAGAACCACGGGGTCCAACAGTTGTGCACTGCAGCCCATTCGCAAACGTACGAATTATCCTCGGCTACTTCCAAATTGTAGACGTCACCACAGTATTTTTCTTCAGCAATATTTCTGATGGGTAGATAGGCATAGTTTTTATCCATCCAACCATGCCTGGTTTTCCTCGTCGTATTAAATTTCCTGAAGGCGGAGTCTCTGAGGAGGAGGAAGGGGTCTTCGAAGAAGGAAAGGTTTGAGAAATGGAAAAGGTCGTTTCGGGAAAAAACCGTCCTTCCTGAAAGCAAATGCCTTTTTGAATTGTGGGCGTCTACGCGTTCGATGGCGATGGATGGAATGATACCCAGACGAAGACAGACGATTTTCATCTGACTCGCTAAAACGCGTGACACCGTGTACCCACCGTCGCCCCGCCACCAACATCGCAACAGTTCGGCCTGCTTGGACGTGCTGATTTCAAGCATCCACGGGGGCAACTTCTTAGTCGGAGCTCTCTTCACGCTCCCCGCAGAATAAAACAATTTTTTGAACGCCTCGGCCAGAATCTTGGAATAGTAGACTAGTTCCGCGGAATTCGTCCCGCTCTTTACGTTCAAAGCGCTGACCTCGAGGCCAAACACCTGTTTCATCAGCGCGTTTACATCATCCAAATATTCTGATTCGGCCTTGTTGAAAGTGAACGAAATCGAGTCCCCGTTCGAATTGATGGAGCCTTCGGCTAGGTAATAGCCGGCAATCCTGCAAAAAGCGGCGTCAACTGCCAGCAGGTTGGGGATCGGCTTGCGCCTGGTCCCCATGGGCAATATCTTCCCCGCAGCTAGGAAATGATTCGAAACGTACTCGGAAAGCAAGAGGGAGTCCTTGTCCCTGACGGAATTGAAACGCGGATAAATCAAAACGTCCCCGGCTGAAAGGTCTTTTGCTCGGACCCATTCTGGCCTATAGCCCTCGAATTTTCGACAGCAGGGCTTGCTCAGGCAAGTGGGGCGCGACAGCCCATTTGTCCAGCTGCATTTTGTTCCCCGTATTGCAAAAAAGGGGTGTTCGGGGGTAGCTGCCAATCCTTCTCGGAAGTAAAAAGGAGTGACCCGGAATATTTTTCCGTCAAACCTTCTCTTAAATACTCTTTGCACTGCCCTCCAGTTGTTCGAGTGGGTGAAGACGGCCTCGCCCTCGACAACCTCGCAAATAGCTTTCAATCCTTCACGCACGTGAAGCAGGGTATCGGGGGTTAAACAGTGCGCGGGAACAACCTCGATTCTCCTGTCGGTCTCCCTGCAGAGCTCCACGAGCGCCGCGGGCGTGGTCCTGCCGAAGGTCGGCCTGCCGTCCGCGGAAAGCGAGCCGAGCCCGGCCAGCCGGTCGTTCAGCTGCCCGGCGGACTCCAGTGAAGGCGCGAAGACTATGTGGTGGACCTTCTTGACCGCGGAGCCGTCGGAGAAGATGGTGCTGATTTCCGTCTGGAGGATGAAGCGGACTGAAGAGGAGGAATTCCTGAGCCGGTAGATTCCGGTCCCTGCGCCGGTTTCCTCGAGCTTGCGCCTGAGCTCCGCGAACCACAGGGGGTGCGTGAAGTCCGCGGTGCCCAACAGCCCCAGCCCCTTCCTGCGCGCGCCCTCCTCGAGGTGCTCGAGGTCCATGTTCGGGCTGACCGCGCGCGAATACTTCGAGTGCAGGTGCAGGTCCGCGAAAAGCATTTCCACCGGAAGGGTCTAGGGCGGCTTCAGGTTATAAATGCAGGGCACCGCCGAGCGGGCGCGCAGTCATACGAAGACGAGGCAGTAGTTGTAGTAGGCGGCGGGCGCGCATTCCGAATTCGTGTCCGCGACCGCGTCCGGGTGGAAGACCTCGTTGAGCTTGACGAGCGTCAGGTTCTTCAGGTCCTCCTTGTCGCCCGCGGAGTAATACGAGGAAAGCTGGGGCGTGATGTTCACCACCGAGTCGCCCACGGAATAGCCCATGACGAAGCACTGGAGGGACGAGTTCTGCGAGGCGAGCTCCGAGCACGACATCCTGGCGGTCGAGAGCGCGAGGTTTATCTCTATGTCGCGGAAGGTCTGGAGGATGCTCGTCGCGACTATGACGAAGACGAGTGCCAGCAGGAAGACGTATTCCGCACCGATTTGGCCGCGCATATCAAACACAAACCCGTTGGGGGGACGTACTAATTGGAGACCCTCACGCACGCGTATACGACGCCGTCGTCCCGGCTGCGGACGGTGAAGCGGAGCCAGCCGGACTTCGTGCAGACGTCCGCCGTCGTAGTGGTCACGAGGAAGCCCACCTCGTCGCTGAACACGAGGCCGGTGACGCCCGAGGTCACGCAGTAGAACTTGTTGAGGCTGGAGTTGAAGTTGAAGCACGAGGTGTTCGCCGGCACGAAGACGTAGTTCGTTATCGCGGAATTGTTGCCCTGAAGGTAGACGTATTTCGCCGCGCTGACCTCGAGGTCCAAGGCGTTCCTCCCGGCGACGATGTTGTTCAAGGACACCGCCTCCTGTATCTGCGTGTCGGAGTTCGAGATGAGGACGCTCGAGGCGAGCAGTATGAAACCGGCGATGATGAAGAACTCTATGCTCATCTGGCCGCGAGGCGCGCCAATACCGCTATTCAGCCTGCCGACAGCCATGCCAACGCCCAGAAATACGCGAGAAAGCCCGCCGCGAGAACAGGAGCGAACGGGATGACGCGTTTAACCCGGAGCCATTTCACGCCCGCCCTTTTTAACTCTTTTATTTCCGCGGCAGAAAGCCCGCCGGCGGAAAGCGAGTCCGCCAGAACCCTGCCTCCGGGCGCAAACCCCCGCCGCGCCATTGCCAGCAGCCCAAAAACGCCCGAAGAGCCCTTTCCCCCGCCAGCCTTGAGCAATCCAACCATCGCCTTCAGGTCCAGCGGGTTCCAGCGCACGATCTTCCCGTCCTTCAACAGAATCGTCTCCGCGGGCACGTCACCCTCCCCCAAATCGGCGATTTTCGCGTCATAGCGCAACACCTTTGCCGAAAACAGCTTGAACAGCCCGGGAAGAAGCGAGAACGCGAACGACAATGCGAACAGCCACAGAAGCAGCGCAGCATCGAACCGCAAAAACGCCACCGACAGCGCAAACAGCACTGCGGAAGCCAGCACCGGCGGCCGGAACAGGAGGAAGGCGACGACCAAGAGGGCCATCAACCAGAAGTTACCCGAAAACACGACGCCGGCAAAGCCTACGACGGACAAGAACACGTAGGACGATATGCCGCCCGAGAACGCCGGGAAGAGCCCTTTCACGGCCACTCCCAGAATTTCGCCCTTCAAGCGCCACACGTCCCGGAAGTGGATCAGCACCAGCAGGGGCACCAGCAGGACCGCCGAGGCCATGAAGACCGGCAGGAAGGAAAGCCAGTCGCCGCCGAAGACGAAGGCGTAGGGCGCCATGGCTGAAAAGAACTTCACGTCGCCGCCTGCCCACGCGCCCAGTCGGTAGACGGCGTAAGCAAAGCAGAACCACGCCAAGACAACAGCGAACAAACCCAGCAATGCCCCCGGCCCGTTCAGATACAGCGCCAGCCCCGCGCCAACAAGCAGAAAGCCATAGTTCAGCCAGTCCGGGATCTCCCTGCTCTTCAGGTCGGTGAAGCTGGCCGCCGCGGAGAAGGCAAGGAAAGCGCCCAGCGCTGGGAGTTGCACGGGCAAGGGGGGGTTTCAGCTCACGAACATGGAAATTATCTTGTTCCTATCGCTGGACACGCGCTGGCTGATGATGTCGCTGATTTCCTTTATCTGCGCGGCGACGGAGATGCCCGCCAACACTACGACGAGGCCCAAGGCAATAAGCAGGATGTACTCCGTCGACGTCTGCGCGCGGTTGCCCAATCGGGGGAATCGTATCATGCCAATGCCACTAGCCGGACGGCGGGGCGGAATAAAAGGCTTGCGATGCGGAAAAAATCGAGGCCGGCTATGCGAGCATTTTCCTCGCCCGGAGCGCTGCCGCCTTCGGGAGCCTAGCAAGCGCTTCCTTCAGTCTCCTTGGGTCCAGCCGCGGCCTGATTTCCGCGAGCGCCTCCCGCGGAACGTTCTGCCTGAAGTACGCGAAGTCGGCGACGGTCTTCTCCAGGGTGGAGACCGGAATCCAGAAGCCGGCGTAGGGCATGGACTCGAAGCCGAAGAAGAGCCTGCGGGGAATGCGCGTCACAACGTAATTTGCGCCCCCGAAGCTCCTGACTCCCTCCCGGACTTTGCGCACGGTCAACACCACGGGATTCGTCTCCTGTTCCCACGCGCCATGCAGGGAAAGCGCATCCTGCAGGCCGTAGTAGAAGGGGGGGAAAGCGAACCCGACGACCTGCGGCTCGTCCTTGAACGAATACGCCGACTTGGTAATGCGGTGCAGCCTGCCCCGCATGGCGAGGTTGTGCAGCAGCAGCCTCGCGTAACCTGCGCTTGCGCCTTGCAGGACCCGCCGCGCCTCCGCCAAAGTGAAGCACGGCCGGTCCGAGAACGCCTTTTCCAAGACTGCCGGGTATCTCACGAAAAACGCCCCGCAAGGTATTCGCGCATCTGCTTAAAAGTCGGCACCGCACCCGAGTATATCGTTGCGGCAAGATTGCCTTCGTCGACCGGCTCGGGAAGCGAGCGCGAAAAACCCGACAGCCTGGCCTTCACCTGCGCGTCGTCCTCCAGCTGGAGGCAGAGGAAGTAGACGTCGAAGATGTCGCGGGCGAACCTGCGCGAGGAATACGCCGCGGCCTTCTCCAGCACGAGGTCCTCAAGCGAAAGCGAGAAGACGATGAACGCCGAGCCGCCCATCTTCTCGAACGCCAGCGGCGCCGAAGACACTTTCCTGGAAAAATTGATTTCCACTCGCACCTCAGCCTCCCTGCCGGACACTTTCGCGAAGACGAGGTTCTCCGTCTGCTTGAACTTCAGCAATTGCAGCCCCCTCGCAGACAAGGCAGCCTTCAGCCGTTCCCCGAAATCCTGCCGCAGGACAGGCACGTAGAAATCCAAATCTTCCGAGAAGCGCGTGCCGCCGAAGCACCGCCAGACCGCGGTGCCGCCGTGAAGCACCATATCGGGAGCGATTGAGTAGAGGATTTCGACCAATTCGTCCTGCAGGTAGCCGACGTCGCGGTGCAGGCGCTTCTTCAGCCTCTTGTCCAACGGAATCCTCATGCGAACCGGCCCACCCAAACGCACATTTAAAATTATAACCAAAGTTATATTTAAACATAACTATCGTTAAAAAAGCAAGGCTTTGGCCATTTCGTGGCCGGGCCTGCCGCGGGTGGAGGATGCCGTTGGCGGCCGGGAAAGATGATGAGCTTGCGCTCCCGCCGGCGGGTTCGATGGTTTCTGCAGGTTCGGCAGATTCGATACAAACAAGAGCCCAGACGGACAAGGGCCCGGCGGGCATGCCGTCCCGTCGGACGGCGCTCGCGCTCACGGGAATAAAAAAAGAAAGGAAAAATAAAAAAACTTAAATTGGCGCAACAGCGCACCAAGACGGGTTTCCAGCACAACCAGCTATTAAGCTTTGATCTGTGGCGGTCTTGCATTGATAGGTTGTGTTCGGCGCCCCGACTGGAGAAAACCTTGTGCTCACATCCAACCCAAGGTATCTTCCACACATGCTTATCGTCATGTTAGTTTGCTCGCTAATAGAATGAGTTCCTGCAGCAATCTGGTTGTTGGCAGAGCCGAGCACGGAGCTCCGGAGGATGATGATTGCGAGAACCACGATCAAGAGCACTCCCGCTAGCAGCAGGATGTACTCGAAGGCCCCTTGCGCCTTGCGTTCTTTCAAGAACCTCATGCTTTCATCGACCTCTTTCCGGGTTGAACCATAACCGCGTTTTACGATGAGAAACAATATCCTCGAGTCATTTAAAAGCCTTTCCCTCGGAGCGGGGGTCGGAGGGGGCGAAGCGGGGTTCAGCAGCCCTGCAGCGAGCAGTTGCTGAGGTTGGTGAGGTTCGACCACGTCTCGTAGTTCTGGTTGACGATGTGCGACGCGCCGCCGAAGACGTTGCCCCGCAGGATGACAATGGAGAGAACGACGATGAGGAGGATGCCGCCGAGGAGCATGATGTATTCCATCGAGCCCTGCGCGCGGTTTTCCATGCACTGCGTAAGGGCGGAGGTGGTTTTTAAATCTCTTGGCGGGAGCGGGGGAGGGCGCGGGCGGAGGGCAGGGGGGCGTGGGTCGGGGAGGGGGCGGGGAAGGCATTTAAAGCAGGGATTCGTAGGATGGCGCATGGAAGGGAATCGGCTTAAGGCGGTGACGGCGGTAGAGTTCATCATGCTTGCGGGCGCCGCGGTGTTCATGATAGTAATCATCAGCAGGTTTTCCGTGGTCAACATCTTCAACCCTTCCATGAACCAGAGCAACGGCACGTCTTCCGAAATCGCGGAGCAGAAGAAGTGCGTGCTCGCCGGCTGCGCGGACATGTGCTGGAAGGACGGCGGCACGGAGTACAGGAACCATTCAGGCACGTGCGTCGCCGGGAAGTGCATCTACCGGGGAATGGAGATTTGTGCGAACGGCTGCACGGACGGATATTGCGAGGGCCTAGGGCCTACCGCGGACTTCACCAACTCGAGCCAGGGCGGGTTTTGGGTAAGGCTGGCGTCCTCGGCGTACGACCCTGACGGGAAGATTACGGAGGCGTACTGGGACTTCGGGGACGGGCATACCAATACTACGCTTCGAAGCCCGGTGGACCACCAGTATGGCGCGGCCGGCGAGTACAACGTCACCCTTACGGTCGTGGATAACGCGGGGAATGAGGACTCCGTGACAAAGCCCGTGCTGGCTACGTGATCGGCTGGAAGCCGCATCCCTTGACGCGCACAATGGCGCCGCTGGCGGATATTTCCACCTCAGGGAGGAATTCGCGGATCACGGCGGCGTTTGTCTTGAAGTGGGAAGAGGCCTCGGGAACCGTGAAACTGGACTCGCCGGCGGCGAGGGCGCAGTAGGGGAGGAGCTGGTCGGCGAGGAACGCGTCGACGGACGCATGGGAGGAATCGAATTCGAGCAGGGCGCGGGCGGCCTCGGCGCCGACGGCCTCTGCGGGCCTGCCCTTTGCGCCGAGGGAGGAGAAGCCCTCCGTGCAATGCCCGTATTCCGCCTGCAGGAAGACGCAGGTGCCGGGGGAGGCGGACTCCGCGCCGCGGATTTCAACGGATTTGGGGCACGATAAGCCCGAGAGGGCGGCCAATGCGGACGACTTCTGGCGCTCCGCAATGAGAGCGGGTAGTGAGGAGGCGAGGGAGACGCCGGAGACGGATTTGAGCGCGCCGCGCGCGGGGAGGGCGAAAGGCGTGAGTGGAAGTTGCGGCGTAGTGATTTCTGCGGAGATCCTTCCGCCGCCGGCGGGGTAGAAGCCGTGCCGGTGCAGGTGCAGGGAGATTCCCGCACCCATTCGCCGGATTGCGGGGGCGAACACTTTTTCGGCGTAGTCGAAGCAAGGACTCCACGGCACGTGCGTGCCGCCCGAGATTTCAATGCGGGAGGGCGAGGAGGCGTAGAGTAGGGGCGGGAGGAGGGTCTGGAGCACGAGCAGGGAGGAGCCGGCCGTGGAAACCGAGAAGGAATGGCCGCCGGGGAAGAGGCCTTGCGGGGAGAAGGAGAGGCAGGGCGAGCCGAGGGAGTTGCCCGAGACTTGGGCGCGCGAGATTTCCGCGAGGGCGTTGACGGCGGCGAGGTGCTGCGCCTGCAGGCCAGGGTTGGGGCGGGAGGTCCTGATGCCCGCGATCTTGAAGGGAACCTGCAGGAGGACGGAGAGGGACAGCGCGGTGCGGAGTATCTGCCCGCCGCCCTCGGACTGCGAGCCGTCGATTGAAATCAAGGGGATCAGTCTCCGTCTTCCCCGCGCGCCTTGACGATGGCTTCCGCGATGTTGCCGCCGCTCTCCTCGAGGGCTGCGACGGCCTGCTCGCGCGGCACCTTCGCCTGTTCCATGACGAGCTCGACGTCGCGCTCGAAGGAGTCCTCCTCCTTTTCCGCGGGCGCAGCATCGGCGGGCGCGCCTGCCTCGGCTTCCTCGCCTGAAACCTGGTAGGTCTTCTGGCCGGACATGACCATCGCCACAACGGAAGGCTTTGAGATTTCTAGGATAGTGCCGTCCTTGCGGTGTATGACGACCTTCTCGGCGTCGATTTCCTCGGAGGAAATCCCGAGCTGCTTCATCATTTGGGCCATCTGCTTGGGGTTCATCTTCGGCAGCATTGCTACACCTCTTTCGGAAACTGAACCGTTAGTCTTTTAAGCCGCCCGCCGTTTTTATATTCGAAGGTTGGATTGCATGCCCGGAGAGAAGCCCGCGAAGAGCATCGAGACGCTGAAGGCGGACGTCGCGACCATCGACTCAAAGATCGGGCTGATTGCGCAGAAGCTGAAGACCATAGAGAACAACCAGGAGGTCCTCGGCCAGACGATAGTCATGCAGAACGAGAAGCTAAAGGCGCTCGAGGCTGGGGGCGGCGGCACGGCGCAGGGCGGCCCGAAGGCATCCCCGGAGGACTCCGCGGGAATCAAGGCGGACGTCGAGGACCTGCGAAAGCAGGTGCAGGAGCTGCGGTACGTGCTCAACAGCGTCAACCCGCTTGAGTTCGTGACCGTCGACCAGGTCAAGGAGATGCTCAAGGACAGGCAGGCGCCCAAGGCCTAGACTGTTTTTTCATAAAATTGCAGCGGAAACTGGGCTCCGAAATGGTTAAATATGTGTATGCATACACACATACACATGGCATTCAAGAACATCTCGCTTTCGCTGGAGGCGTATGACGCGCTCAAGCGCCTGCAGAGGCAGGGGGAGAGCTTCTCGAAAATCGTGCTGAGGCTCGCCCGCAAGGACGACATTTCCGACGTGTTCGGAATCCTTTCCGATTCCGAGGCAGGAGCTTGGAAAAGAGGCGTAACTTCGGTCAGGAGGAAAACGAGGGTAAGGACATGGCACTAATTGACACGAGCGCGGTAATCGACTTGGGGCACGGAAACAAGAAGGCGCGCGAGGCCGTTGAAAGGGCCGGCGGGCAGTACGCCGTCAAGGTTCCTGCACCAGTAATTTTTGAGCTGTCTGCAGGAAACCCAGCGGGATTGGATGAGAGAAGGCGGCGGCTGGTAGGAGTCTTTGCCGAAATGCCGTTCACTGCGGCGCACGCAGAAAAGGCGGGAATCGTCTACAAACAGCTCAGGGAAAAAGGGCTGGAAATAGACGCGTTTGATGCCATGATTGCCGGCACCGCCCTCGTCGAAGGCCAGCCGGTAATCACCGCAAATGCCAGGCACTTCAGCCGCGTCGAAGGGCTGCAAGTGATTTCGTACTAGAGCTGAGGGATTCCAGCCCCCACACCCTCCGGCTGCTCGGAACATATTTAAACCTTGTCCGGCATATCAGATTCCTCTATTTGTTCACGCAATCGATGAACGAAGGTGAGATTGTAACATGGCAGCGCCACACGTGAAGTTTGAGACGCCCTCGGACGTCCAGAAGAAGTCCCTCGAGGCCATTGAGGCCGCGAGGACCGCGGGAGGAGTCCGCAAGGGCACCAACGAGTGCACCAAGGCGATCGAGCGCGGCGAGGCCACGCTCGTGGTAATCGCCGAGGACGTCGACCCGCCCGAGATAGTCATGCACCTTCCCCAGCTGTGCGCGGAGAAGAAGGTGCCGTACGTCTACGTCGCAAGCAAGGTCGCCCTTGGCAAGGCTGCAGGGCTCAATGTCGGCTCGAGCGCCATAGCGGTCACCAAGCCCGGGAACTCAGCCAACGAGCAGACCGTCAAGGAAATCGCGTCCAAGATGGCCGCGAAGTACGAGTTCAAGACCGAGGACAGGCCCGCCACCGTGAAGGAGGCCAAGGAGAAGAAGAAGGCCGAGAAGGCGGTCAAGCCCAAGAGGGAGAAGCCCGCGGCGAAGAAGCCCGAGGCCAAACAGGAGCAGAAGCCTGCAGAGAAGAAACCGGAAGCGAAGACGGAACCCAAGGCGGAAGAGAAGCCCAAGCCCGAGGCCAAACAGGAGCAGAAGCCGGAGGCGAAGCCGGAACCCAAGGCGGAGGAAAAGCCCGCCGAGAAGAAGGAGTAGACTTTTTTTAGAGTGAAGCGACATGGGCGGAATGAAGGGACCCAAGATCAACAAGATGCCTGTGGCGAACGCGCCGCAGGAGAAGAAGGAGGAGTACGCCAAGGCCGACCAGAGCGGCTTCCTCGCGGAGGTCGTCGAGATCGCGGGCCGCACGGGCGTGTTCGGCGAGATCACGCAGGTGCTGGCACGCATCCTCGAGGGCAGGGACAAGGGCAGGGTCATCCGCAGGAACGTCAAGGGCCCGGTGCGCGTACGCGACTACCTCGTGCTCCCCGACACCGAGCGCGAGGCCAAGCCCCTCAAGAAGAAGAAGGTCAAGAAGAAACTGTTCTGAGTGAAACCTGATGGCAACCTGCAGCTTCTGCGGAACCGACATCCTCCCCGGCCGCGGGGTCACGCTCTACAAGCGCGACGGCACCGGCCTGCACTTCTGCAGCCGCAAGTGCGAGGTCAACACGCGCATGGGCCGCAACCCCCGCAAGCTTAAATGGACCGAGAGGTTCGCCAGCACCGCGAGGAAGAAGAAGACCGATGCCGCGCCAGCTGGTGCGGACGGACCCGCGGCAAAGGCGGGCAAGCCCGAAAGGAAGAAGAGCCGCGAGAGGAAGGCGCGCAAGGCCTTGCAGGCCGCGGATGCCGCCAAGCTGGCGGAGAAGAAGCCGGAAGCCAAGCCCGAGCCCAAGGCGGAGGAAAAGCCCGCGGAGGCGCCCAAGGAGTCTGAAGCGGCTACTGCTCAGGCGTAGTCCTCGGCAGACTGACGAAAAAATCCTTGTTCCTAGCCCCGAGAATGTACCCTTTCCGTATGTAATGCTTCAATCGATTCAGCTGGCTGATCGAAAGCGGGGAGCGCCAGTTCCCGATTGAAGCGAACGCAGGGTCCGCCTGCATCTCGTTGTTCAAATCCAGCAGGCCCGGAAGGCTTGCCGAAACCCGGTCAACGCCCCGCTTCTGCTCGGCGTGCGGGTGCATCAAGGGGCCATCGTGCGCCAGAAACCTGAAAGACAGGGCGGTGCGGCGTTCCTCCGCAATGCCTCTTGCACCGGAGTACGCGGCGTTGGAGAGAACACCTCCGAAAAACCATCCGGGCTGGTGGAAAAATTTCCGTTGCTCTGCCGGGTTTCGGTATATGCCGAGAGCCTGGCCTGCGTTGAAGGCAGCGGTCTCGAGGTAACTCCTCGGCACCCGGATGCGGGGCGACGGTTCGTTCATGTATACCACCGGGCAAATGCTGAAACCACCGGTTTTTAAACTTGCGCATGCAGTATAATGGCAAGACTGTATGGCTGGGCATAAGGCCGTTATTCTGAGAGGGATTGCGACGCAACGTCTAATTCTTTGAGGGTTTTGGCTTCAAGCGCTCAGCATGCGGTATATGTAAGGTGAAATGAATGGGATTCAGGGACAGAGGCTACGGAGGTAGCGACGGCGGATATGGCGGCGGCGGACGCAGCAGGCCATCTTTCGACGGCGGTATGAACCGCGAAGTGCCGGTCAAGACCGGAGAGGAGTACGACTTGGAAATCACCGACGTCGCCAAGAAGGGCGACGGCATCGGGAAGGTCGAAGGCTTCATAATCTTCGTCGCGGGCGCGCACAAGGGAGACAAGCTCCGCGTGCGCATCTCGCAGGTGAGGAACCGCTTCGCCATCGGCGAGGTCGTGGGCAGCGGCGGCTCTGCCGAGGCTCCGGCAACGGAGTCCGAGGTGCCCGCCGAGGCCGGCGAGGAAGCCGACGAAGAGCAGCCCGCCCAGTAGGTTCTAAACCAACGGCGGCAGGCGCAATCTATTCTTTTTTTTTTCTTCTTTTTTCATCCGATTTTATCCGATTGCCAGCCGCAGGCTCGCATTTCGCCGTTTGCCGAATGCCTTGTCTGCGGGCGGCGAGTTTTTATTCCTTGCCCGAGAATGAACCGAAACGCAGGAAAACCGCATGAGGGGGACTGCGGACAACGGTGATGCCCGAGTGATAAGAATAACGCAGAGGGCGCAGGCGGCGCACTACGCGATACGCGACCCTGAAATCGCGGCGATAGTCGCGCAGATGAAGAGGGACGGCGAGAAGACGCTAGAGCTCAACATCGGCGACCCCGGGGCGTACGACGGGGCGTACGGGTTCTCCATGCCGGGGCACATCAAGAAAGAGCTGGCGAAAATCATCGCGGAAGGCGGGAAGTACGACGGCTATGCGACGGAGCAGGGCGAGCCGGAGCTGAGGGAGGCCGTAGCGGAATATTCGAAAATGCAGGGCATTGCGGGCGCCTTGCCGGAGGACGTCGTCGTCGGGAACGGGCTGAGCGAGCTGATTGACTACACGTTCGGCGTCGCGGTGGAGAAGGGAAGGAATGTCGTGCTGCCCCGACCGGACTATCCGCTGTACACGGCGCGCGTGCGGTGGTACGAGGGCGAGCCAAGGTATTACGGCCTGGACCCGGGGAACGGCTGGCAGCCGGACGTCGAGAGCATTGGCAGGCTTATCGACAAGGACACGTTCGCGGTCGTGCTGGTCAACCCCGGCAACCCCACCGGCGGCGTCATCGAGAGGGAGACGCTGAAGGCCGTGCTGGACGTCGTGCAGGACAAGGGCAAGGGAGAAGTCGCGGTCATGTCCGACGAAATCTACCATCTCCTGAGGTTCGATGGAAAGCACACGGCTACCGCCTCGCTGACGAAAAGCGTTCCGGTAATCACAATGGACGGCCTATCCAAGGGCTATTATTCGCCGGGGTGGCGCATCGGCCACGAGCTTTTCTCGAACTTCGCGGACGACACCCTGAGGAAGGCGCTCGTGAAGGTGTGCGCGTTCCGGCTGTCGGCGAACAAGGCGGTGCAGACCGCATACGCCCGCGGAATCCGCGAGAGGGATCAGAACAGGGCGGAATACGCGAAATTCCTGGCGATGCTCAAGGAGAGGGCGGACTTCACGGCGCGGAGGCTGAACTCCATCGACGGCGTCGAGTGCGTGCCGCCCAAGGGCGCGTTCTACGCGTTCCCGCAGCTGAAGAAGGGTAAGTGGAAGACGGACAAGGAGTTCGTGGTGTCGCTGCTGAAGGGGAAGGGCGTGCGCGTCGTGCCCGGCAGCGGCTTCGCGATGGAGCCCGAGGACAGGTTCTTCCGCGTGGTGACGCTTCCCGACGTCGGGACGCAGAAGCAGGCGTACGACAGGCTGGAGGAATTTCTCAAGGAGGATTCCAGCTGATTGAAGGGCCCTGCGGTTTCAGCTGCAGCACCTGAAGCCGAGCTCGGAGTCGCGCAGCTTGGGGTCGATGCCTACGGAGTATGCGAAGCACCCGCCTCGCGTGCCCGTGCGGAAGTCGCCGCCGCGGACGATGCCAAGGCCCTGCAGCGGCACCCCGGGGTGCGCTTCAACGGAATAGTAGTCCTTGCCGTACTTCTCCTCGTCGGTGCCTGCGAACGCGGGGAACGCGCGCTTGGCCCCGAGTGAAAGCGCCTCCTCGTCGGTGTTGACGTATCCGGATGAGGCCGGGGTTGCGTCGTCGGCGGCGTCAAGGACCCACTCGCGGACGTTTCCTATGAGGTCGTGTATGCCGATGTCGGAGATGCAGCCGCTGGCCTCGCCGGTCGCGAAGAGGCGCGAGCCCTCGATGTTGCATTCCTTGTCGCCGATGTTGCCGTGCTTCTCGCCGCCTATGTTGCAGGCCGCTGAGAATTGCTTGGAGGTGCAGAGGCGCTTGCCCACCGACCCGCAGGCCGAAACGGCCTCGGCGTACGTCGGATTGACCCACGGGGCCTTGCCTCCCGCCGAGGAGGGGGTGCCGTTGTAGTCCCTGCTGGCCTCGAAGCTGTCAATGCAGAAGTCTCCGTTGGCGATGTACTGCATGCCCTTGGCGCACGGCTTGCGGGGCATCCGTATCGTTCCTTCCGAGGAATTGCAGATCTTTGCGGAACAAGACGACAAGGTGAAGGAATACATAGCGAGGTACGACAGGTTGGAGAGTGTGACCGAGTGGCGGGTGGCGTTCGTTTGGTTGGTTATCGAGAAGAACTTGCCGCCGGTGGCGTATTCGACGGAGGCGTTCGAGAAGTCGCCTGCAGTCCACGTGATCCTCGCGGTGGTGCCGTTCACCGTCCAGTTCAGGGACGATATGGAGAGCACTGGTGCGGCGGTGGGCCCCGGCGTCGGCGACGGCGACGGCGGGAGCGGCGTGGCCTTTACCGTCGGCTTGGGGGTCGCGGAGGGCTTCTTCGGCGTGGGCGCCGGCTTGGAGCCTCCGGAGTCGAGGCAGCCGAAGAGCAGCATGCCGATGACGAGGAGCGCGAGGATTTTCTTCATGTGCAGATACCGCATGCGGGGAATAAAAATCGGATGGGTGCCCCAAGGAATGCTTTAAAAAAACGAGCGCCCACAAGAGAATCGTTCTGATGCAAGCTTGAACCGGGGGGTCAGCGTGGCAAACTACCGCAGGAAACTTCAGTCGGAAACCGACCTGAGGCTGGCGGCCAATTCCATCCGGCAGTCGCTCATAAGGTCGCTCGCCGAGGCAAAGAGCGGGCACTCCGCCGGGCCTCTCGGCATGGTCGAAGTCTTCACCGCCCTGTATTTCAACGTGCTCAACGGCGACCCCGGGAAACCGCTTTGGCCGGAGCGGGACAGGCTCATCCTCTCGCACGGCCACATATGCCCGGTAAGATATGCGGCGATGGCCGAGGCCGGGTATTTCCCGAAGGAGGAGCTGATGACGCTGAGGAAGCTGCACACGAGGCTGCAGGGCCACCCGCACCACCTCGACCTTCCCGGGCTGGAGAGCACGAGCGGGCCGCTCGGGCAGGGGACTTCCATCGCCGCCGGCATGGCGCTCGCGGCCAAGATGGACGAGAAGGGGCACCGCGTCGTCCTGCTGACTTCCGACGGGGAAAGCAACGAGGGCCAGCCGTGGGAGGCATACATGTTCGCCGCGAAGTACGGGCTCGACAACCTCGTCGGCGTACTCGACCGGAACTACATCCAGATCGACGGCAACACGGAGGACGTGATGCCCTTGGACCCGCTCGCGGACAAGTTCAAGGCGTTCAACTGGCACGTCATAGAGGTGGACGGGCACGACTTCAAGGCCCTTCTCGCGGCGTTCGGCGAGGCCGAGCAGACGAAAGGGAGGCCGACGATGATCCTCGCGCGCACGGTCCCGGGCAAGGGCGTGTCCTTCATGGAGAACGACTACAGGTGGCATGGGAAGCCGCCGAACGCGGAGGAGGCGCAGAAGGCCCTCAAGGAACTGGAAGAAGAACGTAGGAGGATAAAGAGTGAATGAGTTTCTTCGGACGCGGTACGCGGCCGGCAATAAGGGAGGGGAGGGGCGACACGCCCGGGGAACAGTAGGTTCCCCAAGGTGTCGGTGGCATGGAAAACCCCCGAACGCGGAGGAGGCGCAGAAGGCGCTCAAGGAAGTCGGGGAAGAGCGCCAGAGGATAATATCCGGCAAGTGATCGACATGGCGGTACCATTGCGGCAGGACATTTTCAGCGGAAAGCCCGAGAGGGTCCCGTCGAGGGACGGCTTCGGCAAGGGGGTCGTGGAGCTCGGGGAGAAGGACAAGGACGTGGTCGTGCTGTGCTGCGACCTCGCGGAGAGCACGCGCACCAACTGGTTCCATGAGAAGTTTCCCGAGAGGTTCATCGAGGTGGGTGTCGCCGAGCAGAACATGGCAGGCGTAGCCGCAGGGCTTGCGGCGGAGGGCAAGGTCCCGTTCATCGCGTCGTACGCGGTGTTCTCGCCGGGAAGGAACTGGGACCAGCTGCGCGTCAGCGTGTGCTATTCGGAGTCGAACGTGAAGATAGCGGGATGCCACGCCGGGATATCGGTCGGGCCCGACGGCGCGACGCACCAGGCCCTCGAGGACGTCGCCATCACGCGCGTGCTGCCCAAGATGACGGTGCTCGTGCCGTGCGACTGGCTCGAGGCCAGGAAGGCGACGGTGGCGAGCGGCAAGATTCGCGGGCCCGTATATTTCCGCTTCGGGAGGGAGAAGGTGCCGACGATAACGGTGGAGGAGACGCCGTTCGCGGTCGGGAGGGCGGAGACGTTTTACGACGGCGGCGACGTGACGATTGTGGCCAACGGGCTGATGACCTACGAGGCGCTCGTTGCGGCCAAGGAGTTGGGGAAGGAGGGAATTTCGGCAAGGGTGATCAACCTGCACACGGTCAAGCCCATCGACCGCGGAGCGCTCGGGAAGGCCGCGAGGGAGACCGGCGCGGTGGTGACCGCCGAGGAGCACCAAATTGCCGGGGGCACGGGGAGCGCGGTCGCGGAGGTGCTCGCCGAGGAATACCCGGTGCCGATGCGCTTCATCGGCATGCGCGACCGCTTCGGGGAGAGCGGCAACCCCGACGATTTGCTGCGGGAATTCGGGCTGACGAGCAGGGAGGTCGCGCAGGCGGCAAGGGACGTGGTGAAACTTAAGAAGTAGGTGCATTTTCTGATGAAGCCGAAGATATTCGTCACGAGGGGCATTCCCGGCAGGGCAATCGACAAACTGAAGAGGAGATTCGACGTCGATGTGCGCGGCGAGGAGAGCGTGATAGAGAAGGAGGAGCTTCTCCGGAGGGTGAAGGGCAAGGACGGCCTGCTCTGCATACTGACGGACCCCGTGGACGGAGAGGTCATGGACGCGGCAGGCAAGCAGCTGAAAATCATCTCCAACTACGGCGCTGGCTACGACAAGATAGACGTCCCTGCGGCCACGCAGCGCGGGATACTGGTGACGAACACCCCGGGGGCGCTGACGGAGACGACGGCGGACCTGACCGTCGGTCTGCTGATTGCGGCGGCGCGGCGCATCGTCGAGGGCGACAAGTACATGCGCCAGTGCCAGTACGAGGGATGGGGTCCTTCCTTCTTCCTCGGACAGGAGGTCAGCGGGACGACGCTCGGGATAATCGGCATGGGGCGCATCGGCCGTGCGGTGTCGAGGCGCATGAACAAGGGCTTCGGCATGAGGATAATCTACAACGACAAGACGGGCGCGAGCGCCGAGGCGGACGAGGAATTCGGGGCCAAACACGTCCCGCTCGATGAGCTGCTGAAGGAGAGCGACTTCATTTCCATCCACACCCCGCTGAACTCCGAGACCTCGAGGATGATCGGCGATCGCGAATTCGCGCTCATGAAGCCCGCGGCAGTGCTCGTTAACACGTCGAGGGGCAACGTCATCGACCAGGGCGCGCTGGCGAAGGCGCTGAAGCAGAAACGCATCTGGGCGGCCGCGCTCGACGTCTACGAGGACGAGCCCAGGTGCCCCGTCGAGCTCATCCCCGTGCAGAACGTCATAATCATCCCGCACATCGGGAGCGCCTCGGAGGAGACCCGGGCGCGCATGTCGCAGATGGCGGTGGACGCGCTTGCCGACTTTTTCGACGGAAAGGCGCCCAAGAATTCCGTCAACGGGGAAGTGCTGGGAAGGAAGTGAAAGAAACGGTTCTGGCGTTCACGCCGAGCCTTGGGTGTCCTGCCCTGAGCCGGAAGAGTCCCCCGATTTCCGCACGCCGCTGCCGTCGTCCTGCACTTTCCGCACGGGCGGCAGCGATATCGGCGGGTGGTCGGAGAGCACGGCCTCGTGCTCCTCGTGCCGGGGCTCCGGCGTTTGCGGCGGCGCGGACGGCTTGGGGGGGACAAACCTCTTCTCGAAGCTTTCGGGCGTCAGCGGCGGCATTAACACGGACGGCTTCTTGCCCCCCTGCGTCTCGCGCGCCTTCTCCTCGCGCCTCCTCTTGCGGACGACGAGCAGCACTATTGCGGCGACGAGGAGCACGAGGAACCCGACGCCGATGTAGATATAGTACATTGACTTGCTCGCGCGCGTCTTCGCAACGAGGGCCTGCACCTTGGCCCGGGCCTCGTCGAGGAGCTTCTGGGCCTCCGCAAAACGGCCCTGCCTCCGGAGCTCTTCGGACTGGTTCAGCAGAATATCCACTTCGGACGTGTTCTCCCCGCTGCCGCGGAGCTCGTCGGTGTAGTTGAGGATGTCGGAGGCGTTGAGCGTCGGGACGGGAGTCGGGGTGGCGGAGGCGTTTGCCTCCTCGGTCGGGTAAGGCGTCGCAGACGGAGTCGGCTCTATGACGGGCACGCACAGGTTGTCCTTGCAGTAGTAGCCCGCGCCGCAGGATGGGTTGTCGTAGACGCACCCCGGCGGGTAGCCGGAGGATACGAGCAGCGAAAGCACGCGCACGTTGTTCGCCTCGGATGACTCGTTCTGGGAACGGTCGGTGATGACCGTGCCGGTGACCTCGTGCGCGCCGGCGATGGCGAAGGAGGTCCTGGCGTCCTCAATGGTTACCGTGACCGAGGAATTGCGGGGCACCGGCGGGACATTGACCTCGGCGAATTCGTGGCTGAGGTTGGATCCTGTGATCTTGGCCCTGAAGACGATTTCGCCGCGGAAGTCGCCGCTGCCCGTGTTGTTGATGGTGACGTTGTCGAGGGAGAATGAATCGTAGAGGAAGCACTGGGTGCGGGGGACGTTCGTACGGTCGAAGCACCTGTAGCCGTAGGCGGTGACCACCAGGTCAGACTGGTCGAACACCCGCTCGGAAACGGAGTATATGGCAGTGGCCGTTGTGAGAAGTGGGGTGCCGAGGAGCGTGGAGCCGTTCACCTTGAAGGTTATCGTGTAGTTGCCGTCCGAGGCGTTGTTGATGCTTGAGAAGGAGCAGGTGAAGTTGCTCGAGCCGTTCTGGGGGCGCACTGGAATTATGACGGGATAGACGTCGGGGCTGAACTTCCTGAGCCCGACCGGGAGGGTGACGTTGACGTAGAAGGAGTCGGGACAGACGACAAGCCGGTTGGGGTTGGTGATGTTGAGGACGTAAGTGCGGACCGTGCCGGCCCGGCCGACGGTGACGTTCGGGATGACCGTGACGTTCGGCGGCGCGTCGCAGACTTCGGCGAATACGGAGAGCGCGAGAAGCGCAAGCAGGAGAATCGGAAGGCGCAGGTTCATGGGGGAAAGCATGCAGGCAGGCAATAAAAACGTTGCGAGGAGAAACGCCGGTTTTGGGAAAGAGTTATATACTAGTAAATATTGATGAAACGCGTGTTCCCACCGAAAAAAGGTGTCCGCCAATGACTTCCGATAAGAGCAGAGTGTCAGCTGTAGCGCTCATCGCGTTTGCCGCGCTCGCATGCGCGTCAGACGGCAATTTCCTGGACGCAAACGCGCCCTCCTTCACATCCCCGGGAGGGACGGTCTATGTCTATGCCGCCGTGGCCAATTCAAGCAACGCAATCCAGTACCTCGAGGGCTACAACGTCTCCGCGAGCCTCAACACCTCCAACATGACGAACACGACGAATTCCTCGTCTCCGCAGGTTCTCGAGCTGGCGGTGCCGGCGTCGCTCTACGGCGAATACAACATCACCGTGACGGACAACTCCACCGAGAACCAGACGAAGGTCCTGCCGCTTTACGTCACTAACGTCTCGAACGCCTCGTTCGCGTTCATCGACCGCTTCCCGCCGTATTCCGCGGGCGCGAACTTCACAATAAACGTCACGCTGAGGCACGTCAACGGCTCGCTCATGCCCGCAGGCTTCAACCTCGGCCTCCTGTCGATAAAGGTGTTCTCCGCGAACGGAAACGACACCGGATGGACCGTGGCCAACCTTTCCGGCGTCGACTCCGCGGGCACCGCGCGATACAGGATAGTAGTGCCATCGAACAGGGACGGGCAGTTCGCGCTCGTCGTCGACAAGGGAGCAGGCTTCCTCGTGTTCATGGTGAAGTCGGGCTATACCATGGCCGTCAGCCCGCAGGATTCGAACGGCGACTCGAACGTGCAGTACGCGCCCGGCCAGGCGGCGTCCGTGCTGGCCAAGATACGCGGCAGCACCGGCGGACCGGTCACGAGCGGAGTGACGGCAACCGCGTTCGTGACGCTCCCAAACGGCACGGTCAGGAATTTCTCGCTTACGCAGTCGAACTCGACGGCGTTCCCCGGGTTCTACAACGGCAGCTTCGGGACGCTCAACTCCTCGCTCACCGGGCAGTATGACGTGAGGGTGGAGGCGACCGTGGGGACGCAGGTGCTCGAGGGCTACACGCGGTTCACCTCGCAGACCTTCAGCGCAAGGTTCCAGGAAAAGACCGGGTTCTTCGAGGACTGGGGCGGCAAGAGGGCTATTATGCCCGGCAGCGGCGCGGAGTTCGACCTCATCGCGACCAACCTCACCGACGGCGCCGTGATTGCCGGGGGCATGGACGCGGACAACAGCACGAACGTCAACTGCTCGCAGCTCGAGAACGTCACGATATACTGGGCGCAGAACCACAGAGCCTACGGCGACGCGGAAACCAATTACTCCGAGGGCACTTTCGAGGGCACTTCAGTGTGCAGGGCGAGGTTCCTTACCCCGTCGTTGAGCGGTCCGTGGATGTTCGCGGTCAACGCCAGCATCGGCGGCAGCAACGCCACCGCCGGCGGGTTCCTGCAAACGCAGAACTACTTCCTCAAGGTCAGGCCCGTGCAGGCGTTCGGGGGAGACGAGTCGTTCATGGCATTCATGCCGGACACGAACGTGACCTTCGACTTGAGCGCGTTCAACCTGCAGGCCAGATCGGTCGTCAACGGCACGAACATCACCGCCGCTTCCGTCAAGCGCGTGCGCGCGCTCACGTTCGGGTCGGGGGTGAGCGACGAGACCAGCGTCCAGTACTGGATTTCCAACGGGACGCAGCCGCAGGTGACGGTCACCCTGCCTTCCGATACCACGGGGCCGATCATAATCGAGGTCGAGGCCAACGTCACGAACAGCACGAGCGAGAACGTCACGGGCAGCGCGATGGTGCTCGCGAAGTACGTCGACGGGTTCCTCGGGCCGAACAACCAGGGAGACGGGCCGCCCGTGGCGAAGTGCACGGGCACGCAGGAGTTCTCGGGCATGGTCAAGGACATCCGAACCAACCAGAACGCGCAGGGCGTGACGCTCAACGGCGTAAGCGAGCTCCGCGAGGAGTTCTCCGGCAGGGACCTCGGCGGATGCGTGAACTCGAGCTCGGCCTCGAGCTCTAGCAGCTCGGAAGAGAACCTGGCGTTCAACGTGACGTTCGCCTCCAACTCGTCATGCGGCTTCTCCGGCGGTTATTTCATGATAATGAACGTGACGTACCAGGGCAAGACCGACTTCCTGCCCGCGGGATTTCTGTGCAAGCAGCTGCGCGCGAGGGTTTCCACGTACATCGGCGATGACCAGGCGTTCCAGATAGCACCGCAGGACAACTTCACCATCAACGTCTCCAACATCAGGACGCTCGCCGGCCAAGACGTCGACTCCGGGAGCTTCTCCATCATGGAGATAATGAACTTCAACCCGTCGAGCGGGATGAGGCGCATCGAGGTCACCGGCGGCACCGACCTGACGAATACGACCATAGCGTCAGGGTCCGGGGCGTTCAACCTCACGCCTGCCAATTTCTCCGTCGGCGGCGTCCCGCTGGCGCGGTGGCCGTCCGGATTCCTCGACATCAGGCTGAGGATCTGCGGCGGAGGCCAGTGCGACGAGGACTTCAACGGCGTTCAGATAGTCGACTTCATGGCATGGCCGAACTTCCAGGGCAACGCGCAGTTCTACCCCGGCCAGAGCGTGACCGTGGACATCTACGCGTTCACCAACGTGTCGTCGAACGAGACCGGTTTCTCCGTCAAGCTAGGCAAGCCGTGGGAAGGCCAGGCCATCCCCGTGCAGCTCGACGCCGCATTCATGATTGATGACAACTGGAACACGTCAGGAGACCAGGGGTATGAGAAGTGGAACGTGACGTTCAGCATACCAGCGGACGCGCCCAAAGGGTTCCAGCCAGCCATCATCACAGTCAACAGCTCCGCCCACAACGCGACGATGGAGCTGTTCGTTCCCCTGCGGATAACCAAGTACCAGGTCATGCTTCCGAGCGAGGAGGGCGTGCAAATCTACAGCGACAACATGATGATGCGCAACAGCACCGAAATCAACGATACCGGCTTCTTCCGGGTGGAGGACGACGGCGTCTACGACGGCGACGGGAACTACGTCGCGAACAGCACCAGCGGACGCTACTGCATGCTGTACAGCGGGTTCAACACCACGCGGTTCGGAATGCAGCAGACGACCGTCGAGTACAACCAGAGCTGGCGCGTGCTCCTCGTCGACAACAGCACCCCCATGGTGTACGACACCGTGCTGTTCAACGAGAGCGCAATCGGCAACGGCAGGATATCGTTCGCCAACCAGACCGGCACCTCGTACCGCAACATCACCACGAACAACAGCGGGCTGCAGCTGTGGAGCATCTTCGACTGCGCGTTCTTCACGATTGCGAACACCACCGCGGTGACGGACGCGTTCAACAACTGGGGAGGCTCGCACGAGGTCGACGTGTCGTTCCTCATCCCGTACCTGGTCAAGCAGGCGGGAGTGGCTCAGGAGGGAGCGCGCCTGGGCGTCAAGGCAATCATCAAGCAGGTGCAGACCGGCGACGGCCAGGGAGGCGCGCAAGGGTTCGAGGAGGCCTTCACCGAGGGAGCGGACTACGAGGTCAACTCCGAGGCCGTGACCGACGGCAACGGCTTCGGATTCATCAACATCACCGTGCGCAAGACCGGGCCGCTCATGCTTTTCTGGAACCTTTCCCTGCAAGGCGGCGACACCGACACCGCGGGATTCGACAGCGGGACGTTCCTCGAGGTCCGCAACTTCGACACCTACGG
>JAZDGU010000009.1:0-25171 GCA_043806595.1 Microcaldota archaeon
CAGAAGCGCGTGGGCAACTGGATGCAGTCCTCGCTCGAGGACGCGAGCGTGCTCGTCGTCGGCGCCGGCGCGCTGGGCAACGAGGCGGTCAAGCTGCTTCTCCAGCTAGGCGTCAGCAAGATCACGCTCGCGGACCACGACACGGTGGCGACCGCGAACCTCAACCGCTGCGTGTTCTTCACGCCGGAAGACGCCGAAAAGGGGAGGTTCAAGGCGGAGGCCGTCAAGGAGCGCGCGCTGGACGCGTTTCCGTTGTCCCGCATCATCACCTACGTCCGGAAGATCGAGGAGTTCCAGGAGGACTTCTTCTCCGGCTTCGACGCGGCGTTCTCCTGCCTCGATAACCTGAACGCGCGCCTGCACCTCAACGCCCACTGCTACGGGAAGTTCCCGGTAATCGACGGCGGCACGTTCGGCTTCCAGGGCAAGGTGCAGGTCGTAAAAGGCGGAAGCTCGTGCCTGGAGTGCTCCTTGTCCAAGGTGGACTACCGCCTGCTGTGGAAGAAGTACTCGTGCGTCGGCGACTTCCTCGACGTGCTGGACCCGAAGATGCCGGCGCTCTCCACCACGACGAGCTTCATCGCGTCGCTGCAGGTCAACGAGTTCCTCAAGCTCCAGATGCCTTCCCTTGGCGCGGGCGAGGGCCTCGCCGGCAGGTTCCTGCTCTACGACGGCCTGATGAACTCGTTTTCCGTGTTTTCCGTTCCGAGGCGCAGGGACTGCCCGGCGCACCCCGCATGACCGGGAGTCGCACAGCCTGCAGTGCGGCGGACTTCGGTGCCAATACTTTTTTTGACGCATGGCGCAGCTGCCTCTTGCCTCTCCCCGCGAAAAAACCATCGAAAGACTTTTAATCCTTGCACAGTAGTAACTTGTCCCATGGGGGCTTTGCGCAAGTCAGCGCCGTGCACGGCGGCGAAGCTTTCATTGTCATTATTCTTTCTTTTTTCCACCATGGTCCCGTATTCTGATGCTTCGGGCAATTTTTCGGGCGACCCCCAGCCGGACGTTCCAGGAGATGACGCGCGGCCTGCCGGCTTCCCTTCCATGGAAAACGGAGTTTTTTGCCCCGGTTCCAAAGGTCTTTTTGAGCCAGAATCGCCCGGAGGCGGGTGCGAGGATGGCGGCCCACGGAGTTTGACGGGCAGTCGCGGGGATGCGCAGGCCGCGTTTGCCGAGACCAGGTTGCCGGCCACGACGTATTTCTACGGCAACGGCGTGGTTTCCTCGCGCAGGGGCGGCGTGTCGGCTTACTTCCACCTGGACTATTTGGGCTCAATCAGGATTCAGTCGTCCAGCGGCGGCGAAAAAGCGTTTGCCTCGCGGACCTCCCCGTTCGGCTCCGACGTTTATCATTCAGGCGGCGCTGCCGGCGCGGGCAATGCCTACAAGTTCACGGGCAAGGAGTCTGACGTTGGAAGCGGGCTCTATTATTACGGCGCGAGGTATTACTCGCCTGCCGCCGGCAGGTTTTCCGCCGTCGACCCCCTCTTCGAAGGCAGGTTTTCGCCCTACGCTTACGCATACGGCAACCCGTTGCGCTTCAACGACCCGACGGGCTTGTCCGGCGAGGACCGGGTCCGCGGGCCGTCGTGGTGGGAGAAGGCTTTTGGCGCGGTCGACAGGTTCTTCGGCGGCGACTGGCTTGAACGGCGCCAACTCTCAATCGAGCAAAGGCGGGGCTACATCACCGGAAAGGGGGACACGAATTATTTCGGGGCGGTATCAGTTCCGCATGGCGCCTACGGCCTCGGAGGGGACGCCGAGACCCTGCCGGTCCTGCGCGTGGACGCGGCCGCGGACTCCTTCACGGTGCCGTTTCGCAAGAGGTTCGAGGCCCTGCTTTCGCAAGATTCCAGCAGGGCGGGGCAGGCGAGCGCGCTGCAATGGCTTGCGGATTCCATCGCGATTGCGCCGTATTCGACGGAGAGGGAACTCGCGCTCTCAAGGCTTGGAGGCCAGTACTATCCCGGCGAGGTGCTTTTCAGCAAGAGCCTTCAAGGCGGGTGCGCGGGCTCGTGCAGGACGCGCGCACTATTCCTGGGCGAGGTGGTATCGCCCGCCTTGGCGAGTGGGATGATGCCCGGCGGCGTGTCGTTGGGCTACTGGGAAGGGTTCGCCGGCGGGCCGCACGCGTGGAGCGTCTTTTCCTGGGGGGACGGCGCCCCGCTGCTGATTGATTCCGTGTCCGGCCGCACCGAATTCCTGAACCCGTCGTTGATGGGGCGGTACTACGACTTCAATTTCCATTTGATTTACCGGGAATATCTAAGGTAGGTGTTGGGCTTGAATACCCCGTCTTGCCGGAACAATTGCGTTAATAAATCGGTGTTTCCCTTACTTATTCGCTTATACCTGCCTCGTTCAACGCGCCGGGTGAAGGATGAACACATGAGAAGAATGGCATGGTTGTCCGCGCTCGCCTGCCTGGTTGTTTTCCTCGGCTCCGCCGCAGCGGACACCTCCATCGGCGACCCTTCGGTGACGAAGTTCACCGAGGTCAAGGGCGGCGGCGACCCCAGCTACACCGGCTCCTCGGGAATCAGCGTGCCCTTGTTCAACTTGAAGGGCAGGAGCGGCCTGGATTTCCCCCTCGCCCTGTCCTACTCCCCCGGAATCCGCACGCACCAGGAGGCCGGCCCGGCGGGCTTGGGCTTCAGCCTCGTCGCTGGCTCGGTGCAGCGCGGCGTCGTGGGCTTCGCCGACGACCTCGTGAGGCAGGGGTTTTACAGGCACGACACGCACAGCGTCGGCGCCGCGTGCGTGGACGACCTAAGCGGGGAAATTCGCTCTTGCGGTGTCGGCAACTGCGGCGAACTTCAGGTTCGCGTGGATGACTGCAAAGTCCGGGGCGCATCGACGTGCGATGAGGCGTTGGGCGGCGGCTCCCCGAGGATAAGCAAGTACTGCCGTTCCCTTGCATGCGTTGGTCCAAACGGCTACGTCGACAGCTGCCACATCGATAACGGCAGATCGGCCGACGACGTCTGCGACAAGGACGCCGGGTACCGCATAATGGAGGTCTTCGGCGAGTGCGTGGCGGGCACGGCCATTACTTCATGCCTCAACGGCTACTCCAACTGCGTTCCCGAATACGACAACGTCAACACCGTGGCCCGCGACGGAGCGCTATACTATTCGGACCGGGGGGCCAGCGGGTACGAGTTTTCCGAGGGCCTCAGGCAGGACAACTACTTCGCCTCCTTCCCCGGCGGCGCGGCGCAGCTGATGTTCTACGACGAGAACGGCGAGGGCAGCGGCGGCGTTCATTTCACTCCTGTCAGCTGGAAGCCTTGGAAAATTGATTATTCCGCCGGCCTCGAGGCGGGGACCGGAATCAGCAGCTTCACCATAACCGACGATAGCGGGGTGCGATTCATCTTCGACGAGGTGTCGGACTCCTCGTATTCGGGCGGGAACTACCCGAACGTCGAGGTGCAGGACGGCTACGACGAGGAATACGTGGCTGCGACCACGAGCTTCAACGGCCACATTTTTTCTGCGGCGAGCTATGACTTCTGGCGTTCGCAAAATTTTAACCACGATTGGGCATGCCGGAAAACCTGCATCTGCCCGTACCCGTACGAGGACGGGGCGGGCTTCTACCACTCTGCAGGCGATTCAGTTGCCGTGCCGTTCAGCGGGAACGTTCCCGAAGAGCTCTACGGCTATTTGACCGGGGACAAGAACTTCCAGTACCAGATCAAGTTCTGGGCGCCGAAAAAGGAGACATCGGATGGGATTAGGTGCTATTACGAGGGCGAGGCGCCGACGTTCGTCGCCAAGGAGTCGAAGGGAGCGTCCGGCGGCGGCATTTGCGGCAACGGAATCCGCGAGAAGGGCGAGCAGTGCGACGGTGCAGACAACGACTTCAGTTGCAACGGCTTCACGCCCTACTGCAACGACGATTGCACGATACCCTTCCAGGAATGCGGCGCCGACCTTTGCCAGGAGAACAGCGTTCCCGGCAATCCCGCGGGATGGTCGTGCGAGGACGGCAAGGCCTGGGACGCGGACGACGGCGAGCCCGGCTGGTACGACTACGGGGACGTCGACTGCCATGCAACCGGAGGAATCTACCGCGTTCCAGTGTTCGGCAAGTGCCACGTCGCCCAGCAGTCCGCCGACGGCAGCATAAAGGCGAGGGCGACGGGCGTGCAGAGCGACCGCGCGAGCCATGCGACGGCATGGCATCTCACGAGAATCCTTTCCGCGGACTACGGCGACCGCGAGGGGGGCGCGGAAGGCCCCTCACCCGACGACTTCGGCAGCTACGTCGAGATAAAATACGCGGACTACGGCGGCAAAATCGACGACTCGAACGGCATGGTCGTCTCCCGCCAGCTGTTCGGCGGAACCGGCACGTTCTTTTCCTACGACGTCCCCGGCGAAGGCCCCCGCTACCTGCAAGTCAACTCGAAGAGCGAAACCGTGAGCGAGTCCGTTGTCAAGGTAATCGACGAAATCCGCACGCCCCTGTTCAAGGCGAAATTCCACTACGATTCCGCTCCTCCGACGGGAGGCGTACCCCAGCTGGAGGACGTTGCCGTGACCGACCTTGCTGGCCAGCAGGTCTCCAAGATGAAGTTCGACTACGCCACGTCCAACCGGCTGAAGGACCCCGACAACGGCGGGCACGGCGAACGCACCCTGCTCAAGGTCACGCAGTGCGGCAGGACGGATGCCGCGTGCCTGCCCCCCACAGAATTCAATTACGGCGACCGCGCGTCCCAAGCCGACAACCCCGATTTTTCCGCCAAGGCCAAGGACGGCAAGGGCCTTAAGACGATAAATACCGACCCTTGGGGCTTCTACTCCGGGACTTTCCGGCGTTGGCAGGGGAGCGGCGCGTGTTCTGGCAACGACGACCCGAGATGCAAATGGGTCTCCGACGAGAACAGCGACGCCTGGAGCCTGCGCAAAATAACGTATCCGACCAAGGGCACGGTCGGATACGAGTACGAGAGCAGCGATTACGCGTGGACGCCTTCCGGCGCGGTTCAAGAGACTGCGGGCGGCGGCCCCCGCGTCAAGAGGATTAACGCGAATTTCTTCGAGGACGACAACGGCAACCCCTCCTCGACCGTTACCGAGTTCGAGTACTCCGAAGGCTATGCCACCCAGGCGCCATTCCACAACAACGAGTATTACGACGAGAACTCCGGAACCGCGGTGTATTCCATCCCGTGGAACACCGTGGGAATGGTCGACAACTACGTGGCCTACGATTGGGTGAAGACCGCGACGCCCTCCGACGGCTCAATGGGATACACGAAGACGTACTATACCACCCCGCAGGAGGTGCCGGATGAGACTCCATACGCCTTCAAGAGCGGAGTCTACACGCGTGAGGGTTTCCAGCCGGTGCCCGGTTTTCTGACGAGCAACGAGTGGAAGCGCGGTCATGTCGAGAAGGTTGAAGTATACCGCAGCGGCGTCGCCGAGCCCGTCGCAAAGACGGAGAATTTCTATGACGACCCCGCCTCCCTGCGTGCCTTCCCCGTACCAGGCGGAGAGTTCTACGACGAGAGCGGTTTGCGGCACTCGACGGTTCCGGCCTACGCCATCCTATCCGGCTGGAAGAGGGTCGGCAGCGAGCAGTCCACCATCGACGGAATCGCCACCCGGAAAGCATACCAGTACAACCCGGTTAACGGGCGAGTCCGGTCCGTGACGGAATTCAACTCCCCCAACAGGATCACGCTCGCCGACTACGCCTTCGAGCAATATCCGTTCATGCTGGAAGCCAACATGCTCTCGCAGGCATCCGGCACGCGGACGTACCTGGATGCGAACGCGAACGGGGTGTTCGACGGCCAGGACCAGCTCTATGCAAAGGGGAAGACGGATTGGGCGCAGTTCGAGGTCGGCTACGTCAACGGCGAGTGGACGGGCGACCCTTTCTGGGACCTAAAGCACGAGTTCGATGCCAATACGCACGTTTATGCCGGCTGGCTTACTTCTAGCATTGGTACGATCAACAATAACAAAATAATTCTCGTTGGCAATCACAATGCCGATTATGGCTTTCCTTCTTACAATTATACGTACAATGTCTATGTCGTAACTGACGCATTTGGAGGGGGAATTACGCAAGACGATTCATATATCGGCAACCTTAATATTAGCGCACATGGCAATGCAAATTTTGTCGATATAGACGGGGATGGGACTTCCGAACTTTTTACCGACTACCGTGACTACCACTTCCCGGGAAACGAAGTGGAGGCATTCAAATGGCAGGAGGAGCAGTGGGCATTAAGTTCCGGATTACTCCCATCGGAGTTGAGAAATCTGGACGGCACAACCTGTACCATTTATTCTTCATATGGCGATCTTGATTGCGACGGCGACCAGGACCTAGTGATTCAACTCCACAGCGCAGTTGCGGATGCGTGTCAATTGGGCCCCAACGGGTACAGGGTATTTGAAAATACGGGGACCAGGTTTTCTCCCTCATGGCGTTTGATGGGCGACGACTCGCATATACGCGGCATAGACCTGGACTTTCATAATAATATCAAGCAATTTGATTTGGGCGATATAGACAGTGACGGAGACAATGACTTAATCTATTCTGGCAGCAATTTAAATCCTCGAGTTCAGGTGTATGAAAATACCGCGCCTTCAAGCTGTCCGAAGAGTCCCGTCTTTTCACGGAAAGTTGAATGGGAGACTGGCCTTGATTTTGAACAAGACGACCACGTGTATTCAGTTCTCGGGGGTCTCGAGCATTTTGACAACGACGGCCGCATAGACCTTTTTTATAACGATTGGTCGTGCAACTGGGATGGTTGCGCTTTATACCCCCGGTTACTCAAATTCTTCAGGTTCAATCCCGATGCAGATCCCGGTCTTATTCCGATAACTGCTGTGCATCCATCCGCGGACTACGCGTGGAAGGACGCGGACGGGGACCACTATGACGACGGTGGCGAGTTCGTTCTGCAGGCGAGATATGACTCGTATGACACATTCGGCCACGCCACGGAGACGACGGACGCGCGCGGCAACAAGAACTGGCTCTATTACGGCGACAACGACGAGTGCGGGAGTCAGGGAAGCGGGGGCGGCGGCGGCTCGCTGAACCACGGCTACCTGACGTGCACAGAGAACAGCCTCGGGCAGAAGACGAAGGCGGCCTACGATTTCACTGGAAATCCGGTATCCATAACCGATGCCAACGGCCAGGCGACTGGTTTCGGCTACGACGACCTCAACCGCTTGCAGAGCAAGACGCTGTCGGGCGGTGTCCTGGCCGAATGGTACTCTTATTCCTATGCCAACGACATCGCCACGGAGAAGAACCGCGTGCAGACGAAGAAATACCTTTCGCCGTCGTCCTTTGTGGAGGCAAACGCGTTCGCGGACGGCCTCGGGCGCGACCTGCAGTCGTCGGTGCGCAAGCAGGCCTCGTCCAGCACGCGCTCATCCACGGTCTACAACGCGCTGGGCGCGGTAGTAAAGCGGTTCGAGGCCTACGACGTGGACGCGCCGGCGGACGGCTACTCTTCCGCTGTGCCGGAGGGCACGCAGGCTGCGTCCGTCAGCTACTATCCCGATCCGCTGGGAAGACCGTCGGCTTCCTATTCCGTCGGCTCCGCGGTTCCCGTGGTGACGACGTATTCCGGCGAGGCGGACCAGTTCGTTACCGAAGTCACCGACGAGAATGGCGTGACCACGAAGTCATACCGGGACAAACTGGGCCGGGTGAAGACGGTAGTAAGGGACTTGGGCGGCCCCGACCAGCAAACAGTTTCCTACCTTTACGACGGCCCGACGGAGCGGGTCAAGGAGGAGCGAATGCCCAACGGCCAAATCATCTCCTACACCTACGACTCCCTCGGCAGCCTCAAGACGATAACGCACCCCGACATGAGCGGCAGCATTGCCAACGTATACGACGCCGCGGGCAACCTCATTCGCAGGACGGACGCGCGCGGCATTGTCGTCGGCTACGACTACGACGCGCTCAACCGCAGAATTGCAGTTGATTACGGGGACGACCAGGCATTCGGCTACGGCGAGTCCCAGTTCAGCTACGACGCATACCCCGAGGGCAACTGCGGTTCGCCCCTGGAATTCGACAACCCGAAGGGCAGGCTCACGCGCGCCGTCGGCTTCGACCCCGACACCGGATGGCAGAACTTCGACTACTGCTATGAATACGACGGGAGGGGGCTGTTGAGGAGGGAGGCGAAGGAAGTCGGGGGCGGAGCGGACAACACCTACGTGACCCGCTACTCCTACGATACGGCCGGCAACGTGAAGACGGTAACCTACCCGGGCGGGGAAGTGGCCGCCTACAACTACAATTCCAAGGGCGAGCTGGAGAGCTTCACCGCCCCCGCGGACGAATCCGGCCACACGACGACCTCCTACCTATACAACCCCGACGGGAGCCTTGGGAAGGCCACCTACCCGAATTCCGTGGTCACGGATTACGCGTACAACGCGCGCAAGTGGGTAAATTCAATATCCCTAACCGGCCTCAAGGAAGGCGCATCCGCCGCCGCCTGGTCGGAGACCATCCCGGACGGCGCCGGCGGGTATGACCCAGTTGGCAACATATTGCGCATCAACGAGAACTACGACGTACCCAACGGCGGGGGAGGCTACTCCAATTACGCCTCGTTCACGTACGACAACCTCTACCGGCTTGGCACGGTAACCGACGGCAACCGCTTCCACCGGGGCTTCGACTACCGATACGACGCGAACGGCAACCGCCTGCGCGAGGGCGGCACTGCGGACAATTACGCCTACGATCCCGCCAGGAAGGACCAGCTGAACGCCGTCGACCCCGGCCCGGGAACGCACGCCGTCAGCTTCGGCTACGATGCCAACGGCAACGTCGAGACCGAGGAAGGTGCGCGAAACTTCGGGTTCTGCATTGCGCGGAGCCTCGGCGCGGGCAGCTTCATGCTGGCAGGCGTCGATGCGCCCGTCGACTCGCCCGTCAACGTCGTCTACGACGACGGCGCGAACAGCTACGAGTGGGGCACATTCCCGGTGGAAGCCTATTACGCCGAGAGCGAACATTGCTTCGCGGACGAGGCCGGCCCCCTCTCACCCGCGACAAGGATAGTCCTGTCCGGCCCGGGTTCGGGGGGCATTCCCGCCGGGTGGTACGGCGAAAGCCACGCGCCCTCGAATTTCCGCGTATACCCGTCATCATTGAACCCGTATTACCAGACGAGGTATTACTACGACGCCGAGAACCGTCTCGTCCAGGCGAACTACATGACCGAGGCCGGCGCGGTGACGGCGTGCAGCAAGTTCACGTACGATTCCAGCGGCGACCGCATCGAGAAGGCCGAGCCCGTGATATCCTCGGTGGTGACTCCCCCGCCCGACGGCGCGTGCTGCGCCGCAGACGGCTCGTGCTCGCTGGCGCAGCAGGGTTCCTGCGGCGGCGCGTGGAACGGCGCGCCTTCATGCAGCCCCAACCCGTGCGAGCAGCCGCCCGGGGGAGGGGGCGTGTGCTGCTGGATGAGCGGCTGGTGCACCGCCAACATCGCGCAGGAGGACTGCGTGGGCGGCAACGAGGGCACGTGGGACCCCGACCATAACACCTGCAGCCCCAACCCGTGCCCGCAGTATCCGGTTGGCGTGTGCTGCACCCAGTCGTACAATTTCTGCGCGCTGACGACGGAAGCCGTGTGCAGCCAGCAGCTCCAGGAAGGCAACGGAATCGGAGGCTGGCACTCCGGCTGGAACTCCTGCACGCCGAACCAGTGCGACGGCAATGATGAATGCCCCGGCCAGCTTATTGCATGCGGAGACTGGTATTCCGGCTTTATGCAGCCTTCCGACACTGACTGGTACGGGTTTCACGCCGAAGCCGGCCGGCAAGTCCGTATTTACCTCAAGTCTGATCAGGCCGCGGTTCTTGACGCCGAGCTCAGGTTCGGGTGCGGCGGCCAGGTCTTATGGCAGAGGCGGTTGACGGGCGGCCAGCATGTCTATGAAGACTACTCTGCCGCCGCTTCCGGCCAGTACCAGCTGAAAATCTTCAATACGCAAGGCAGCAATTTCGGAAAATACACGCTCCAAATCTCCAACTGCGGCTCGCCGCCGGCTCAAGGCGCGTGCTGCGCCGCAGACGGCTCGTGCTCGCTCGCGCAGCAGGGTTCCTGCGGCGGCGCGTGGAACGGCGCGCCTTCATGCAGCCCCAACCCGTGCGAGCAGCCGCCGGCGAGCGGGGAATGCTGCCTGCAGGACGAATCGTGCAGCTTGTTGTCCCAAGCGGATTGCGTCGGCCAGGGCGGGGCCTACCAGGGCGGCGGCGGCGCGTGCAGCCCGAACCCGTGCCAATCCATCGACTCTTGCGCAGCAAGCAGGACCGTATCCTGCGGGGACACGGTAACGCCGGCGTACCTGCACTTCAACGACAAGGACTGGTATTCGGTCGTGGTGCCCGCCCAAACCCGCCTTACCCTGGCCACGGATGCGGTAAATCCGGGAGACGACACCGACACGTACATCGAATTGTACCGCTCCTGCGGCAGCCAAATATTGGCGCAGGACGACAACGGCGGCCCGGGCAGCTATTCCCTGATTTCTGACTATGTGCCCGCATATTACGACGATTACAACCTGAAGGTCCGCGGCCGTTATCCTGGCTCGACCGGCCCGTACAAGGTCACGTTCACCTGCACCGCGCCGCCCGCCGACGCCGCATGCTGCCTTCCCGGCGGCAGCTGCCAGCCCCTTGACCAGACCCAATGCTACGGCCAGGGCGGCCAGTATTACGAAGGCGTTTCATGCCAGCCCAACCCGTGCGGGGAACTGCCGCTGGCGGCGTGCTGTTCGCAGGACGGCAGCTGCCAGATGCTCGGCCAGAACGCCTGCTACGGCCAGGGCGGAGATTGGACGAATTACGGCTACTGCAGCCCGAATCCGTGCCCGCCTCCCGTCCCGCAAGGGCGGCTTGACTATGTGGCGCAGTCCCAGGGCGCGGTCGAGCTGCCGTTCCTAATCGCTCTCGAGCAGGCCGCCACTCCCTATTACTACGTCGTCACCGCGACCGAGCAGATCCTGACCTGCCCGAGGGCGATGAACTCCGCCTGCGTTCCCATAACCTTCACGCAGCCCGGCGGCGGCGCGTTCGCCTTCGACAACCCCAACGGCCTCGCCGCGGTCTACAACGGCGGGAGCACGAGGCTGTACATCACGGACAACACTTACCCGAAAAAGCTGTACCTGGCCATCAAGACCGGCGTCGCAACCGCCGAGGTTTACGAGGTGTATTCCAACCCGACCGGCTCCAGAATCGATGGCGTCTCCGCACATGTCGCCGGCGGGGAGGAGTACGTGTTCGCGGTCAGGGGAAGCGACAGTTCCTACCAAATCCATAAATTCAGGGCAACGGGAACGACTTTGGCCATTGTCGGAAATTACGATTTGGAGTTCAACGGGGTTATCGGCTACAACGCTTTGAGCATGGGACGGTACGAGGGCAACGCCGAAATCGTGGTTGCCACAGCGCACAGCTTGAGCTACATCTGGGCGCGCAACGCGGAGACCATGGGCTCGCCGGGATTTTTCTTCCACGGCACCAACGACGAGAGGTCCGTCTGGTATCCCGCGGATGCGGAAACAATCGCGCAGGACGGGAAGTTCGTAGTAGTGGAACGGCTCGTGAACGGAAACGGGGGCAACCGGGTGCTGGTCCTGCCTGCGAGTCCGACGGACCCGAACGGCATTTACTGGGACAAGCTTGCGGTGTTCGGCACTTGGAGGGCCGCGGGAGCAGGTTCAACTGGCGTCAACGACGCGAGGTCCGTTGCCTACGAGTCCAGCGGCGGGCGTTCCTTCATCTACGTCGCGGACTCCCGCAACAACCGCGTCGTCAAGCTCGAGTACACGGAAAGCCCCGCCGCACCCCCGCAGCAGCCGGACGCAGGCAGGACGCTGACCGCTTCAAAGGCGGAACCCATACTGACTTTCGCAAGCGAGCTTCCGCAGAAGCCGGGCAGGACCGTCCCGGCTTCGAAGACCCCGGCGGCCCCGTCCCCGGCCACGCCGGCTCCAGCCTCGGCTTCGCCTTCACCGTCGAAAAGCCCTGCGCAGGACTACGGCAAGGGTCCGGGAGGCGGCGACGCGTCGGCTTCATCGGACGGCCAGCAGGCTGCGGTGGTTTCGCCCCCGACTACCTACATCAAGACGCGCTACGTCCGCGACGCCTCCGGGAACGTCATACTGGAGGACCGCTACCTGTTGACGGGCGTCGACGTTGCGACGTTCTGCGCGCCACCCGGCGCTTCCTGAAATGGCACAACAATAAACATAGTATCGGGTTTTCCATGGTAATGCGCGCGAAAAAGCAGGCTGGAAGGAGTTTCAGGCTGGGCCGCCGGGCTTCGCGCGTCGTCGCCGGGGTTTCGTTGCTGGTCATCGTCTGGGTTTTGCTGGACGCGGGCGGCTTGCGGGGTTTAGTCGGCTCGGTTGGCTTGTTGTTGGCGCCGGGCGCGTCATCCGGCGCGGGTGACTTGGGTGAGGCGGTTGCGTCTCCGCCTCCTGCCGATTCCGGCGCGTTTGGCGGCGTGCAGGGCGCTTTGGCGGAGACGAAGCTCTCCACGACTACGTATTTTTACGGCAACGGCGTGGTTTCCTCGCGCAGGGGCGGCGTGTCGACTTACTTCCACCGGGATTATTTGGATTCGGTGAGGCTGCAGTCGGACAGTTCGGGGCAGAAGAGGTTTGCCTCGCGGACTTCGCCTTTCGGTTCCGACGTTTTCGTTTCCGGCGGCGCTGCCGGCGCGGGCAACGCCTACAAGTTCACGGGCAAGGAGTCTGACGTTGGAAGCGGGCTGTATTATTACGGCGCGAGGTATTACTCGCCCGCCGCCGGAAGGTTTTCCGCCGTCGATCCGGCGTCCTCCGGCTCGGTGAGCCCCTACGTTTATGCCGCAAACAATCCGCTGAAATTCGTGGATCCGACGGGAGGCAAGCCGGTTGCCGCAGTGCTCGTTTCCACTTACGCCGCCGATCACAACGGCGCGTATTCCGATGAAATGTTGCGTTTGACGATTAATGAGTTGTCAAGCCGTTTTGACGTGTATTATGTTCGGGGCGGCGGATTTCAAAATGCGATATACGACGCGTATTCCCGCTCGGGAGGAAGGAATGTCGACCTGTTCGTCGGGATGTGGCATGGGGGGAAAGGCGGATTAGGACTTCCTGGCGATTTCCGCGGAGGTTTCAATCCATCCTCATTCAGCAGATGGATCCGTCCGGACGCGGACAAGCTGCCGATAAATCCGGGGGCGGCCTGCGTCCTCCAATCATGTCGTGGTGCCGATCCTGGAACGAACGGGGTTTCACAAGCGGACTTGTTCCTTTCTGCGGTCCCCCAGTTTGGGTCTGTTTTTTCATCCGAGACCGATGTTTTTGGACCGCCAGTCATTTACAAATCACATCCTATGGCCAATGGGGGCATGCTTGTCAAAATGGGTAAGGGTCACGAGGGAATTCCGCCGAGTGGTTTCGGAACGACCCGTCTTAGTTCCATATTATTAGACGTGGATTTGTTTTTTTTTTTCCGGCAACGGCGAAATCTCCTGGGATTCAATGATTGCGTTCCCAAAAAAGCCCGGTGGAATCGTTGATCCGGACCCTAGCTTCTATTCTGACTTTGCCCGCGGCTTATATTCCATTTCCCCGAAAGACTTTTTTACCACATATGAAGAATTCGGGATAGCTTCCGAAATTAAGCGTTGATTCAACCCTATAAATCTGGCCGGGAAGCACCGGCCCTACGAATGTTTGAAGAACTCGTTCTCCGTGTTTTCCGTTCCGAGGCGCAGGGACTGCCCGGCGCACCCCGCATAACGTTTTTATTCGCCGCCTGCCTTCTCAGTTGAGTGCCGAATGCGCCCAACAGCATCAATTGTCCCCCTGCTGCTCCTGCTTTCATGCAGCGCCGCGCTCGCCCACCCCTTCACCTTGTTCACGGCGGACCAGGTCGCGCCGTTGAAGGCCAAGATGACGGACGGCCTGGGCCCCGACGACGCGGCCTACGCGCAGGCGGTTGCTGCAGCCGACGCGAGGCTTTCCGCCCAGGATTCCGCAATCTTCGAGTACAACGACATCTGGGCCATCACCCCGGTTTACATAGAGGAGCAGGCGTTCGCGTATTACTTCGGCGACCCCTCGCGCCGCCAGCTGTACCGCGACCGGTGCGTTTCAATGGCTCGCTACCTTACCGACAACTTCCACCCCGACAACAATTGCGCCGGATGCAGCAACGACTATCCCGAGCAGGACAATCCGTGGATCCTCATCGCGCTTGCGGAGGCCTACGACATGTGCTACAACGAATTCGCCGCGAACGGCCCCGAGAAGGCCGCGCTGCGGCAGGAAATCGAGGCCTATCTCAGCTATGCGTTCACCGCGGCATGGCCGCACGACTGGAAGCGCCAGATAGAGGACTATGCGAACGGCAACTACCACGCGAACATCGGCGGCAGCATGATGTTGGCCGCTCTCGCGATCAAGGACGAGGGCTCCAATTCCGCCCTCTATCAGAACTCGGTCGCGCTGGCCGACGCAGCGATCAGGGGGGTGCTTTCGCACACGATTGCGGCCGACGGTTCCATAACGGAGGGAGTCGAATACGGCGCGCTCAGCCTGCACGGCATATTCTTCGGCGCGGTCACCCGCAGCCACTACGATGGAACCGACTACTTCGGCTCACAAGGCACGCGCGTACTCGAATGGTTCGCGTTCAACGCCGTTCCCGAGGGCAGCAGGCGCGGCCACAACTGGAACGACGCTTCAACCTACTCCTCGCCGTACTATTCCTGGAACGCGTTCCTAGCCTTTGCACTTACCCGCTACCAGGGGCCGCTGGCGAAGTGGGTGCATGAAGCGTTCGCCGGCCCGACGCCCCTCAGCAGGCCGCTTTACGCCTTATTCGCGCAAGACACGCCTTCGCAGGACCCTTCGGCGTTCATGCCGGACTCAATGCTTTTTTTGGAAAACGGCCAGTACTTCTACCGGAGCGGGTGGAGCATGGGGTCGGGCAGCCGCGACATACATCTGACCTTCTATTCCGGGCCATTCCGCAGGGGCCACAACCAGGAGGACAAGAACACCTTTTCCATTCTCGGATACAAGGACAGGCTGATTGTAGACACAGGCGATTCCAAGGGCGCGGGGTGGTGCAGCGACCCTGCCACCGCGACGGAGGGCCACAACCTCGTCCTCGTCAATCCGCCAAGCGATTACTGGGACCAGAACGGCAACAACCAAATGGATCCCGGCGAGGCCTTGGGGTATCTCGGTCAGGCCGGCGCCGGCGGTAACTGTGGCACCGACGGCTACATTCGTTCATCGCTATTATCCCCGGCGTCGGATTTCCTTCACGGCGACGCGCGCGAGGCATACGTGCAGCATTCCCTTGCGTTCAATCCGATGCCGGAGTGGAACTGGTGCAACCACGCCTACAACGGCGGGACATCGCCGTCAATCCAGTGCGCTTATTCCCCCGTAATGGAGAGGGCAAACCGCTATTTATTAATCGTGAAGCCCCTCGCCGGCGTTCCCGCATACATGTTGTTGGCAGACGACACGCGCGTGGATTCCGGGGCGCAGAACGCGTACAAGTTCCTGCTTCATACGGAGTACAAGACCACTTCCCCTTCCGACAGGAACACGTGGACTTTTTCGTCCAATCCATTGCGCGTCACCGGCGAGCGCGGCGGCTTTCTCGACGTCTACTGGGTATCCCCGCAATATTCGCCCTCGCTCTTCGCCGACTCCCAGTACAACACCCGCAACGACGCCCCGTACTACAACCACGACGGGTTCAACCGCCGCCTGGACGCGACTCTGACAAGCGGAAACCCGCAGTGGTTCATGGCCCTCTTTCCCTACGACGGCCAGGTCTCCGCGCCGTCGTATTCCACGCTCTCCCTATCGCAGGGCTACGGCGCGCGCATGCAGTTCGCATCCGCGACGGACTACGGCTACTACGGTCCAGACAGCAGCATCCAGGGAGGCGGGGTAAGCGGGAGTGCGAAAATGGGTTGGGTGAGGGAAAGCGGCGGCATGCCGTCGCGCTACGCGTTCGCCTATGCGACGTCGTTTTCCAAGGACGGCAGGCAGCTCCTGCAAGTCAGCGGCCTGCCCGCGCACGTCTCCACCGACGGCACGACCTTGTACGCGAGCAGCCGCTTCAGCTCGTACACCGTATTCGGCCCTTCCATCACTTCGGCGACGGCCGGCGGCCAGGCCCTGTCTTTGTACCGCGCCGGCGACTACCGGCTCGCGACCCTCACCCCGCCGCAATCGTGCGCCGCGCAGGGCGGTAGCGTCTGCACCCCGTCCCAGTCCTGCACAGACAACCGCTGGACTTTCGCGCGCGACTCCGACTACTGCTGCCTGGCGCAGTGCGAGGGCGTCGTCACTCCCACTCCCACGGTTACCGCGACGCCGACTGCCACTCCTACCGCGACTCCGACGGCAACTCCGACCGCTACTCCTACGGCTACCCCGACGGCAACTCCGACCGCTACTCCATCAGCGACTCCGACCGCTACTCCTTCCGCCACCCCGTCTGCCACGCCGACTGCAACGCCCACTCCTTCACCGACGCCGACCCCAGAGCCTTGCGGTGAGGAGGGCGCGCAGGAGGAATGCGACGCCGGCGGGTGCGCGGGCATTCGGGAGTGCGGCGCGGACCTGGCTTGGGGAGAGTGCGTGAAGAACGACTTGTGCTGCGGCGTAAGCTGCGACGACGGCAATTCCTGCACCGCGGACTCGTGCGGTGCGGGCGTTTGTTCGCACGTCTACACTTGTGGCGGCGGAGGCGGGGGCGGTGGAGGCGGCGGTGGCTATTACGTCACGCCGACCCCCAGCCCGACGCCGCTCGCTCCTTCTTCCCCGACGCCGGCGCCGCGAATCGTCCTGCCGGACTTCGTGCCGATTGCGGAGGCGGAGGACTTCGACGGGGACTTCTGGCTTGTGGATTCCGAGGGGATTGGCACTGAGGACGTACGTTCCCTCGTCATCGAATCGCACGAGCAGGTCCGCTTGGGCAACATCGACAAGGCCAAGAGGCTGTTCGAGCAGGCGAAGGCCAAACTGGCGTCGCTGAAGACTCAGGTGGTTTCCCGCAAGGCGGAGTTCAACTGGAAGTGGGCGCTCGCGTTGGCAATCGCAATCGCCGCCGCCGGCCTGTATCTCTCTTCCACGTGGCGAAAAAGGCCGCCGGAGCAGGCCGCGTCGGAGTCTCCGTCATCCGTCGCCCCGGGCGCAATCATTCTTCCCCCGCTGCCGGAAGAATTCGGCGCCCCCGCGGCGAGGGAGAACATCGGGGCGCTCGTCGAAGAATTGAGGAAGCAGCGTTAACCCCCCAAGCGCTATCCGCTGATGTCCTTTATGCCGCTCACGGCCTCCTCCGCCTTCACGTCCAGCGAGAGCGCGAGCTTCCTCCCGCAGCGCACGCACTTCTTCTCGCCCTCGAGTATGGCCTCGAAGCAGTCCTTGTGGTATGCGGCGCCGCAGAAGCAGTGCCCGTACTTGGGGTTGTTGTCCTCCTTCTTCACGCTGACGGCGAACCCGGCCTTGCACAGCTCGCACTGCTCGCCGTTCCCCTTCATTGCCGGGGTCCTCTTTTCTTCCGCGGCCTTCTTTTCATAAGGCAGGCTCTGGAATTCGTCGGGCCTCCTGTTTTCCGGCCTTTTCGCCGGGGCGGCGCGGCCGGTTCTGCCCGCGAGGAACGGGGAAGTCTTGTTGTTGCTCCGTTTCTGGCTCTCGTTCGGCCCGTATTTCCTGATTACATCCTCGAGGTCGAGTTTTTCGACCCTCTCCCCGGCCGCGGGCTCCGGCTTGGCGGCAATTTCCAGCTTTGCCTGTGCGGTCCCCGGAATCTCAATTGGCGCGGGGGCTTCCGCGGCAACGGGCCCGGGCTGTGCCACGGGCTTCTTCTCCTCCCGGCCGAGCCACTGGTCGGCGTGCCTCCTCCACTCCGGCCTGTACTCGTTTACGCCTTGGACGGAGAGGTGGAGGTTCCGCATTTCAGCATCCGCGACGATGAGCCTGCGCTTGAGGAGCGTCGTCACCCTCCGGTTGAATTCGGCGCCGTCCACGTTGAATATCCCCCTGATTTCCGCGGCGTCGCTCTTCCCTTCCTTCAGCAGCTGCAGGAGCACCGCGTCGAACTTCATCAGTTTGGGCTTCCTGGCCTTTGCAGTCGTTCTCCTGCGGGAGGGAGCCCTCGGCAGCCTCTTCGGCGCCAGCGGGAGCGCAGCTGCCGGCGCCTGCTGGGGCTCCTCCTGCGGCCGCTGCTGGATTTCTTCGGTCATTTCTTCTCAACTACCGCGAACGCGATTTCATACGCCTCGCCGTACTCCGCGCGGAAGGCCCTCTTGAGCATGCCGCCTTTCTCCTCCCTCGTGGGGTCCACCACGACTGCCGCATGGAACTCCTCGCTGAAGAAGCTTTCCTGCGTCGCGACGTCCGTGCTGGAAAGGAAGCAGCCGTAGCCGGGGTGCGAGTGCAGCCACCCAACAACGACGCGGTCCTTGAGCCTCTTCCTGAGCAGTTTTGCGAGCTCGGGGAAGGCCTCCCGCGCGAAGCTTACGCGGACGGCGCTCGAGTCGTTTGCCGCGGTCACGAACCTGTCCGCGTAGACGTACTCCCTTCCATGCCATGTGAACCTCTTTCCGAGAAGCAGGCCCATGCCCTCCCTTCCCTCGACCGAAAGCCTGGAGACGTGCCTTTCGGCGTCCCGCATGGCTCCGGCTTCCAGATACAGGTCGAATTCGGCCATTTCACTCCAGCCCGAGACCCCTCAGGGGAACCAAGGTCGCTTCAAGACCTAACGTCTTGGGCGCGCCGAAAACTTCGGGTTTTCGAGCGTCCCCATGCGGGTCGCCTTTCCCTTCCTTATTTTGCGGCCAGCTACGCCGGCCATATTCAGCCATGTAAACCGTCACTCCAGCCCAAACAAGTTCTTGATGCGTTTTCTGATGCCGCCGCGCCTCCTGCGGTCCTCTTCCGCCTGCCTTATTACCTCGTCATTGGACAGCGGCGTGATGTCCTGCAACGCCTTCTCCCTCAGCCTGTCGCGCACGGCGTCCGTGCTCTCCAGAGACTCCCCCTTGAGGTCCTTGAAGACCACCGGCTCCTTGGCCGCGCCCTCCCCTGGCGCGGGCGTGCCGATCATCCTGCTGTAATCGACTTCTTCGACCACACGCGGCTTCTTGGGCCTGTCCTTCACTTCCACGACCCGCGGCTTCCCTGCCATCGCTTTCCCCTGAAGGAATAAGAGCGAAAGGGATTAATAGTTTTGTGCGGTATGCCTACTCGCAATAGGGGAAGGGTGGTTCGCTTGGCAGAGTTCAACATAACAGTTTCGCACACGACCAGCGGAAAGGACACCGTGCTCGCGGTAGAGCCCGGCTTCACGGTCTCGAGCATTCTCGAGGTCCTGACCGAGAGCCTGCAGCTCAAGGACAGGTTCATCCTAGCCACGAAGGACAACAAGATACTCGACCCGGCGCTCACCATCGAGGAGGCCGGAATCAAGGAGAACGACGTCCTCCTCCTCATGCCCGACCCCACCGGAGGACACCTCAGGGCAACCTACGGTTTCCCTACGCGTGTCGCCCCTCCCTTCCCTAATTACCGCAAGACTACGTCTTGCCGATAATATCCTGTATTCAAGGCGATTTTTTCCATGCCCTTCCTGCCGGACGCAGTCTTCCAGCGCCGTCTTGCGGCCGAATTCAGCGAGATGCAGGCGAGCGGCCTCCAGTTCACTTCCTCGCCCGACCGCACTGAATACGAGGTCAGCCTCACCGCCCCGGGCTTTCGGCGCGTAAGCGGGAAGGTCCAACCCGTTTCCTCGCACCGCTTCCGCGTGAAGATCAAGCGCGAATACCCCTACGGCGGCGGCCTCGACGTCGTCTGGCTGACCCCCATATTCCACCCCAACATCCGCGAAGGCGACGGCAAGGTGTGCATCCAGCTGGTCAACGAGTGGTCCGCTTCGCAGACCATCGCGAGCGTCTGCAAGGCCATAATCCAGCTGCTCGCCAACCCCAACCCCTTCTCTCCGCTGAACATCGAGGCCGCGCGCTTCTTCGACCAGAACCCGGACGCGTTCAAGGGAAGGTATTCCTACGCGCGCCCGCGCGTCGTACCCAGGTGATTGCCGCATGCCTTCGCCAAACAAGCCCCGCGTCGTCTCGGTCAAGGACAAGCCCGTTGCCGAGCGCGAGCCGCCCGGCGAGAAAACCCACCGATTCCTCTTTTCCCACAAGCCCGCGGGCGCGCGGAGATGATCCCCGAGGCGTCGATACGCAAAGTAGTCGAAGAGATCCGCCAGTCCGAGAGCCGCGTAGCCGCACTGACGGCCCGCCTGCGGAAGGACAACCCCGCGTTTTCCGCGCCTGACATAGCAGACTCGCGCCTGTTCCAGCCGGTCGAGGACGTCCCGGCGGAGGGCCGAATCGCCGCCGTCGACGGAGGACTCCTGTCACAGGAGCTGCACGCCCTCGACCTCCTCATCGTGCGCTCCGCTGCCGTGGTCTTCAACCACGAGGCGGGCAAGCTCAAGGGCTACGAGTTCATCCCGCGCGCGTTCCCCGAGCCCGAAGTCTTCGTCGACTACGCTCTCGAGGGCCACGAGCTCGCGCAGTACATCGAGCTGCGCAGGCTCCAGTCCGAAATCAGGCTCGCCAACGAGGTCCTCGCAAAATCCGAATGCAGCGCGCTCTTCCTCGACGGCAGCATCATCCCCCAGCACGCCGACAAGCCGCCGGCGAATTCCCCGCTCCACCCGCTCTATTCCTCGCTCATCGAGTCCTACCTGCGCCTCTACTCCGCCGCCGAGAAGAGGAACTGCAAGCTCGTCGGGGTCATCAAGGACAGCAAGGGAAAGCACTTCCTGTCGCTGCTCCTCAGGCACGCCGCGCTTGCCTCCGATTCCTCGATCCTGCAGAAGACGAACGACACCGCGCTCATCTTCTCGCTCCTGCAGGAGCAGGAGCGCACGTTCGCGTTCCGGTACGCCAGCGCCTCGGATTCTCCGGCCCTCCGCGACCTGAAGGGATACGAGGACAAGGTCTGGAGCTGCTACATAAAAGCGGTCAAGTACGACCGCCCGCTGAGGATCGACTTCCTCCTCCCCCGCAAGGACTCGAAGTCAATCGACGAAATCTGCTCGCTCGTGTACTCGCTCTCCCGGCACAACAAGCAGTACGCCTATCCCCCGATTCTCATCGAGGCCGACCTGCGCGCGGCGCTCGAGCAGAAGGAGATGGACGTCCTCTACCAGCACATTACCGCCGCGCTCGGGCTCCGCCCTTCGATATTCCGCCTGCGCCGCAACAGCAGGCCGTTCCGCTAGTTTGCCGCTGCAGTGCAACCATAGTTTTTTATTATGTGAAGAGCCAAACTTTACTGACGGTGGTGTTGAATGGAGACGGTTACCATTAAGGACTTGTTCGGGGAAATTAAGATGTTGCGCCGAGAGGTCCACCAGTTGCGCGATTCTCTAGTCTTTGTTGAACGCATTTCAGCCAAGGAAAACCGCGAAATTGATACCGTTTTGCGCGGGATGAAGAAAGGAAAGGAAAAGAATTGGCGTGATGCCTTCAACCAGTGAGCTTCTTTGTTCGACATACGTCTGAGCAACAAGGCGGAAAAGCAAGTCAAGCTCCTTTCGCCCGATATTCGAAACCGTGTCTTCGAACTGTTTCGGGTATTCGAAAACGACCCGGTTCCCTCCTCTGCCTTCGATTTGACAAAGCTTTCAGGCCGCCTTGATTCGTATCGCGTGCGCATATCGAGATACAGAATACTCTACGTCGTCTTCTGGAAAGAAAAAATTATCCGAGTTGTGAAAGTCGAACGCCGGACGGATTCAACATATCTTTAATCCCAGCTAGCAGGCGATTCACTCCCAACTACGCGCCATGCCGCATCTCCCTCGCAGCAAGCGCGATCCACGCCGCGAACACGAACGGCGCTGTAAGAGCAGGTATTCCCGTCAATATGAAGCCTTGGGTTAGCGCGACCGCGAGGGCGATTGCCAGCAGGGTGAATTTCGCAGACTTTTTTCCGTCGGAAAGCGCGATTCCGCAGAGTACCGCGTTGAACCCGTATATTCCCAAGTTAACCGATTGGACCGGCAGTCCCATCAACAGACCGGTTAGGCTGCCGATCATGCCGCTGGCCAGGCCCGCGGCAGCGGCGAGCCAAGAACTGGCCGCCAATCCCAGCAGGAAAGCCGCGCCCGTGATTACGCTGGCTTGGAACATCACTTGCCCTACGCTCATTCCCGCCGCCGAAACGACGTCAAAAGCAAGCGCGGCATTTGGTGCAGCTGCGACGGCCTTCAGTCCAATGACGCTTCCGGCGGCAACCATTGCCCAGGCGCTTGCGACGAACGGGAAGGTGAACGGCTTCCAACCCCTGCCGAGCATGAAATGCATTGCTACCGTGGAGATTGCAGAGAATACCATTATGCTTGCCGTCAACAGCAGCGAAGGCTGGAAGAACACCGCCCCCGCGATGCCCACGAGTGTCCCGTTGAATCCGTACAGGCCGTCCAAAATCTGCCTGCGGTCGTACTTCAGGATATACGCAGCCAGGCTTCCGGTAATGTTACCGAGGATAGCCGCAAACGCCATCAAACCCGAGTTCGCAAGGATGCCAACCAAAAAAAGAATGCCCGTCCAGATGTTGTTCTGGAGCATGACCTGACCAAATCCGCGGAGCACGATATGGGCGTAATCGACTGGCTTCATGGATTTCCCTATCGGGTGTTCTCGTGCTGGTGGATGCCCTCGTAGAGCTGGTCCGGCGTGCCGCTCATCTTTACGAATATCATCTGCGCGAGCTTCGCCCCCTTCTTCAGCTTCAGCCCTTTCTCCGGAACAATCATGCTGGCTTCGCCCTTGCCGTGGTATCCCGGGTCCCAGTATCCGGTATGCATCACGCAGCCGCATCTTGCCAGCGACGACCTCAAGATCGTCATCGCCGCGACGTCCGCGGGCAGCGTCACCTCCTCCGCGAACTGCACCTTGTAACTCCCCTGCCCCAGTTCCAGCCAGCCGTCGTCATTCCACTTCAATTCCGCGGTGTCGCTCAATTTCCTTTCCTTGTTGTCGAAATCGATCGCGCCCTGCGTCTTGAATGCGGACACTTTCTCTACGGTCAAATCGAATCCCGCGGGCTGTATCTGGCTCTTGGCGTCGGCAAAGCCCTGGACGAGCTTGTCCTTCAAAATCCTTTCCAATATCTCCTGCCGGTTGAGTATCATTTCTATTCCCCCTTCAGACCGCCGCCAGGAGCACGGTATAGTTCCTGCCGTAGTATTTCGCGCACGCCGGGCACGTGGTGTAATAGAAATAGATTTTCTCGGCCTCCTTTCCCTTCGCCTTCACGTATGCGTCCATCTCCTGCATCCACCTGCCGCTGTCCTTGAAGTCGCCTTCGAATACCTTCGACAGGAAAGTTCCGGAAATCCTCTCCATCTTGGCGCCGGGCACTTCCTTGCCTACAGCGATGTAGACGTCCGCGCCGAAGGGCGAAGAGCCGTCGTAAAGCATCAGCGGCTTTTCCGACAGGGCGCCTGCAGCTGCAATCTTCTCTAAGTCTCGCTTCATCACGCCGCCGAAGTTCAATGGGATGTGGAAAATGCAGTGCACGTGGTCCTTGAGGACGAGCTTGTCGTTGAACCTGACTTCCTTTTCCTGCCAAGGCGCGGGGTCGAACCTCTCGCAGCAGCCCGTCTCGGCCTTCGGATTCAGCTTGTCCATGCAGACCACCCCCTCTGCAGACATTTTGCAATCCGCATTTAAAAAAACCGTGGTTGCCCCGGACTCGGCGGCCAAGGACGTCAGGCAATGCCTTTTTACGGCCTCTGATTCTAACATTTCCAGGTGGTCTGCATGAAGTTCTTCAAGTGGGCGGATTCCGTCGCCAAGCGGTTAGGCTGGCTGGACGTCGGCATGGTGAAGATCGCAGTCTTCGGCTTCACGCTGTTCCTCGCCAAGATGTGGCCGCCCCTGCTGTCGCTGGAATGGTACTGGTACGTGCTCGTGTTCGTGCTCGCCTCGCTGCCGCCGTTGATGAAGGCGTTCAAGAAATAGCCGCAAAGAAAAAGCCCCCGACGGGAAGAAGGTCAATGGCGCGAGTCCCAACCGGATTGTCATCAAACTGAAGCCAAAGGGCCGTGAATCCTTATAAAGTTTCAGACTACTTGATTCGGGTAGGTAATACCGCTTGGTGATTGTATGAGCAAGTTAGTCGAAACAGCAATATCTTGTGGAGAATTTTTATCTAGTGGTGCCCATTCGGTCTTTTCTGGCCTAAAATGTGGGTATAATCTGGCTAGTGGTGCATATAGCGGCTATTCAGCTTTGATGCGTACACCGGGGCATACTGCGCATTTTACGCACTCGATAAATCGAGCAGGAAAGCTAAAGACATTCTGCCTAGGTAGACCGCGTAGATTTGTTTAATGAATTATCCGGAGAAGAAAATGCAAGAAAGTGATGTTTTAGCGGCGTGGAGCCTAGCTCAAAGTCATCTCTTGAAGAAAAATATTTTATTGCCCTCCGGATTTCAGAGTGTTGCAATAAAACTGGAACGGGGTGCGTTTCCAACTCCAATGGCAAGTGGACCTGCAAGAGAAAAGCCCATCTGGGTTATTGGCTATGATTTGGGAAATCTCACAACTGATGTATTAGAGAAAGGCATTCCTGAAATTGAGGTAAATGATTGGTTGGTGTATCTCTTTGTTCACGAATTTGTTCATTCCTTGTATCCGGGAGCAAGTCGGGACGTTGATGAAGCGGTCGATGGGATGGTAATTGCTAATTTTCCGGAGTTCAAAAAATATGCGCGATGTTACTACACTGATTCTAGGCGTTGTCAATGGGATTAATTGAAGATGTGGTTGGAAAAGAAATTGAAGATTATTTTACGGGTTTGATATATTCGTTTGCAGCTTTAGTAGTACTTATTGCCTTGGTTCGGCTTTCGGGTTCGAATTTGGATAAGCTTCCAAACATCAAACCGCTTATTATGGACCCTTGGGCTAACCGAGATACGCTGGGAGTAATATGGGTATTGTTTGGGTTAATTTTTGGAAAGGCTAAACGCGAAAATTCAAGAGGAAAACGATAAAATTCCACATCGGCATCAG
>JAZDGU010000010.1:0-7906 GCA_043806595.1 Microcaldota archaeon
GACGGTCCAGCATCATTTGGACCGGCTCTACGAGAACGGCCTAATCGAGGTGCAGGGCTCCGGCTACGGCAAGGCGTACTTCGCGAGCGACGAATTCGAGGCCAAGAAAGGCTTCATCGAGAAAATAACTTCAAGGGGTAGGTCGAAATGAAATCCAAGAACAGGCGGATAACTGCAAACTCTTCCGATGCCTCCGTTAAGGCGCTGGTCTACACCGCGGCGGCGCTCGTGCTGGCGCTGCTGCTTCTGTATTTCTCGTCGCAAATGATACCCCGCCGCGGCATGATGGTGCTCTGGGAGTACGCGCGCGACTATTTCACCTTCCAGCTTTTGCTCTCATCGGTCAACATCGCGCTCATCCTCTACCTCTTCTACATATACGCCAAGGACTACCTCGAGCTGCGCTCGAATTTCACCGTCGGGCTGATGCTCTCCCTCGCTTCGATGCTGCTCTACGCGCTGACCTCGAGCCCGTTCGTGCATGCATGGTTCGGCGGTCCGATGGGCATGGGCCCAGGCCTCTTCAACCTCATCCCCATGGCCTTCTCTACCTTGGCCCTCGTCGTCCTCGCCAAGATCAGCGCGGAATGACGCGCCGATACTGCATTGATTTGGGTATATTTCCGGCAAAAGAATATATCTCGCGGCCGGCGCCTACAAGCATAGAGGTGGTTTTCTAATGAACACGACTTTTGTGGCCGCCGCGGTGGCGCTCGGCCTGCTTGGCTTCGTCGCCGCAGGTGCATGGTTCCCCGGCGGACCGGGCATGGGGCCCGGCGAAGGCAGGGGCCTTGAAATGGCCGCGTTCAACTGGTCGAACGAGACCGCATCCGCCTTCCACGACGCGGTTCTCGCTGGCGACTACGCGGCAGCCAAACGGCTGAGCGATGAGTTCGGCGTCGGCCAGAGGATGATGTCCGTCCTCGACGGCGACAGCTTCCAGCTCTATTCCCAGATGGTGAACGCGATGCAGCCTAAGGATCCGCAGAAAGCCCTTGAACTCCGCCAGCAGCTCCAGGAGAAGCTCGGCGGCGATTTCCCGGCGCTCGCGGGCGGCCCGGCGTTCGGCAAAGGCCGCAGCAAGGCGTTTGCCCACGGCTTTGAGCGGGGCCTAGGCCGCGGGATAGGGATGCGCAACGGCGCGCAGGGCGGCTGCCCGTTCGCCGACGCGGATGATGTTGCAGAGGAAGCCGTCAGCGGGACGGGCTAGTCTGCGCCCTTTTTTTCATTTTTTATATACGTTTTTCCTGTGGCCGATTTCGACGATGAAAATCTTTTTTCCGGCTTCGTCCACCCTGACAATTACCCGGTAGTCGCCTACCCTTGCCTTGAACAGCTTGCCTCCCTCCAGCTGTCTGAGGAAATGCCGGGGATTTGAAGCAACAGAGCCCATTTTAAGGATAATTCTTTCTGCCGTTGCCCGCTCGAGCTTCTTCAGAGTGAACAGCGCCTGCTGGGAATATTCCGCTGAAAAGGGCATGCACTCACTTCAATCCGAGTAGTCTGTGGACTTCCTCGTTGGAATACGTTCGGCCCTGCCGAATGTCCAGCATGCCGCGCAGGATTCCCGACTTGAACTCCGCCGTGTACTTCCCTTCCTCGTCCCCTTCGGGGATGAGATCCATCAACAGGTTGAGCACCTCGTCATAGCTCTCGCGCCTGAACCCCTTGAATCCCGCAAGCCTCTTCCTGGTCTTGGGCTGAATCTGTATGCTGGTGTATTCCATCTATAATCACTTATAGACTAGTCTATAACCGAATATATATGCTTTTCGCCACCGCGTTTCCGCTGCGTGGGATTTTTCCTACGAGCAGCCCGACGTCGAGCCGCAGTTCAGGCACTTGTAGCAGCTGGCGTTCCTCACCATGATGCTGCCGCATTCCCTGCACGGCGGCGCGTCCATCTGGCCCTCGAAGGTGATCTTCTCCGAGCCGATGCCGCCCTCGTGTCCTGGTGCCTCCTTCAAATCCGCCTCGGCCGCCGGGTCCTCGGGCTTAGGCGCCGTCTGGGGCATCCAGTCGTGCTTCTGCAGGTGCTCGCTGACCGAGGTCGCGCCGTCCTTCCGCTTCATGCCCAGCTCGGCGAGCTCGGAGTCGCTGAGGAACTTGAGGGAAAGCCAGCGGAAAAGGTAGTCCAGCACGCTCGTGGCGGTCCGGATGTCCGGGTTCTGGGTGTAGCCGGCGGGCTCGAACCTGCTGTTGATGAACTTCGATGCGAGCACGCGCAGCGGCACTCCGTACTGAAGCGCCATGCTGACGCTTGTGGCGAACGCGTCCGTGAAGCCGGAAATCGTGCTGCCCTCCTTGCTCATGGTGATGAAGATCTCGCCGGGCGCGCCGTCCTCGAACAGCCCGACGGTGATGTAGCCCTCGTAGTTGTTGACCGAGAACTTGTGCGTGATGCTGCGGCGCTCGTCCTCGAGCCTGCGCCTCACCGGCTTGAAGACGACAGCGCCCGCCGCCTTCTCCTTCCTCTCCATCCCCGTGGTAAGCGGCTGCGTGCGCTTGCTCCCGTCGCGGTATATCGCGATGGCCTTCAGCCCCATCTTCCAGGACTCGACGTAGGCGTTGGTTATCTCCTCGGTCGTGGCCTCGTTCGGCATGTTCACCGTCTTCGAGATAGCGCCGCTGATGAACGGCTGCACGGCCGCCATCATCCTCACGTGGCCCATGTACGGGATGCTCCTTTTCCCGTTCTTGGGCTTGAACGCGCAGTCGAACACCGGCAGGTGCTCCTCGCGCAGGTGCGGCGCGCCCTCGATGGTGTCGCTGTCCTCTATGTGCTGCAGGACGTCCCTGCGCTGCTGCTCGTCGTAGCCCAGCCGCCGCAGCGCCTCGGGCACGGTGCCGTTCACTATCTTCATCATGCCCCCGCCGACGAGCCACTTGTACTTGACGAGCGCGATGTCGGGCTCGACGCCCGTGGTGTCGCAGTCCATGAGGAACCCGATGGTGCCCGTGGGGGCGAGCACCGAGATCTGCGAATTGCGAAAACCGTATTCCCTGCCGAGCTCGAGGGCCTCGTCCCACGCCTTGCGCGCCGCCTGCGCCACATCCGCCGGAACCCCCTTCGTGCTGGACTGGTACGCCGCGTTCCTGTGCATGCCGATGACCTTCAGCATCGGCTCCTCGTTGGGCTTGTAGTGCTTGAACGGCCCGAGCTTCTTGGCCGCCAGCGCGGAATACTTGTATGCGTGCGCCGACATGAGCGCGGTTATCATCGCGGCGCAGTTGCGGCCCTCGTCGCTGTCGTATGCCGTGCCCTCCGCCATCAGCAGCGCGCCGAGGTTGGCGTAGCCCAGGCCGAGCTGCCTGAACTCCCTCGTGTTTTTCCCGATGGCCTCCGTGGGGAAGCTCGAGTTGTCGATGAGTATCTCCATGGCCGTAATCATCACGGACACTGCATGCTTGAACGACTCGACATCGAACCTTCCGTCGGCGGACCTGCATTTCATTAGGTTGATGCTTGCGAGGTTGCAAGAGGTGTCGTCCAGGTGCATGTACTCGCTGCAGTTGTGGACGGTGATGCCGTTGGCGATGAATGAGTTGGTCGCCGGTTCGGTCAAGTCGTAAACCTCCTCTTCGCCGACGTACTCGAGGCTTTTTACGTAGTCATAAGGTGAATCGAAGTACGTTTCCACCTGCTCGTTCATTGCGTGCAGTGCCTCGGCCTTATAGGATTCGGTCATGAACCCGACCAGCTTCTCGAACTGCAGCCTGCTCGAGCGGGACACCCGCAGGCTGTGCATCTCGAGGACCGCGTATTCCTCCACGCCGCCCTTGCCGTCGGGAAGGAGGCCCGTCAGCTTGCCGGCCCTTCGGTTCTTGTATATCTTGCTCTTGATTCCGAACCCGGACAGCATGACCTGCGCGCCCTTGAGCAGCTTCAAACTCGTGGAGTCGAGGGAAACATACTGCGATTTCTCGCCGTAATTGCCTACCGTCCCGTCCGCGGTAAACAACCCCTGGAGCACGCATCTTTGCTCCGACAGCGAAAGGCCGAATATTGCATCCGTCATTGACTTGTCCTGCGCCTTCTGTGCGAAATTGACGTATTGGCCGACCTTTGAGACCGCGCGCTTCGCCACGATGGTGAGCTTGCCGCTCGTAGGCGTAACCTGGACTTGGAGTGCCTGCCCGCGGTACGTAGTTTTCTCGTAACTGGCCGATACGTGGGCTGCGATTGCTTCCAGGACCGGTAGGTCCAGTTGCTTGTCCATGGTAAGCTGGATTGCATTCTGGGAATAGCAGCCGTCCCCAAGGTACAGTCCGACCAGCTGGAAAAACTTTTCCGTTTCCTTCGGAAGTGAGTTGACAACCCCGGCCGCATGCGCCGGCAGCTGTACGAGGTCGTCCTTAGTTAGTTCTGCAGCAGGGACAAAACCGCGGGTGGGGGTGAAAACCTTGTGGTCGGCAGTCAGCTTGATTTCATACCCGCTCTTCGTTTCGAGGAGGTAAACCGGTTTTTTCCCGGTGTTGAACGCCCCCGTCGTGAATCCCGTGGAGATGGTTCCTGCATTGGTGACGAGTTCGGTATGTTCGCCAAGCATTGCGTCAATCCTCTTCCATCTGCCGCCCTCCGTCAGGACCAGGGTGTCCCCGGTCACGCACGGGTTGCTGGCGTTGATCCTGCCGCTGTTGGGGCACGTGTGCCAGCGGTTTATGGTCGTGTCGAACTGCATCCCCGGGTCCCCGCAGATGTAAGTCGCCTCGGAGATCATCTTCATGAGGTCGCTGGCTTTATGCGTCTCCACGGGCTGGCCGGTGGTGACCGCTTTGGTCGTCCAGTCCCTGTCCTCGATTACGGCCTGCATGAACTCGTCGGTCACGCGCACGCTGTGGTTTGCGTTCTGGAATGCCACGCTGCCGTAGGCCTCGCCGTCAACGGCTCCGTCGTAGCCGGCCTCCATCAGCGCCCACGCCTTCTTCTCCTCGTTGGCCTTGCAGTTGATGAAGTCGATGATGTCGGGGTGCTCGGTATTTAGGATGACCATCTTGGCGGCCCGGCGGGTCTTGCCGCCGCTTTTTATCACCCCCGCGAAGGTGTCAAAGCCGCGCATGAACGACACGGGGCCGCTGGCCTTGCCGCTTGAGAATGACAGGTGCTCGCGCGAGGAGCGGAGCGTCGAGAGGTTGCTGCCCGTGCCGCTGCCGTACTTGAATAGCATGCCCTCGGTGACCGCGAGCTGCAGGATCGAGCGCATGTCGTCCTTCACGCTGTTGATGAAGCACGCGCTCGTCTGCGGTTTTGCCTCCACGCCGACGTTGAACCACACCGGCGAGTTGAACGCGGCCATCTGGTTGACAAGGATGTAGGTGAGCTCGTCCTCGAAGGCTTCGGCCTCCGCCGCGTCCTTAAAGTAGCCGCCTTCCCTGCCCCAGCGGGCGATGGTCGAGGAGACCCTGCCGACCATCTGCCTGACGCTCTTCTCGCGCTGCGGCGTGTTGAGCTGCCCGCGGAAATACTTCGACACCGCGATGTTCGTCGCGGTCTGCGTCCAGCCGGCCGGCACCTCCACGTCCTTCTGGGAGAAGATGACGTTCCCCCTGTGGTCGGAGATGGTGGCGTCCCTGTTCTCCCACTTGAGCGCGTCGAACGGCTTGACCCCCGGGCTGGCGTACCTCCTCCGGAATGCAAGCTCCTGAGTGAGCGTCTCGGTCTTGGCGGCCCCCTTCATTGTTACCACCCGCATACTACTAATTGTGGGTATTTGATCTTAAAAACGCAACCTATCGGTGAATTGCAACTGCTATATAAACCTTTCCCCGTCACCCGCCGGAATCGCCCGCACCTCCCCCTCCCCCTGCGGTTTTTCCCGCGCATGGCATGCCGTCTGGCTGGCAAGTTTTAATAAACCCAGTGCGCGTAGCGTTGGCATGAAGCAACGGCACCACAACCGCATCCGCGCGACGAGACGGGAGAGGATAGCGTTCGCGGCGTCGAGCGTGCTGTTCCTTCTCCTGCTCGGCACCGTCGTCTACCACTATTTCGAAAGCTTCAGCTGGCTCGACTCGTTCTATTTCACTTCCATGACCATGACGACCATCGGCTACGGCGACCACGTGCCCACTACGGCTTTCACCAAGCTTTTCACGGTCTTCCTCGCGTTCTCGGGCGTCGGCATGGTCTTCTACACCATCACGATGGTGGCAACGGAGTACGTCGAACACCGCGGCCCTCCGCGGCTCCACCCCTGACATGACGGGCATTCAACGGCACTCTTTTTAATTTCCGACGCCCTTGCTCAACGCATTGAACGGTGAATGCCCTTGCCTGACACTTACGACGTCGCCGTAATCGGGGCCGGCCCTGCCGGCACCAGCGCAGCCCTGCACTCCGCGAGAAACGGCCTGAAGACGGTACTCCTCGAGGAGCATGCCGCGGTCGGCGAGCCGGTGCACTGCGGGGAATGCCTCTCCCGCGAGTGCATCGAGAAGTTCAACTTCCGCATGCCCGCCGAGGCAATCTCCTTCGAGGCGAGGGGCATCCGCATAATCTTCCCCAAGGGCAAGGTGTCCGTCCTCAACGAGGCCGGCGTCGTCCTCGAGAAGCACAAGTTCGAGCAGTGGGTCGCCCGGCAGGCCTCGGACGCGGGCGCGGAAGTCAGGCTTTCGGCGCGCGTAACCGAACTCAAGCGCGAAAACGGCGTCTGGAACATCGCCACAAACTCCGGTTTTCTGCAATCCAAGCTCGCCGTGGACGCCACGGGCGTCGCGGCCTTCGCCTCCTCCAAGCTCGGCCTCAACCCCCGCTTCGACGACGTCATCGGCCTCCAGTACGAGATGGAGGACATCCCGCAGGAGGGCTACATCGACTTCTACATCTGGCCGCGCCTCGCCCCCCACGGTTACCTCTGGATGATCCCCAAGAGCGGCGGCAGGGCCAACGTCGGCCTCGTGACCAAGGACAAGTCCAAGGCCAAGCCCTACCTCGACCAGTTCGTTCAGGAGATGGGCTGGAAGCAGAAGAAAGTCCGCAAGACCTTCGGCGGCCTCATACCCGCGGGAGGCCCGGCAGCCCGGACCTACGCCGAAGGGCTGCTGCTGGTCGGCGATGCGGCAGGCTTCACCTCGCCGCTGTTCGAGGGCGGCACGCACCTGAGCCTCGCCAGCGGAAGATTCGCGGCAGACGTCTCCAAGGAAGCCGTCGAGAAGAACGATTTCTCCGAGGAAGTGCTGAAGCGCTACAAGGGCCTCTGGTCGTCGGACTTTCCGGACTACGGCAAGATCATCGGCGGCAAGAACTCCCTCTACAACTTCTCGGAGGACGAACTTTCGGCCGTCGCCGCCGCGCTCCCCGCGGACCTCACGAGCATGGGCGCGCTCGGCAAGGCCGAGGTCGGCGCAAGGCTCCTGCTCCATCCGGGACTGCTCGCCAAGGGCGCGGTCTCGGCGCTCAACTCCTTGGGGTATTCCCGGGCCAAGCACTACGGCTGGTAACCCCCATCCCCCGCTGCCGCACTATTCGTACTGGTTGGGGTCGGGCGCGACCCGGAAGCCCTCGTCCAACGAGTCCAGCACTTGCATCTGCCCTGCCTCCAGCTCGAAACCGAACACGTCCGCATTCTCGAGTATCCTCTCCCTATGAACCGACTTCGGCAGGGGGATACATCCCTTCTGGAGCGACCAGCGGATGAGCACCTGCGCCGGAGTCCTTGCATGCACCGCGGCGATTTCAGCGACGCTAGGATGGTCGAGCCTGCGTCCCCGCGTAATCGGGGCATACGCCTCCACCGCGATTTCCCTTCTTACGCAATAATCCAGAAGCTCCTTCTGGTAGAGGAACGGCGAGAACTCCACCTGGTTCACCGCGGGCACGACATCGCATTCGGCCAGAATCCCCTCTAGATGCGCGGCCGTGAAGTTGCTCACGCCGATGGCCCCTGCCCTGCCCTCCTTGTAGATC
>JAZDGU010000011.1:0-39625 GCA_043806595.1 Microcaldota archaeon
GAGATAGGGATTGCCACTGGCGTGCTGACCGCAGCGGTGCTGCTGTACAGCCATTCCGTGAAAAAGGCCTCCCAGCTCTCGGGCAAGAAGATCGCGATAGTGGAGCGGCGCCTCGACGACCTGAACGTGTACGTCAGGCACGTCGGGGAAGACCTCTCGAGCCTGCGGAACGGGATAGGCCGCAAGATCGACTCGCCGGCCGCGCGAGAGCGTTTGGCCGCAACTGCTGCAGAACTCGCCGTACTGGAGAAGGATCAACGCATTCGCGCCTGAAAAGGGGATAGCAATGGCCTTGGTTGAAGGGGTGAGCGACCTCACCGTCGTGCTGTTCATCGTGGTGGTCTCCGCGCTGCTGTGGATGGTCAAGATGTCCTACGACCTTCGGGCGCTGATAGTGCGCCGCGGCCGCGCCATCGAGAGCAAGGTCGCGTTCCTGGAGGGCAAGGCCGTCCTGATGCGCCGCGAGGTCGTCGATTTGCACAAGTCGCTCCACTCCAAGATGGACGCCGGCGAGTTCGAGAAGCGCATGGACGGCCTCATCGAGCTCGTGAAGGGCCGCAAGAAGGAGACGCACAAGCACAAGGACGCACACTAGCGCTTGCTCCTGTTAATTACCTGTTTCCCTGCCGCCATCGGGTTGATTCTCAGCTCCGCCTTTCCGAATGCCTTCCCCTGCCGCGCGTCGGACAGTTCACTGCCTTTCACCAGCTCATGCAGGAATAATGCCAGCGCCGCCACTTCCGAATGGGGTTGGCTTGTCACGCCGATATTGAAGTCCGCGAGCTTGTAGACCTCGGAAGGCACCTTTTCCGCGCCTATGATTACGACAATTTTCTTCCTGGCCGCCTTCTTCCGGATGCCTGCGATTTCCCGCAACAGCGGCAGGCCGTAGAACGTGAGGTGCACGGCTACCGCGCCGGCCTTCTTCTCCTTCTCCAGCCAGCGCCTCCAGTTCTTCTGGTAGGAGGCCTTGAACCTCCCGCCCCACTTGGCCGTCACCTTCCTCACGGTCTCGAGAGGCGTGGGATCCTCCTCCCCGCTGAGCACGATTTCATCCGCGAGCAGCGCGCGCGCGGCAAGGCAGCAGTGCGTCGTCAGCCTGACGTCCCTCTTCTTCCTGTGGCCCAGCCGGAGGACGGTTATGCGCATGGGGAAAGCAATGGCAGAACTGGAATAAAAACTCGCAAGGGGGTGGGGCGTCTATTGTCGCACCGGAAACGGGGCTGCGAAACGCACAACAACCCGGTCGCTGCAAATTCGGCGGGGCAAACAGAAGGCTTAATAATATGATTTTCGTATTTTCTTACGGCGAACGAAATGGGCGTCTACATCAGCAAGGTCACATCGCGCGGGCAGGTCACGCTTCCGCAGGACTTCCGCAAGCAGGCGGGGATATCCTCGGAGGACTACGTGGCGATGAGGCGTGCGGGCCAATACCTTGTACTTGGCAAGGCCGAGCTTCGCTGGGACGAGGTTACGGCGGAGTTCCGGAAGGAGGCGAAAGCAAGGGGCATCACCAAAAAGGAGCTTTTGGAGGAGCTGGAACGCGTGAAGCAGGACCTATACGGCCCAGACCGCAAGAACGCGTCTTCGTCGACTCCAACACGCTGATTTCCGGAATTGCCTTCCAGGGGCCTGAATACTCTTTCTTGGAATCGGCCAGGGATTGCGGCATTCGGTTGGTCACTTCGGAGAGCATATTGCTTGAGGTCAATCGCATTGTCCGGTCCAAATTCTCGGCAAGCGCCGGTCGTCTTGAGGAAGACATGCGTAAAACGGGAATCGCGGTAATTCCCCGCCACGCATACGCGGGTTTGATCGACAAACAGAACGTGCGCGATGCCGGCGATAAACACGTTTTGGCGGCTGCGAAGGCCGGAAATTGCGCCATCATGGTTACCGGCGACAAGGACCTGCTGTCGCTCAAGGAATACCGCGGAATCAAAATCATGACTACGCGTGAAGCCCTTAAGATGATGAAATGCCGGCTTTCGGAAGACAAGGGCTAGCGCTTGCGGAATCTGATTCTCTTCAAGGCGGCAGGTGTCGCTTCCAGCGGCAGGCCCTCATAACCGCATGTGTCGCAGTGAACGAACGAGTTAGTCGCAACAGTCAGCGGATTGACCGTCAGCAATGCATTGCTCATCCTCCTGCCGCCGCAGTTTGGGCATACTTTCAGCGTCCCGGCAGGTGTTTTCGGCATAGCGGCATACCTTTTGGTAGAGTTGTCATGAAAACGAACGGCCGCCTAATCCTATTAGCAGGACCCTTTCAGATCCCCCGGGCGACCGGTTCAACCCACCTTCACAGAATCCGCAGAATAGCTTCTCACGGCTTCAATATAAACCTTTCCATTACGTCTTTCGACGTTTAGCTATTTCCCGGGGGTCGGACCCGTGCACTCCTGCGGGCTGTTGCCGGAGAACGCGTTTGTCTTGCAGTTGCCGGAGTTTGCCGAGCACGTCTTGGAGCAGGAGCCTGCGACGCAGTTGAAAATGGCGCACGTCCCCCCGGAAAGGTTGTTGTCCGTGATTGCCCCCGATTTCGCGGAGCCGTTCAGCACTATGGCGTAAGCCGGAGCCTGCGAGATGTTGTTCCCGCTGATGTTGGCATTGTTGGAGGAGGCGAGGTATACCCCGGCTAAGCCGGGCGCCACCACCTCGTTGGCGTAGAGCCACAAGTTGTTGCTCGAAACGTCTACTACCGCATAGTCGATTTCGCGGAATAAATTGTGGTGGATTCTGGCGTTGTTGCTGTTGGTGAGGTTGATTCCGACGTCAAAGCCGGCAATCGTGCAGTTGAAGATTGAGAAGTTGTTCGCGCTTCCCTGGGTCACGAGCACAGCGGTGCCTTCCCCGCTTCCCGTGATGGAACGCCCCCGGCAGTCTATCCATACGTTGTTGCCCGGCACTATGAAGCAGTCGCCGTCGAACTCCAAGTCCTCGGTGAGCGCATAATAACCGCTTCCTTGTATGGTCTTGCAGTTGAACCCGCACTTGGGCGCGCATGCCGAGCACTCGTCGTACGCGCAGGGTATTTCGCATGCCTGAATCAGGTCTTCGCCAGCGGGGCACGTGGAGTTCTGGCCGCACCCGCCGCAAGGCGTCGGCACGACCACCGGTCCCCCAACGCCCACGTTCCCGACGCGCGGGCTCGGCGTGATGCTGGCGAGTTCCGTCGCCGCCTCGGTCGCCATTGCCTCAACATAGACGGACGCGTCCGCGATTACGTGCTCCTTCATATACCCGTATACCAGCACGACCATGAATACGATAGCCCCGAGGACTAGGAAGTACTCCTGGGCTCCCTGCGCCCTCCTCCTCGGTCCGCAGCGCGCTCTTGCCGCCGTTCCGCGGTTTTTCATTTCAACCAATTTCTCTTCCTCCCCTGCCACCGGCGCCTATTCGGCCCCCCCGATGGTGATGCTGCACTTGTTCGGCGCGTTCGAGGAGATGGTTGCCGTGCAGGTGCCGGAAGAAGCCGGGCATGACGCGGCGCACAGGCTTATCCCGCAGTAGTAGACCGCGCACGAGCTCACTACTCCATAATTGAGCGTGTTCGAGGTTATCACGGCGCCCGTGACCTTGTCGTTGAGCCTGACCGCATACGTGAAACCTGTGACGTTGACTGTGTTGTATGCGATGGAAGCCAGCGTGGTGCCGTTGAGGTATATGCCCGCGCTTCCTGCCACCGATATGTTGTTGCTGCTGATACTATTTCCGGCCCCTCCCTCCAGCCTGATGCCGTAGCCCGTGGAGTTCGTTACGTTGTTGTATTCCAGCCTGTTTCCGTTCGCATCCAGTACGTACGCGCCGTTGACAGTGGAGGACCTGATGCTGTTGCCCGCGGCGGTGTTGTAATCCCCGGATGATGCGATGTACAGCGCATAGCCCGCGGCGGTGATGTTGTTGCCGGAGACGTTCGAGGAGGTCGTGCCCAACAGGTATATCCCGTACGTTCCGGGGCTGGAGAGGTTGTTCTGGGTGATGTTTGCGTATGACGACGTCAGGGCGTACACGCCTGCCGTGGTGGAGTTGACCGCCGTGTTGTTGAAGACGGTCATGTTTGCCGCGTCCTGCGCATAAATGGCGTGCGTTTGGTCCGAGAACGTCGAGTTGGTTAGCGTCGAGTTCGCCGCGGAGTCGAAATAAACCCCCTTCGCAAAGCCGGATATGGTGCAGTTGCCGATGGCGAAGTTGCTGGCTCCGCTCACGAGCACCGCGCTGCCGGATTTCGCGGAGCTGTTTATCGTGCGGCCGTTGCAGTTGAGGGACGCGTTGTCCGCGGTTACCACTATGCAGTCCCCGCTTGCCGTGATGTCGTTTCCAAGCATGTACGTCCCGTTCTCGGATATCGTCGCGCATCCGGTTATTGCGATAAGGCAGGAGGGTTCCGAGCATGCCCCGGGGGGAGGCGTGCATTCCGCGTCGCAGTTGCCGCACTCCCCGTACACGCACTCCGGCGCGCAGGCCCTTTCAAGCGTATAGCCCGAGGGGCAGGTGGAGTTCTGCCCGCATTCGGAACAGTCGCCCGGCGGGCTGACCGCTGGAGGCACGCTCACGTTGCCCACGCGCGGGCTGGGGGTAATGCTTGCAATCTGGGCGCTCGCGGTCGCGGCCTTCTGCTCTATGTTGGACGCGCCGGACTCGATGACCTGCGTGCGGACGGCGGAATAAGCCAGGAGCGTGAACAGCAGCGCCGCTCCCGCCACAATCAGAAGCTCGATGGCAGTCTGCGAAAGCTTGCGCATGGGAGGACCTCATCCGGCGGCGGTTAAAAAGGGGGGCGCCCCCTTCCCCGCTACCGCGTGACGTTGGCGAAAATCGTGGCAATCTTGTTCGAGTTGTCGTCGATCGTCCGGCCAGAAGGGTTCACGACCCGCTCCTTGACCACCAGGAAAAGGATGACCACGAGGAATATTATCGCCCCGACCAGCAGGATGTACTCTACCGCGGTCTGCGCCTTCTCGTCCATGACTCAATGACCCGCTTGTGGAATAAAAACCTTAGCGCCCGATGCCCAGGAAGAGGTCCTTGATCCTGTCGGTGGCATTGTTGATTTCCGGAATCACCGCGTCGAACACGTTCTGCTTGACCGAGACGTAAACGATGACCACGAGGAAAATCACCGCGCCGACGAGCAGCAGGTATTCCACCGCTGTCTGGCCCCGCGACTCCATATCATTCCCCCTTCGTACACAACTGCCTTTGGCTTCTTCCTCACCCGGGCGGGCTCCCGCCGAGCATGCCGCCGAGGGCTTCCAGCTGGCGCACGACCATCTCCAGCACCCTTCCATCGGACGCGAAGTACACCGCGAGGAACAAGAACATGAACGCAAGCACGGACAGCACCAGCGCGTCCCAGCTCGTCTGTGCGGCCTCCCCGGAAGCTTTGCCTTTCATCTCCCCATCACCCGCGCGCCCTTGGCGGTCCCAACAATCACGCTATGGACGTTTTTCGTGAACAGTCCGTTTGCGACGACTCCCGGCACGCCGTCCAACCACGACTCGAGATCCCGCGGATCCGGAACCCTGCCGAAAAAGGCGTCCGCGAGCACGTTGCCGTTGTCGGACTTAACGTCGCGGGCAACGACCTTCGCACCGAACTGCAGCCCCACGACCCTTTTCACGAGCGGGAACGCGAACGGCAGGATTTCGAGCGGAATCTTGCCGTGCAGCACCGTGCAGAGCTTCGACTCGTCCACGATTACGACGAACTTCCCCGCAGCATAGCCGACGACCTTCTCCCTCGCATGCGCCCCCCCGCCGCCCTTGATAAGGTTGAGCCTGCGGTCCACCTGGTCCGCGCCGTCGACCGCGAGGTCGATCTTCCCCACCTTGTCAAGGCCCGCGACCTTCAGCCCCATTTTTTTCGCAAGCCTTTCCGAAGCCTTCGAGGTGGCGACGCACTTGAGATGCATGTTCTTCCGGCGGTTCCTCTCCGCCAGCATCCTGATGAAGACCTCCGCGGTGCTGCCGGTGCCGAGCCCCAGCGTCGTACCGGCCCTGACCATGCCGAGCGCCGCGCGCGCGGCGTTCTCCTTTCCGTGCATGAACACATCAAACCCCGCAACCGTTTTTAACCTTGCCTCCGACTAACAGTCCTGACGCATTAGCTAGGGGGGGGCGGATTGGATGGCTAAGAAGGTAATAATCATGGGCGCGGCAGGCAGGGACTACCATGATTTCAACGCCTGCTTCCGCGACAACCCGGAGTACGAGGTCGTCGCCTTTACCCAGGCACCGGAGCAGAACCTCAGCGAAATCGGAGAGGAGGCCCTGCGCACGTACCCGCCCGAGCTTGCGGGCAGGCTCTACCCGAAAGGCATCCCCACCTACCGCGAGGCGATGATGCCGGAGCTGGTCAAAAAGCTGGATGCCGACGAGGTCGTGTTCTCCTATTCCGACAACTCCCATGACTACGTGATGCACCGAGCGAGCGAGGCCATTGCAGCAGGCGCCGACTTCCGGCTGATCGGCACCAAGCGCATGCAGATCAAGTCGAGCAAGCCCGTAATCGGCGTCAACGCCGTCCGCACAGGCTGCGGCAAGAGCCAGACTACTCGGAGGATCGCGGAAATCCTCAAGGCCAAGGGCAGGAAGGTCGTGGTGATCCGCGAGCCGATGCCCTACGGCGACCTGGCGAAACAGCAGGTCCAGAGGTTCGCCGCCTACGAGGACATGATCGTGCAGGGTTGCACCATCGAGGAGATGGAGGAATACGAGGCGCACGTCATGGCCGGCACTGTCGTTTATGCTGGAGTCGACTACGAGAAGATACTCCGCCAGGCGGAGAAGGAGGCCGACGTCGTCCTCTGGGACGGCGGCAACAACGAGCTCGCGTTCTTCAAGACGGACCTGCTGATAGTGGTAGCTGACCCGCACCGCGTCGGCCATGAGACGCGCTACCACCCCGGCGAGGCCAACCTGCGCGCCGCCGACATCGTCGTGATCAACAAGGTGGATACCTCCAAACGCGCGGACGTCGAACAGCTGAAGAAGAACATCGAGGCGGTGAACCCCCGCGCCCAGATAGTCGAGGCGGATTCGCCCGCGGTAATCAAGGGCGGCGCGGATATCTCGGGAAAGCGCGTGCTCGTCGTCGAGGACGGCCCGACGCTGACCCACGGCGGCATGAAATTCGGTGCGGGCACGGTCGTCGCTGAGAAGGCGGGCGCGCAGATTGTCGACCCCCGGCCTTACGCGAAAGGCACGGTCGCCGCCGCCTTCAAGAAATATCCGCACCTCGACCGGGTCCTCCCGGCAATGGGGTATTCGAAGGCGCAGCTGAAGGAGCTCGAGGATACGATAAACGCGGTGCCCGCGGATTTCGTCGTCAGCGGCACTCCAATCGACTTGGGCCGGCTCGTCAACTCCAACAAGCCCATGCTCCGCGTCACCTACGACCTCAAGGAAAAGGGGGACGCGCTCTCCAATGCCGTTGAAAAGATAGCGGGCGTTTGATGCACATGGCCGCGGAAAAGAGGGACACTGCGTGGCTCTACCTGCTGGCAATCGGGGCGCTGGTGGCGGCGTCCGCTTTCGTCTACTTGCGCTACATACAGCTGCATGCGGTGCAGGTCAACGGCCTCATGCTCTACTCGCTGGACCCGGCGAACGAGCTGAAGGCGGTCCTCGGCACCGGCAAGGTGATCCTGCGCGAGGAACTCTTCGAGGGCAACGATGAGCGCAATTCCGTCGTAGCGGCGCTCGGCGCGGAAATCGCCGGAACCTACAGCCGGAGGCAGCGCGTAATCTTCATCTACGGCCACGTCGCGGACGCGCCGGAGAACGAGTCGTGGGTCAACTGCGTGGGCGAGACGGACAACTGCAAAAACGAGCGCATCATAGTCAGACTCGACCCCTGCAACTGCCTTAGGATAGAGGGCGGCAGGCTGTACGTGCTGTTCGACGAGAAGACTGCAAAGGACCCCCAGACGCGCACCAGGCTTAGCGGTGTCGTCAACGGGGTCTTGGAGGCGGTGGACCGTGAAAAAACTGGAAATCCTGCTGCATGACATAGGTGCGGTGAAGTTCGGCGACTTTACCCTCAAAAGCGGTATGAAGTCGCCGGTCTACCTGGACCTCAGGCTACTGGCAAGCCATCCCGACGTGCTGCGCGCGGCAGCGCACGAGATCGCGCTCCTGCTCAAAAGCATAGAATTCGACGTGATTGCTGCAGTGCCGTACGCAGCGATACCCATCGGCACCGCGGTATCCCTCGAGACCGGCAAGCCGCTTGTCTACTCCCGCAAGGAGCCCAAGGACTACGGCACGAGGAAGGCGGTGGAGGGAGACTTCCGCGCCGGCCAGACTGCAGTCCTGCTTGACGACCTCGTAACCACGGCGAAGAGCAAGTTCGAGGCCGTCACGCCGCTCAAAGCCGCCGGACTTCAAGTGCGGGACGTGGTGGTACTCATCGACCGCGAGCAGGGTGGCGGCGATGAACTGGCTAAGGCCGGCCTGCGCCTCCATGCCGTGCTTTCGCTTTCCGGCATGCTTTCAACCCTCCGGGAGGATGGGAGGATTACGGCCGCACAGGAGAAGACTGTCCTTGAATTCATCCGCGTTAACAGAGCTTGAAATCGGTGGAGCCCAGCATGGAAGAACGTGACGAGGGATTTCTCTCGGAGGACGACCTCCTGATAGCATTCAATTCCGCGGCGCGCATCCTCAACCTGGACGGCTACTTCGTCAAGGCCCGCTTCCACAACTATGCCGGCCTCAAGAGCACGGTCTACGCCGACGCGAACAAGATTATCAGCGCAAGGGTCTCCGACGGCTTCCGCGGCGCCAGCGACGAGGCCGCCCTCGGGCTCGCATTGGAGCTGCTATCGAAGGCCTTCCGCAGGACGGTGCCGAGCTCGGCAACGCGTTTCGTCGACTCCTATGACGAGGCCTTCGACGGCCAGAGCGCGATGCGCCTCCACGATTCCCTCCGCCGCACCCGCGGGCGCCGGCGAAAAGGCGGAAGCAAGGGCCGCGCCTTCGACCTCGAGCAGGTTCTGGCCAAAGTGCTCGCCGACTACCCCCTGACCTTCAACGGCCTCGAGCGCCCCTTCATACACTGGAGCCGGGAGAAGAGCCGGCAGAGGCTCGCGTTCTACGACAGCGCGTTCAACGACATCGTCGTCAGCAGGACCTTCGACCTGCCTACGGTGCCGCAGTACGTCCTCGAATACCTGGTATTCCACGAGCTGCTGCACGCAAAGCACGACCTCCAGTTCAAGAGGGGCCGCAAGCGCGTCCACCACCCCGCCTTCAAGAGGGACGAGCGGCGCTTCGCGCTCTTTGCGGAGGCCGACGAGTTCCTCGACCGGTGCACATGAACTGCCGTTGTCCGATTTCCGACCCATTGTCGGAAAAACGGGTTTGCGTCACAAAAAGGTAAACCAATAAATACCCCGGCGGGCCTCCGCTATCCGAAGGCAAGTAAACCCAACGTGGTGCGGGGGAACGGGGGAGGAAAGGAACGTTAGCTTTAATGGAGGCAATTCCACAAACTTGTTCCTCCTCCCTTCAATCCCCCCTGACTTTTTCGAGGCAATTGTTCATGGAAGCTTACGCCGGCGGCTTTCGGATCGACCTTGTGCAGGCCGCCTCGGCCGCGCTTTTCCTTGCCGGCCTGTATTTCCTCTCCGTAGGCCAGTGGGCCGAGGGCGTCGCCTCTGTCGTCGCATGCGTCGCCGCCTTCACATTCTCCAACCTCTGGTCGCGCTTCGAGGACTGACTCGCGGCGCACTAGTATTTCGTCCTATAGCGCAGCAGCGCGGCTATCTGGAAGGCCGAGAATTCCCTTCCGGCGTCGTCCTCCGAGTTGAAGATGAGGACTCCGGCGCCGAGCCTTTCGGCCTGCTCCAGCAGCGGGTTTAGGCTCTTGTCCGAGCGCAGAAGCACGTCGGACACCAAAAGCCTCTCCGCCGCGCCGGCTGACACCGCCTCCCTCGCCTCCTGGATCCCGTAGACGGCCATTCCGTCCGCCCTGCCGAGGCTCTTCTTGAGGGCTTCGAGGGCGGTGAACTCCTCCTGCAGCTTCTGGCCCTCGGCGGCCTTGTGCAGCGCTCCTGTCTTTAGCAGCTCGTAGACCGCGGTTTTTTCGGCGGAGCTGGCGTGCCCAAACCATGCCTTCTTCACGAGCCTCGGGTCCCTCTCCTCGGCGAACTTCCGGAACTCCTCCTTGGTAAATCCCGGGCCGGCGATGATGATGCTGTCAAGGGCCTTCTCCTGCAGGCCCGCGAGGATTTCCGCGAAGTACGCCTTCTGCTGCTCCGCGAACCTCTTGGGCTCCCTCTTGTTCGCCTCGTTTTCCAGTTCGTAGAGGAACTTGATGCCGTTCTGCCTCAGCTCGCAGAAGAGCGCCTGCCTGTCGTCCATGACGACGATGAGCGCCTTCGGCTGCTTTGCCCTCCTTTTAGCCTCCTCGAGGAGCTTGCGGTGGTATATGCTGAACTCCTTGAACAGCTTGAACCGCGTTCCCAGCTCGATGTCGACGGTGTGGAACTGGCCCAATGGCGCGTATTCCGCCGGCGACGCCTCCAGTATCTTCCCGGTGACCCGCAGCTTGTTGGCCGCCTCCGCAATCTCGGCCTGCGAGACTTCGAGCAGCAGCCGCACCAGCTTCTTCTCGCCGCTGTCCGCTCTCTGCAAGTCGAGCGCCTTGACCCTCCGAAACGACGTGCCCTCGAACCTGTCCCCCGGCTCTATCAGGCGGGAGAGCAGCCACAGGTCCTCGAGCGTCTCCGCCTCGGCGCGCAGCTCGCCCTCCCTGCCTTCCGCAAACCTGTGTATTCTCATGGTAGTCTTGTTCGCCGCCGAGTTTTTTAAGGAGGTTTGGAGCGCACAGCAATCTTTATATATCGCCCGAGTGTTACGCATGAGGTGAGCCGATGTACCGCGTATTATGGTTCAAAATCGGAGGGCAGCGAATACACCTGCTGAAGCTTGCAGGCGCTTTCATGATTTCCGCCGGTCTGCTCAAGGTCGCCGAGGCGGCGTACAACATCTTCATCGTTGCGAATAAGATCGTCTACGCGCAGCTGGACCCGAGGCTCATCCCCCAGCTGTTCGGCTGGGCCATCGGCGCGCCGTACGAGTTCAGCAACCAGGACATCATCGGCGTGATGATGGGCCCGCTGGCATCCTTCGTGTTCTGGCTCGGCATCGCCACTTTCGCGCTCATGGTCTACCAGAGCGGCAAGATAGTGTTCCCGATAGAGGAATACGAGCAGAAGATCAGCAGCCACCACCGCGAGCTCATACGCAAGGCAGTAGCGCACAGGAAGAAGCGCTAGGCCCCTGCTTTTTCTCCACCGCATAGCGCCAGCACTCCCGAAACCCATACCAATAATAACGCCGGCCTGCTGATCGTTTCATGCCAAGCAAGCCAGTCGCCGCGTCCAAGCCGCAAATTGCGCCAGCGCCCAGGCCGCTGGGCTTCGGGCGCATGCTGCTCCTCATCGCGGCCATCGCGTTCCTTTCCATAATCGCAATCTCTCTGCTCGCCCCGGCAATCGGGGCCTCCGGCGCGCAATGCATCGGCCGCGTGCGGATCTACGGGGAAATAACCTACGAAGGCACCGGCGGCGTGTTCGGCGGCGGCCTGCCTCCCGCAGAGGAGATTGCCATGCAGATCCGCCAGGCCGACAGGGACGAGCGCGTCGGGGCCATCCTCCTCGACATCGACTCGCCAGGCGGCACGCCAGTTGCCAGCAAGGAGCTCTTCGACGCGGTGCGTTCCGCAAAGAAGCCCGTTGTCTCGTATTTCGCGGAAACGGCGGCCTCGGGCGCATACTACGTCGGGGCCGCGTCGGACCACGTCATTGCAAATCCCAACACGCTGACCGGCAGCATCGGAGCGCGCCTGACGCTCCTGAACTACGAGGGCCTTTTCGAGAAGCTCGGGCTGCGCGAGGAGAGCGTGCAGAGCGGGGCGCTCAAGGACATCGGCGCGAGCTACAGGAACGCAACCCCCTTGGAGCGCGAGCTCCTCGGCAGGCTCATCAACGAGACCGCATCCAATTTCATAACCGACGTGCGCGAGGGCAGGAAGGGCAAGCTGACCCCGCTCTTCGAGGAGCTGCTGGACGCGAGGGTAGTCGGCGCGAAGGACGCGCTGCGCGCAGGCCTTATTGACGAAATCGGCGGCATCAGCGACGCCAAGCGCAAGGCAGCGGAGCTGGCAAAAATCGACTTGAACGGCTCGCCCCTGGACGATATCGAGTACTGCGAGTACCAGAAGCGGCGCAGCCTCTGGGACGCCCTCGCGGGCATGTCCTCGGACCTCGGCGCGTCTTTCGCCCGCGGCTTTCGGTCCGAGCTGGCAAAGACTCAGTCCGTAATCCAGTACCGCTAGGGACAGCCCTACTTTGTGCGCCTGCGGTGTAAGTACTCCCATACCGCGCGGTTGACGTACGCCCTCGCCTCCGGCGCGCGGGAGAGGTCGGTCACGGTCAGCACGACGGACACCTCCGCGGTCTTCTCCCGGATTTTGTCCACGGAAACAGAGACCTGTGGGTCCGCCAGCCATTCCGGCGCGTCTTTCTTCAACTTGTCCTTCACGAACTCCTGCAAATCGTCGGGCTTCTCGGCAAGCGGGATATCGGCGCCGGCGCCGATTTTTGCCGGTTTGCCCTTCTCGCCCATTATCGTCACCCTCTGCCGGGCGAACTCGGAATTCGAGAGCACCACATCATTACCGTCGAGGTCGGTGAACTGCGAGGACCGGATGCCGATCTTTCCCAGCCTCACCACGTCGCCGCCCACGAACCTGAAGTAGTCGCCGTAGCGCACCTGCCTGTCCAGCTGGAGCGCCATCCCGGCGAAGAAGTTCGCGAGCGTCTCCTGGGACGCCAGCCCGAGGATCAGCGCGGCGATGCTCGTCACGGCGAAGATGCCCGTCAGGTCCAGTCCCACCGTGCCGAGAGCCAGGGTGATGCCGATGAAGAGGATCACCACCTTCGAGACCTTGCGCACGAACGGCAAAAGCGATACGTCGAGCGCGCGGGAGTGCCGTTTTACCCCCTCGTCGTAGTACCATCGCAGGAAGGCCCCCACGAGGCTGGACGCAAGGAAGGCGGCGAGCAGGATGCCGAGCGCGAGGCTGTACCTTGCGATCAAGTCGCCCACGCCGGTAATCCTCGACATGTACCCGGAGAGCACGTACGTGAAGAGCACTACGCTCCCGATTTCCAGCGGCTGCTCGCATGCGGCGACAAGCCTGTCGTCAAGCGTTACACGCGTGCGGCTGGTGAACGCCTTGGCCACGCGGAAGAATATCTCGTAGGCGATCCTGCCGAGGAAGAACGACGCCCCAATGGCCAGCATCAGCTCGAGCACGGAAAACGCCTGGTACGGGAGGTCCATGCAGGTGGCTACGGAAAACGGGTTAATATGCGTTTTGAGCGGGCTAGCCCTTCTTCTTCGAGGGCCTGGGCTTGCGCGCGCTCAGGCTGTAGACCTCCTCTATCCTATTGCGGTGCTGCGACAGCCTCTTCGCCAGCACCTTCCTCGCGCTGCCCTTGTACACTTCCTCGGTTCGCCTGGCGTTCCTGCGCAGCCTCTTGCTGAGGTTGGTCAGCCGCCTTCCCAGCGCGTTCACCTTCGTGCCGTTGTCGATGACCAGGTTCATTACCCGCTCGGGGTCGGCCTCCCGCGCCAGCTTTTCCACGCGTTCGCTTAAGGTGTCAATCTTCTTCTCCATGTCCGAGGCCCTGCCGACCTTTTCGGCGAGCGCCTCCTGGGCCTGCGTCATGTCCTCTAGCCTCTCCTTCGCCTGCGCGACCAGCTTCTCGGCCGCCTTGTCCGGCGCAGCGGAATCGCCCACCTTCTCGAGCTCGTCGCGTAGCTCGCGGATCTGGCGGTGCAGGCTGTCGTCCGCCTGCTCGAAGGCCGCATGCTTTCTCGCCTGTTCGGCGTAAAGCTGGTCCATCTTCTCCGAGAGGCTCTTCTCGGCGCGCCTTATGTCCTCGTCGAAGTGCTCTACGGCAGAAGTGTCCGGGGCGTGCGTGATGATCAGCGGGGTCTTGCCGCCGTCGGTGGCCTTCGCCCCCTCGGCGAAGCCCTCGTCGTAAACGCGCTTCTTAACAGTCTCGAACTCCTCAATGATGTCTTTGGTCAGCGTGTGCACGAGGTCCTTGAACTCGTCGTCCGTCATCTTCTCGTGCTCGTGCAGCTTGTGGCTGCCGACGGCATGGTCCAAGCCCTCGTCGATTTCGATCAGGCTCTTCTTCACCGTGTCCTTTGTTTCGTGCTTCATTTCGACCACCGCCTATTTTCCGGCCTCGTGCCTGATGTTGTGCAGCCTGCCTGCGAAATCCCTCCTAAACGCGTGCTCCCCTGGGTGTTCCCCGGTCTCGCTCCCTGCATCGCGGACGAGGCTCTCCAGGTGCTCGCGCTCGACCTCCTTCACGTCGCGCCCGATGCGCGTCACCATGATTATAACGATAAGCGCGAGCAGCACAATTATCGCGATGAACAGCATGTTCTGCGAGGACGATAGCGTCAGGAACCCGGTCAGCCCGGCCGCCGCCCCCTTCGTCTTCGGGAGCATTTGCCTCGCGATCACCTTTTCGCCCTGCTTGACCAGCAGCACGGGCTCCGCCTCCTCCTCGGAAGCCTGCCTGATGCCCACCTTCACGGTCGCGCTCCTGCCCGCCAGGATGTCGACCGATTCCGGCACGGTCGCCTCCCAGCCCTGCGGAAGCCCCTGAACCTCGAAAGTCAGGTTCTTCAGGTCGAAGTCCTGGCCGTTCTGGATCTCAACGTCGTAGAACACCGAGCCGCCGCTCTCCACCCCGCCGCCGGCCTTCACCCCTGGCGCGGATTCGACGGCCTTCCTCTTGAGCGCCACCCTCGCCCTCGCCTCGGACTTCTCGCCCTCGGCGATGATCTCGAGAGTCGCGGTCTCGGCCTTGAGCGCGCCCGGGCTGAACGTGATGTCTATAATCCTGCTCTCGCCGGGCTCGAGCCAGAAGCCCTGCGGTTCCACTTCCACCCCGCCGGGCATGCCGAGAAGCGTTATGCTGTAGCCTTCCCTGTCGGTGCCGCCGTTCGAGATTTCGGCCTGCACCACGGTGTCGCGGGCCGGGTTGATTTCAGCAGAGGCCGGTGCTTTGACCCCGCTTTCATGTATATCCTCGATTTCGACGCAGAGGTCCCGCTCACCGATGACGTCCGCTCCGTGCAGCAGTTGCAGTGACACGAAGTGCCTGCCCTCCTCGGCCCCGGGCTCCGCCTTGGCGTAGACCTTCAGGTCCTGGGAGCCGCTGCGGGCGATTGAGATGTACTCGCGGTTGGCGTAGGCCTCCAACTGCGTTCCCGAACCGACGACGCGCACGTCGAAGCTTCCCGAGGCGCCGCGGTTGCGCACGTCGAACCCGACTTCCGCAACGCCGCCGCGTATGAATCCAGTGCACGCCTCCCCGCCGACAAGCCTGAGCGCGTAGGTGGTGGCATCAAATGACGCGGTGTCCACGATCTTGCTCTGGGGCTTCGGCTCGACGACGTAGCAGCCAGTCGCGCCGCAGGCATAGGATGGAACATAATTGTCGCCGGCCGCGAACCCCTCGATGTAGTTTTCACAAGTCCTTGCCGGCGTGACCGACACCCTTATCTTCCTCACTCCGGTTTCGCACTTCTCAGCAGTGCACACCTGCGCGCGGGCGTACACGTATTCGTCGCCGCGGAAGCAGTCCGGCGCGGTAACCCGCAGGAGCGCCCCCGACGTCGCGCCCTTGCGGAGAAGCGTGGTGTACGGCTCGTAGTACGCATTCAGGTGGTCGCTCGTGGCCGAAAAGCGCACCGTCGCATCCCCGGCAAACGGGTTCTTGGCGTAGACGAAGACCTGCGCTTCCGTACTGGTAATATAGGCGGCGTCAGCAGACGACATCACCTCCAGCGATGCGGCGCTTGCAGCCAGAAGCATGACGATGAGCAGGCTCAGAAACAGGTTGACGGCATCGAACCTCATCCAACCACCTTGATAACTACTGTGCAGTTACAATATGTCGGTTCATCTATTTAAACATTTGCTTTGTTACTATCGTCTAGTAGATACATTTAAATATTGGTTCGTGGATAATACTTTCGGCGAACAGAGGCATATCCATGGTCGATCCGCAGCCGCAACCCAAAGAAAACCTTATAAACCACTCCGGGGTAGCAAATAACGATCCCATGCATCAGGAACTGCTTGGCCGCCTTCGCGAGATGGGCCTGAACCATTACGAGGCACAGGCGTACCTCGCCCTCTCCCTGCACGGCGTCGATACCGCGGGCGACATCGCCGAGGTCGGCAAGATTGCGCGCCCGCGCGTCTACGACGTCCTCTCGAAGCTCCAGGAGAAGGGCTTCGTCGCGCTCAAGTCCGGCCGGCCGGCGAAATACAGCGCCCTGCCGTTGCCCGAGGCCATGTCTACCCTCAAGAAGCGCAAGCAGGAGCAGCTGAAGGAGGAGTTGGTCCGCATCGACGAGCTCGGCAAGCTCCTGCAGTCCAAGCTCCATTCCGGCTCCGGCTCAAAGAAATACGGCATCGAGGAGAACGTTTGGACGCTCAAGGGCAGGGATGCGATATATTCCCGCATCGCCGAGATGCTCAGCAACGCCAAAAGCCACGTAGTCGTCAACTCGACACCCGAGGGCATCCTCCGCAAGGTCAACGAGAACCTCGGCCATTTCGAGAAGGCCAAGGGCCGCGGCGTCAAGCTCCACTTCGTGACCGACATGGGCAAGTTCGAGAACAGGCGCACGGCCTTCCACTCGCCCAATTCTCACGTTTCCCGGCTCGCGACGCAGCTGCTCGACAAGCACGTGCCGACGCGCATGGTGCTCGCCGACGACGAGGCCATGATATTCCTCACGCCCACGGGCGCGCCCGCGGAGGAGGAGGTCGGGCTGTGGGTCAAGAACCCGCACCTCGCGAGCACGCTCAAGGGAATCCTTTCCCCAACGCAATGACCTCTCCAGCTGATGCAACATGGCATTGCACCGCGTTGTCCCCTCGCTCGGCGCGGGGATGACTGCCTTCGACACATGGCTCTTCAGGGTCGTAATCTTCGCAGCCCTGCTGGCATACCTCTCCCAAGGCGCCTGATTTTATTAGTGTCAAGCCTTGGAGCGCAGCACGAGGAACAGGTGGTCAATCTCGAACGGCCGCAGGTCGATCTTCTCGAGCACCTCGAAGTCCCTCATCAGCTCGCCGACGACCCTAGAGTAGACCTGCTGCGGCGGCCGCGACGAGTCGATGCACCTCGCCTTCACCGCAATCATGGCGAAGCCGCGGGGCTTGAGGTAGCCGCGGCAGTTCTGCCCGAGGATCATGACCTGGTCGCGGTCAGCCACGTCCTCATAGACCACGTCCGCCTTCCCGTCGATTCCGTACCGCTCGGGGAAGCGGGCGTCCTCGATGATGGGGAGCATGTTCGGCCTCTTCTCGCAGACCTCGACCAGCTGGCGCGCGACGTGCGCGGAGAACTCGACGCAGTATACCAGCCCGCCAGCTCCTACGATGTCGCTCACGTGCGACGCCGTGGTGCCGCTAGCAGCGCCCAGATAGAGCACCGTCGACCCCTCCCTTATCGGCATCTGCCTCATGCCCTTGACGAGCGCCGCACCGAGCTTGCTCCTCTTCGGCTCCCACAGGCGGTATTCCTGCCCTCCGGCCTTCTTCACTTCCTCGCCGTAGACGGAAAAGCCGGGCGCGAGGCTTTTAGTCGCGAGCCTGCCGTCGGCCTTGAACACCCCTGGGAAAACCTGCTGCATGGAAATAATACGAGCGTCAGGGTTTAAATCCTCGAGTCTCGAGCGAGATCGCGAGCCTGCGCGCGCGCCGGAAAAGCGAGTGCAGCACCGGCAGCACGAGAGGCAGCACCGCCTTCGAACCGCGGGCTGCCTGCGCGATTCTCACCCGCAGGGCCTTGCGCTCGAAGTAGGGCACGGAAGCCATCCCAATGGCGAGCACGAAAGCGGTCTGCCGCGGCACCCCCAGCCCCCGCAGCGCGCGCTCGATGCGCGAGGGCGGGGTAGTGAACACGAACAGGAAAGACAGCAGGAAAAGCGAGCATAGGAATAGGTAGTTGTACAGCCCGGCAAGCGGGTCGTTCCAGTGGAAGAGGAATGCCGCGAGCGAGAAGACGAATATTATCGCGTGATCCCGGACGGTGCCGGTAACGGAAATCCCCGCAATCGAATACAGGGCAAATGCTGCGGCGATGGTTACCCCCGAGAACTCCTTGGGCATCGCGATTAAGAGCAAAGACCCGGCTATCAGGCCGACGAGTTTCGCCCTTGCGCCAGCCCTGTGGATAGCCGAATCCCCCGGCGAATACTTGAGCATGCCCCTTTTCTCACTTCATCCCGCAGGGCACCTTGAGCCCCGCGCCGCCGAATCTCGTGTCCGCGAAGACCTCCTTCCCCCCGTCAAGCGTGATTCTGCCGTTGTCCAGCACGACGAACCTCTTGGCGTACTCGACGAGTAGATCGGTGTCGTGCGAGGATATGATTATCGTCCTTCCTTGCGCATTGAGCCTGCGGAGAATCCCGAACAGCTCCACGGAACTCCGGTAGTCGAGCGCCGAGGTCGGCTCGTCGAGGCAGATGATTCGGGCGTCAGTTGCGAGCGCCGAGGCGATCGCGACCTTCTGCTTCTGGCCGTGGGAGAGCGTAGAGGGGTCCCTGCCGGCAAGGCCGGGTATGCCGAGGGATTCCAGCGCGAGCTCCACTCGTTTCCGGGTTTCCTCTGGCTGAGCGCCGCGGTTTTTGAGGGCAAAGCCCACCTCCTCCTCGACGGTCAGCGAGAATATCTGGTCGTCCGGGTCCTGGAACACGAACGCGACATCCCTGCTCAGCTCCTGCACCGAATGCCTCGCGGCATCCCTGCCGAAGACGGCGACGCTTCCTGCGGTTTTCGCTGGAATTATTTTCGGTATTACCCCGTTGAGGCATAGCAAGAGCGTCGTCTTGCCGGTGCCGACTTCTCCGAGCAGGGAAACGAATTCCCCTTCCGCAACCGAGAACGACACCCCGTCAAGCGCGTTCGCCGCTCCGTAGCCCACGCTCAAATCCCTTGTCTCTACCGCGAGCATTTCACGCACCGTATCTCTCGGCGAAGCCGAAGCGGAAGGCAATCAGCCATGCCAGCCCGAACTCAGCAGCCGCCTGCACTGCGTTCCACAGGAATACCGAGGCGTACCAAGCCGACGGCCCCAGCAGCGGAACCGGCACCGCCGAAATCATCGTGGCGAGCTCCGCGGGCGTGACCCGGAAGAACAGTGGCCCCGCGAAGTAGAAATTCGCAGCGATCATCAGCAGCCCCCGCAGCGCCGCGGCGACGGCGAGAATTGCGAGGGCCTCCTTCCATGAAAAAACCCCGCGCAGTTCCTTTTCGCTGCCGTACCTTTTCCAGAGACGAAGCAGCAAATATGCGAAGCCCGCGAACGCGAGGATCGGGGCGATTCCCGCGGCTACAGTGCCCCCGAACGCCTCCCCGGAATAGGCTATCAGGTATGCGAACGCCGCGAACGCCGCGATGAACGCCGCAAGCAGCAGCCCCAGCAGCACGAGCAGCCTGCCGGGCTCGATTTTTCGCCTCTTGGCCGCGAGGTAGAAAGCGGGCACGGCGAGCATGGGTAGCGTCGCCGAGAACTTCATCACCGCGCCGATTACCCCCGTGGGGGAAAGGAAGGCGATGCCGATGAACGACGCGACAAGCACCTGCAGCCCCGCATTGTATCCGAGAACAAAAAACGCGATGAGCGCCGGCACGCCGACCAGGTCGACGGTCATGCCCCATCCGGTGGGCACCCCGATGACGTTGTTCACCAGCTGAAGCGCCAGCGAGAGCCCGGCAAGCAGCCCCGCTGCCACGAGCGCGTAGGTTTTCACAACGGGATTGCGGCGGCTGCGCTTAATATCCTTTTCTTGAAAACAGGTAATTACCGTTTATCGGGTAATTAGCGCACGGCGCTTCCGTCGGCCACCGGCCGGTCGGGCGCGAGCAGGGTGATTTCCCCGTCGGCGGTCTCCGCGGCGAGCAGCATGCCCTGCGACTCGATTCCCTTGAGTGTCTTGCGCTCGAGGTTGCAGACGACCACGATGAGCTTCCCGAGCAGCTCGTCCTCGGCGTACGCCTGGGCGAGGCCGGCAACCAGCGTGCGCTCCTCGCCGCCGACGCGCACCTGCAGCTTGTAGAGCTTGTTGCTGCCTTCCACCCGCCCGACTTCCATTATCTTGCCTACGCGCAGCTCGAGCTTCGAGAATTCCGCGAACGAGACCGTTTCTGCCATGGGGAGCCGGCACTCTTATTTGTAGAGCCTCTTCCGGGGGTTGTAGAAGCGGTCGCCCTTGAGCGACTCGATGACAATCTTGTGCTCCTTGTGTTTCTTCTCTATGATGGCGTAGACGAGGTCGTAGGACTCGATGACCAGCAGGACCTGCTTCCGCCCGAGGCCGCCGCACTTCGCCAGTATGGCGGAGACGAAGCGCGAGCGCTTCACCGGGTTGCGCTGGACCTCCTTCAGCTCCTCGTCCGGCAGCTTCTTGGTCTGCACGGCCTTGATCACCGCCTTGAAGATTTCCTCGCCGTCCTTTAGCTCCTTCTCGGTGAAGCTCGTCTCCCTCTTCTTGAGGTAGCGCTTCTCGCGGAGCATGAACGCCAGCAGCATGTCAAAGTGCTCGGGTTTCATCGAATCAGCCCTCTTCCCCCTGTTCCGTCGATACGTAACATCAGGAAGCGCATTATGCGGCCGGATATATATATGGCTTTCGCTCCCGGGAAAAAGCCACTCCGCCGCCCGAATCCTCAGAACTTGACCTTGACGGGTTCGCGCTCCCCCTCGCCCTCGGTCTTGAAGTATTCCTCGGCCTTGAACCCGAGCGGTCCCGCGACGAGCGCGCCCGGCATCACCTGTATGGAAGTGTTGAACTCGAGCACGCTGTCGTTGTAGAACCTGCGGGAATAGGCGATCTTGTTCTCAATCCCGCTGAGCTCCTCCTGCAGCCGCAGGAAGTTCTCGTTCGCGCGCAGGGTCGGGTAGGCCTCGGCGACCGCGAAAAGCGTCTTGAGCGCGCCGGTGAGCATGTTGTCCGCCTTCGCCTTCTCGCCCACAGTCTTCGCCCCCATCATGGACGCGCGCGCCTTCGTGACGTTCTCGAAGACCTCGCGCTCGTGCTTGGCGTAGCCCTTGATGGTCTCCACGAGGTTGGGCACCAGGTCGTACCTCAGCTTGAGCTGCACGTCAATCTGCGACCACGCGTTCTCGATGCGGTTGCGCAGCGTCACCAGCCCGTTGTAGGTGAAAAGCAGCCACAGCACGACGATTACGACTACCGCGATTATTCCGTAGAGCAAAAGGGACATGCCCGAACACCCCTGCACAGATTTCCCTCCGCCTGCTTAAAAAGCGTTCGTTTCGCTGCTGGCAGGGGGAGGGGGCAGCAACGTTTTTATTGCGCGGCGGCGTGCCTTTTGCATGGCCAGGATTATCGAGCGCGCGGACGTTTGGACGGAGCTCTTTTCCGACCCCGTCAGGCTTTTCGCCTCGGAGAAGAAGCGCGCGAGCAAGGCCGAGGCCAGCAAGCACCTGCTCCTCGGGGTCTTCATCTTCAGCGTACTATACGCCGCGACGTTCACGCTACTGCCCAACATGCCGACCTACGCGAGGCCGATGAGCCTCCCCCGCATGGCGCTGTTCACCGTATTCAATACCGTCATCGGCTTCGCCGCGGCATTCCTCGTCATCGCCCTGAACTACGTGGTAGCCCGCGCCTTCGGGGGCAGGGCGTCCTTCGACCAGCACTTTCACCTCAGCGCGGTAATCGTCGCCCCGACGCTGGTGCTCTACTACGTCTGCAGGCTCTTTCCCGGCATCGGGTTCCTACTGGCGCTCCTCGTGCTCGCATACTACGTGTTCGCCAACCTGACGATGCTGGTATGGGTCCACGGCCTGACCTACCCGCAGGCATTCGCCGCGCTCTTCGTGCCGTCCCTCATCCTCCTTTTGGCGCTGGTCTCCACGGGAATCGCGGTGCAGGCCGCGGTCATTTAGCGTTCACCCGGGAGCGTTTGCCCCTTGTGCACCACGGGGGGGCAGGCCGCAGGGGGAACCGCATAATGCCCCTTCGCCTGCGGAGCAAATCGCAAGCCTTATATAACTTGTTCGGAATTATGACGTGGCTGCTGCTCTGGGTCTGAAACGCTAGTGGGTTCGCATGCAGATACCGAACTTCTACGAGGGAAACTTGTACCGCCGGCTCCTGCTCGTGCCGCTGCTACTGATATTCGTAGCGGTCCTGCTGGTCCCGCGCGTTCCCCTCGGCATAGACTTCAAGGGAGGCCTGCTTTTCACGGTATACACTGATTCGCCGGCATCCGAGCTCGTCAAGCAGAAGGCGGACCTCGAATCCAGGCTCTCAGCATTTTCCAAGGACGCTAGCGTCCGTTCGTTCGAGAACCCTTCCGGCCGCGGCTTCGAGATAGAGCTGCAGGGCGACGAGAATCTCGCGGGCGCGCAGGACAGGCTCGCCTCCCTCAAGCAGTTGGACGCCGACCTCTCGCGCGAGCAGCTTTACCTTGACGCCCTCGAGTCCAACGCCTCTGCGACCACGCCGCAGGAGCTCGAGGCGCAGAGGAGCAAGGTTGCGGGGATGGACTCGAAGGCCGTCGCCGACGCCAATTCCATCCTCGCCGAAATCGGCTCGACGAGGCGCGTGACCGACGGCTCGAAGGCCTTCAGCGAAGCCAGCGACGGCCTGCAGGAGGCTTCTTCGGGCTACCGCGAGAAGGTGCTTGCGGAAATCCGCGCGGCGGTTCCCGTCAAGGCCTACACTAGCAAGGAAATCGGCGCCTCGCTGAGCAAGTTCTTCTTCTCCAAGGTGGTGCAGGTTCTGGCGCTCTCGTTCTTCGTGTCCGCGGTCGTGATCGTGCTCGTGTTCCGCAGCGCAGTCCCGACCGTCTCGGTGCTCTTCGGTGCATTCGCGGATATCATGATAACGCTCGGGGTGATGGGAGCCCTGCAGATTCCCCTGAGCCTGGCAAGCGTCGCCGCTCTCCTCATGCTCATCGGCTTCTCCCTTGACACGGACATGCTCCTCACCATCCGCGCGCTCAAGCGCCAGGAGGGAACGGTGCGCGAGCGGATATTCGACTCGATGAAGACTGGGTTCACGATGAACACTTCCGCGATACTGGCATTCACGGTCCTCATCGTAATCTCCATCGTGCTGAACGTGGAGGTATACTTCGAGATAGGGACGGTCGTGGTAATCGGATCGATCGCGGACTTCATTGCGACGTGGCTCGGCAACGCCCCGATGGTGCTATGGTACGCCGACGCCAAGGGAATCAAGTGAGTATTGGCATGGACTTCTCCCCGCTCCTCAAGAACTGGCGCGTGCAGCTAGTGATAGCCGTCATTGCTCTGGCGCTTGTAGCGGTCGCGCTCAAGGGCGGCCTCAACTTCGGCATCGAGTTCAAGGGAGGCGTGCGGATCCCAATTTCCATAGTCGCGGACAAGGACGTCGCTCCCGACGTCATGGCCACGACCGTCGACACGATCAAGCAGCGCATCAACAAGCTGGGGCTCTCGCAGGCGGTGGTGCGGCCGCTCGGCGGCAGGGAAATCATAGTCGAGGTGCCCCTCGCGGACGAGGGCGTCATCAAGACGGTCGAGACGATTTTGCGCCAGCAGGGCAAGTTCGAGGCCGTGATTGACGGCAGGCAGGCGCTCAGCGGCGCCGACGTGCTGCAGAACTCGGTCGGCGGCGCGCAGGGAGAGCGCATTCTCCCGGCCGAGAACCCGCTGGACTACCGCTGGGAGATAGACTTCGCGGTTTCCGCGGAGGCGAGCAAGCAGTTCGCCGACGCGGCCCTCGGCAAGGCGGATTACCCCGTCTACATGTTCCTCGACCGGCCGGAGAACGCCGCCGTCGTGGTCGAGCGCGGCGAGCTCTTCAACGCGACCTTCGCCAGCCAGCCGCAGATCGAGATGGCGCTCAAGGACGTCATGCGCAGGAACGGCGACGACCTCATGCTCGTCTATGCGGACAACGCGAACGCCAGCGCCGTCGCGCAGCAGGTCGCGGACGCGAACAGGAGCCGGGTGATACTCACGGAAGGCCTCGCCGCCCGCCAGCCCGGGCTCGTATCCGAGCTGAAGGCGAAGGGCTACAGCGACGACGCATCCGCGGTCGCCAACAGGATAATAGCCGTCCCGGATGCGGACATGACCCCGCGCACCTACTCCGCGCAGCTGCGCGGCATAACCGTGAGCGAATGGAGGGCCATCGGCCTTCTGTCCGCGCCCACGCTTTCCGCGGGCCTCGCCAACGGGTACGCATCGCGCTCTTACCAGGTCACGGGCACGCTCTCCGGCGCAACATCGGAAGAGGCCAAGAGCAACGCCCTCAACCAGATCAAGGAGCTCAAGAGCCTCATCAGCGGCGGCAAGCTCCCGGTGAGCACGGTCGTCGGCAGCGCGTACGTCGTCGCGCCGTCCCTCGGCGAGCAGTTCCTCTTCTACAGCGCGGTGGGCATCGTCATGGCGGTCGCCGCGGTCATGAGCTTCATCGCCTGGCGGTACAGGCGCCCCATACTCGTATTCCCGATAGTCCTCGTCAACCTGTGCGAGATACTACTCACTACTGTTTTCATGGGCGTAGTCGGCACCGTCGACCTCGCCGCCGTCGCCGGAATCGTCGGCCTGATCGGCACCGGCGTCAACGACCAAATCATCATCACCGACGAGCTGCTGCGCAAGGGCAGGACCTCCGACGAGGTGCTCGCCGCACGCGGCATCAAGGAGCGCATCGGCAAGGCCTTCTTCATCATCTTCACCGTTGCCGGCGTCGCAATCGCCGCCATGCTCCCTCTCCTCCTCTCCGGAATCGTCGAGATCATGGGATTTGCGCTCTCGACCATCGTCGGAATCCTCGTCGGCGTCGGCATAACGAGGCCCGCGTTCGGAGTCATCGTCGAGCACATAAGCAAGCCGAAAGCATGACGCCGCAACCCATAAATATCGCGCCCGCCTTCACCCCGGCATGGCCGACTTCTTCCTCAACATCGGCATCCTCGTAGTCTTTGCGACGCTCGCCGGCCTCATCGCCAACCGGCTGCGCCAGCCGCCCGTCCTCGGGCTGCTCGCCATCGGCGCAGTCATCGGCCCCAACCTGCTCGGGTGGGTGACCCAGAGTGAGCTCGTCAACAGCTTCGCCGACATCGGGGCGGTTCTCCTTCTCTTCACGATAGGCTTCGAGTTCAGCCTCTCCCGCCTCTTCGAGTACGGCAAGCGCAGCTTCTTCATCGCACTCTCCAAGCTCGGCATCGTATTCTTCCTAACCTTCGAGCTCGCGTCGCTTGCGGGGCTGGACGCCACAAGCTCCATCGCGATTGGGGCCATCGTGGCCATCACGAGCACCGCGCTGATGATACGGCTGGTCGAGCAGAAGTCGCTCAAGGACCGCGAGGAGATACCGCTGCTGCTGGGCACTCTCGTCATCGAGGACATCTTCGCCGTAATCGCCTTGACGATGATATCCGGCCTCGGCACCGGCGAGTTCGGCGCGATAGCGGTCATGCGGAACATACTCTTCGCCATCTTCGCGCTCATCGCCCTCTACGCCGCAATCTTCATGGTCCTGAACCGCCTGTTCGACTGGATAACCAAGTACCAGGCGAGGGAGACGATGATTTTCCTCGCGCTCAGCATCGGCATCGGCTTCAGCTACTTCGCGGAATACCTCGGCCTCACGCCTTCCATCGGGGCGTTCCTCGCGGGCAGCCTCGTCGCCTCCATGCCGCGCGCGAAGACGCTCGAGGAAAGCATCCACCCCTTCAGCCTCGCCTTCAGCAGCATATTCTTCGTCTCCATCGGCATGCTCATCAACCTCGGGAGCGTCTGGTCCAACATCGGCCTCGTGCTCCTGCTCTGCGCCGCTAACCTAGTTTTTAAGTTCGCCGGCGCCGCGACGAGCACCTACATCTTCGGCTTCAACGGCAGGCAGGCTGCGTTCTCCGGCCTGGCGATGCTCTCCGTCGGCGAGTTCTCGCTCCTCATCGCCAAGGAGGCGCAGGCCTCGGTCCCGATTGACCTGCTGGGCATCACCTCCGCGCTCGTGTTCACCAGCGTGCTTGCTACCTCGATGTTCGCCAACCGGAGCAGCGAGGTCTATCTTCTCATTTCAAGGCTGATGCCCCCCGGGGTCAAGCGCGCGGGAAGGGAGACCGCGGCGGCTGTCCAGGGCATGACGCGCATCCTCGAGCACAGCCGGAAGGCGACCGACGTGCTCGGCAGGAACGTCCTGCTCGGCGTCGTCCTCGCCGCGGCGCTTTTCTTCCTCGGAAGGGCCGCGGTCGCGCAATGGTCGGGCCTGGTGTTCGCGCACCTCTACGGTCTGATAGTCACGACGGAATGGGTCGTAGCGGTAATACTGCTCGCTTCCGGCTACGTCATCATGAAGGCCATAACGCACGCCTTCTCGCAGGTCGGAAGGCACATGGCGGAATGGCAGCTGCGCAGGGCCAAGACGCTCGCGAAAATCATCGCGATGGTGGTCGCCACGCCGTTCCTCCTCGCCCTCTTCGAAACCTCGCCGCTGGTCCGGCAGCTTTCCGCGCTCGCCGTAATCGCGCTCGCCTTCTACTGGTTCTCGCGTGCGAGCAGGCCGCCCGAGGAAGGGCGCCAGCTGGCATTCTTCAAGCGATAACGTCCATTTCCATCACGTTTGAATTCAGCGTCCCGGCAACTCTAGGATTGGACGCGAAAACAATTCCTTCGAATACGCTCCATACGATTTTTTCACTTGTCTTACTACTTCGAGAGCCAATTTGAAAGACTCCGGATTGCGTTTCCGATTTGCCTCAAGCTTTTTGAGAAACTCCAGCGGATGGTGCCTGAGAATGGCGGATGCGGAAGCGCATAGCTCGTGGCCGTTTTCATCCGGGTGTCCGATATCGGCGTTCCACGGTGAGTGTTCGTAGTTGCCTTCATCGAAGAGGGAAAAAACTGCATGCTCGCTTGGAAATTTATTCGGCCGCGGGTTCCTTTTAATGCGCGCATGCAATGAATTCCATTCCGAAAGCAGTTCTGGCTGGGACTCCAGGAAACCGTGCACGGCTTCGTGGAAGGCAGTGACCTTGTGCGAAGTCTCTGTCCACGTGGCAATGGATGGATCCATTTCAAGTACTCGTCCGTATGGCTTGAGGACCGTACGGGCGTGCAAAAGTGCCCAATCGCGAACGTCCAAGGACGTTATGTGCTGGGTCTCGTGCGTAAGCGGATAAAGCAACTTGACTTCTTGTGCTATCTGTTCGTACCTGTCGATATTTTCTAGGTGCTGCATACGGCTGAATTTCAAGCGTATTCCTTCAATGGTTATCTGATACGGCCCTTTTTGGCGTAAAGAAGATGGCGCCAGCGCTGAGGCGGCAAGTGCTCCTGCCACGCCCTTCATTATCCGTAAAAATTGCCTTCGGCGCATTGGATTATACTTCCCGTCGAGGCTCTTTAATACTTTCGCAGCAGCAGAAAAAAAGAATGGGGCTAGGGGGATTCGAACCCCCATCCGCAGGTATCTCCTCGTGCTCCTCATTTTTTCAGAGCTCCAGGAACTTCAAGTCATCGCGCCTTTGCGTCTGCCAAGGCGCTCATAATACCCTTATTGCCGAGTGCAACCCGGCGTCCTTCCCGCTTGCGCGGACGAAAGAACTGGAGCGTCAGCGGAGCGCGCTTTCCCGGAGGAAGGCGTTCCCCGCTACTGTTCTGCCAGGTTATACTATAGCCCCGTGCGCAATAATGGCTCAACCAAGCAATAAAAACCATTCGAGGCGTATTGGAGTGGCGCTTGTTGGTGTGCTGAAATGGCTTTCATTGCGGGAGTGGACGAGGCGGGCCGTGGGCCGGTGCTCGGGCCGCTGGTAATCTGCGCGTTCGCCTGCCGCGAAGGCGAGGAGAAGACGCTGCGCGAGCTCGGCGCGAAGGACTCGAAGGCCCTGCAGCCGCCGGCGCGCGAGAAGGCCGCGGCGAAATTGAAGGGTTATCCGCATTCCATGGTGGAAATCTCCGCGGAGGAGATTACAGAGGCGATGCGCTCGAAGGTGAGCCTCAACGAGCTCGAGGCGAGGAAGGCCGCGGATGCGCTCGCGAAGCTCCAGAGGAAGCTCGGCGCCGAAAAGCTCGCCACAGTCTTCATCGACTCTCCCGACCCCAATCCCCGGAAGTTCGAGCAGCGCATCAAGAAGTACTGGCACAAGCTCAGGCTGCCGGCCGGCGCGGCGGTAATCGCGGAGAACCACGCCGACTCGAAATACGCGGTCGTCGGAGCGGCATCCGTGATGGCCAAGAGCCTGCGCGAGAAGCGCGTCGGCGAACTGCACAAGGAGTTCGGTTTTTTCGGCTCGGGCTACCCCAGCGACGAGCGCACCATGGAGTTCCTCCGCAGGCACGTTGGCGACGGCAGGCTCAAGAGGCACATCCGGTGGGAATGGAGCACGCTGAACAAGATTTCCAAAATCGACGTCAGGCTGAGCGACTTCACTTAGGACCGCCGTCAGCCTGTTTGCCGCCCTCTAGGAAATCGAAATACGGCTGGCACCACTGCGAGAAGTACTGCGCAGGGTTCTTCACGGGAACGGGCAAATTCCGGCTCTTGGCCGGGGACGGGTTTCTTCCCTCGGGAAGCGAGAACAGCTCGTGCGAGTAGAACACCGCGCCCTCCTCCATCTGGTGGCCGAGGTGGGCCAGCAGGATTTCCTCGGCGCGCGCGTCGCCCAGCCGCTGCAGGACCTTGAACAGGTAATGCGAGTCCCTCGGCCAGCACACCGCGCCGTGGTACTCGCCGTCCCCGTAGAAAACTTTTCCGCCGGAGTCCCTCACCAGCACGCCGAAGAGCCTCTTGTCCCTATGGACTAATGCGCCGGCCTTGGAATCGAGTATCGAGCGGGCCTCGGCTTCGGAGAAGAGGTCGGGCAGGAGCGCGAGCGCCTCGATGCACGTGGAAGCCTCCGCGAAGTCCCGCCTGCCCTGAATGTCCGCGATTCCGGCCATCCTTCCGCCGGCGAGGAATTTCCTCGTGAAGGATTCTTCCGCGCGCTCCGAAATCTCAGCAGCCTCGCGGACCCCCCGCAGGGCCAGCCCGCGCAGAACGAGCAGCCACATCGCGTTGACCTCGACAAGCGCAAATTTCGCCGTGTGCGCGGCTCTTGTTGCGTCCGCGGGAGCCATGTGCGAGTACTCGGCAAGCCATTCCCGCGGGATCCTCGATGGCGCGCTTGCGGTGCCGCCGCCTGCCGGGAACCCCGCCGTCGAGTCTATCCACGAGTGCCTCGCCGGGGTGTACAGGAGGCCGTCCTCGCCGATCGCGCCTTCCGTTTTGCAAGCGGAGATGAACTTCGCGGACTCCTGCCGGAGCAGCTGCGCGAGCGCGGCATCCCTCTGCAGCGCGAGCAGGTCGAGCGCCGTGAGATAGCAGAGCAGGGTGGCGTCCGTGGCGGAGTAGTCCGGCTGCTGGGAGGAGCGTTCGGCCAGCTTGTTCGGCACCCTGCCTTCCTTCGAAAGCCGCAGCGCGCCGTAGGCCAGCCCGCGGAGCCCGCGCTTGCGCGTCTTGAAGTATAGCGGCAGGTTGTTGCGCACGCCCTCGAAGGCGTCCCGGAACCAGGCGTTGCGGAACCACATGCTTCCCGCGTCCGGCGCGTCGATGGAAGGCGCGGAGAATTCGAACTTGTCCAGCAGGCACAACAGCCTCCCGGCAATCGCCCTCTGCGCCGCCTTCCCCCATTTCGCGCCCGCCGAGTCCAGCTGTGCGGAGAACGGCTCGAGCAGCCTCGCGGCCCGCGCCCGCTCGCGCTTCTCGTCATGGTTCCGCAGCTCCACGGCCGGCTCGTGCGCCGGGTCACCGCAGGAAACCTGTATCCCGACCTCGCCGTTGAGCTCGGCGGTCAGCACGCCCGGTGCGTAAAGGCTCCTCGTCTCGCCGGAGAAGCGTATGCCGCCGTCGGTGTCCTCCCGGCTTCCGCTGCCCATCTTGTACCACCACTGCTGTACGGCCTGGGCAGAGGGCGCGAATCCCGTGAACGAAGGGCTTGCCACCAAGGCTTCCCTTCCGGAAGCGAGGACGCGGAGCCTGCTCTCCGAGAAATCGTGGGAATGCTCCTGCGGGTCGGAATGCGAGTACATGTGCCTTATGTCGAAGAACGGCTTGAGGAATAGGGCCGTATGCCTGGCGCCGGCCAGCCTGAATGCCACATTCAGCGACGGGAACCTGGGTTTGCGGAGGAGGTAGTATTCGACTTCGAGCGCCGCATGCGCGCCCAGGCCTTCCACGCGGTAGGAATATTCGGCCTTCCACGGGTAGATTTTGACGCCCGCCGCCTTGAGGCGCAGGGGCCTTGCCTGATACTCCAGCCGGAACGGCAGGGCGTCGAGGAACTTCCAGTTCTCCCCGCCGACAACTGCGGTCAGCCCCTCGAGGGGGTAGTCCCGGTTCGGCGTCGTGAAGCCGTCGGAATCCACGGAATGCACGCTCTGCATGAACTCGGCGTCCGGCCTTCGCAGGAGCGCCCTGCATGCCCTCGCGTAGCCCCAGTCGGGGTCCTCCTCCGGCATCTTGTGCTCGCAGACGGAGCCGACGTTCAAGCGCCTGCACCTATTTACGCGAGAACTTGAACAGCAGCGGCACGCTGCCCTGGATCGCGATCTTGTCCTCGCGGGCCAGCCAGCCGAGCGCGGCGTAGACCTCGGTGTCCGAGAGCTTGGTCTTGCGCTTTATCTGCACTATGGACAGCGGCCCGTGCTCGTGCAGGCACTGCCACAATATCCCGGCCTTGACGCCGAAATACTCCTCCACGTTCGCCATTCATCCCACCTCATTGCAGTAGTTCTCGATTGCCCTCTTGTATACCTCGAATACCTTGAACACGATGAAATTCCAGTCGAAAAACCTGGACTGCACGCGTTCTACCCCTCCCTTGGAGATGCGTGCGTGCAGCTCGTCGCTGGAGAGCGAGAGCTTCAGGATCTTCGCCAGCATATCCGGCCTCATGTCGAAGTTGTCCTCCTCCATGGGGACCTTGAAGCCGCTGACGCCGTTGCGGATGACGTCGGACATGCCCCCCGTGTCCCCGACGACGACGGTGGGGCCGTGCACGCCGTTGAGCTCGCACGCCATGTCGGCCGCGAGAGCCTCGAGGGTCACGATGCCGAACGGCTCGTACAGGGATGGAAGCGCGATGACGTCCGCGGCGCATATCATCGACTTCTTCGTCTCCTCCTCGAGCCACCCGTTGTAGAGCGCGACGTCCTCCTCTATTCCGAGGGCCACGCACGAGGAGTAGTGCTTCTGGTATTCCGCCGGGGAGAGTGAGCTGCTGACCACGAGCCCGACGTTCACGTTCTCCCTGCGCACCAGCGACATGGCGTTCAGCAGCGCGTCGATGCCCTTGCGGTATTCCGCGCGGCCGATGAAGAAGACATAGTGCGCCTTGCCGGGCAGCAGCTTCGAGAACAGCTTCTTCCCGGCGGCAATCTGCGAGAAAGTGACCTTCTTCCAGCTGTCCAGGATTATGCCGTTCGTGAGGCCCGCCGCCCTCCGAGTCACAAGCTCGAGGTCCTGCGCGGACTCGAAGAGGAGGAATTCCTCGTAGGCGTCCTCGCGCTCGTCCTGCTGCTTCTTCCAGTAGTGTCCGCGCTGCTGCTGGAGCTCGGCCTTCATCTGCTGCTTGAGCGGCAGCAGCTTGTAGACCTCGAACTTCGCGTCGCCGATGGACACGCCGGAGACGAAGTCGGCCTCCTGCAGCGCTGCGGCCTCGATGTGCAGGGGCGCGGAGTCAGGCTGCGGCCTGCCGAGCGCCCTGCCGAACTCGCCCGAGTGGAACCTGCAGTGCAGCGGTTTCTTGATTCTCTCGCGGGCGATGAACCCCGCCGGGAATGCCAGCCAGTCCTGCGCGTCGATGAGCGCGATGTCCTCCTTCTTCGCGAGGTGCTCGGCGAATTTCGGCGCGGAGTCCCAGAACGAGTTCATCAGCCTATAGCACGGGTCGCCTGCGGAGCTCTCCGACTTGATGCGGTAGCGGTCCCAGAGTGTGAAGTGCAGCGCGTTCCTCTCCTCGTCGCCGAGCTCGTGCTCGAGGAAATGGCACCGTTCCCCTCCGCGCACGGCCCCGAACACCTTTATCCCGGTCTTGCGCGTGAACGCGGCGAACGACTTCTCCTCCTTGAGGTCGCCCTTGGGCGCCGACGGGTCCGAAAGCGACACCACAAGCGGCTCGAACTCGGTCTTCCCCGATTCGAACGCCTTCCTCCACGCGGGCAGCAGCTCGATCGAATACCTGTAGAGCCCGCCGACGGGCCTCTGCAGTTCGGTGACGAAGAACAGGACCTTGCTCATGGCACTCCCACCCCCTTCTCGAATAGCTCGACCTTCTCCTTCAACGCCTGCATCCTCACGCCGGCCCCGTGCGCCGCCCTCTGCCTCGACGCCTCGCCCGCGCGCTCCTGCACCAGCGAGCGGAAGTCCCGCAGGACGTTCATGTAGTTTATGAAGTTGTCGTACGGTCCCTTGTCCTTGTACGGCGAGAAGTGCTTGTGCACGTCGCCGTCCGCCCAGTTCTTCGTGCAGAGGTAGTACAGGTGGTCCGAGGTCTGCAGCAGCCCGTAGGCGTCCTGCAGCTCGCCGTCCGGCACGCCGCGGATTTCCTTCGACAGCGCCTCCAGCTCCCCGAAGCACGCCTGCTGTATGGGGTTGCCCAGCCATGCGCTTGCGTCGCGCTCGAGGTCCGCCCAGCTGAGCACCGACGGCACATCGATTTCGCCCACTGCTTCGTTCCCTTCCAGCACCTCCCCGACCGTCGCAAACGAGAGGTTCCCGTGTTTGAGCGCTTCCCCGGGGAGGTGGCGGAGGAACTCGTGGATTCCGGTGCCCTCCCAGTGGTGCTCCCCGAAAGTCTCGTAGTCCATGAATATGTTCGCCGTCGGGCCGTCGCATGCCGCGAGCCAGTTGGCGTACTTGTCGGCGGTGAGCGGCCATCCCGGCCACCAGCGCGCGCCGAAACGGTAGCCGACGTCGTCGCTGAGCTTGTAGTTGCGCAACAGCACCTTCAGCCGCGGCGAGAACCTCGCCCGGTATACGTAGTTCGGCGAGCGCCAGCCGAGCACCCACTCGATGCCTTCCGTCAGCATGCCCTTGAAGCCCATCCCGGAGACCGCCTCGGCGATGCGGTTGCTGTAGAGCAGTTCCGTGTTCCGAAACACCTTCGGCGTCTGGCGGAACTCGTCCCGGATCAGCTCGGTGTGCGCGCGCACCTGCCTCTCGAACTCCCAGCTGTCCTCATATATGGAGGCGAGGCTGTGGTAGTACGTCTCGTCGAGGAACTCCACGCACCCCGTCGACGCCAGCCTGCGGAAGGAATCCAGAGTCTCCGGGGAGTATCTGCGCGCCTGCTCGAGGAACGTGCCGGTGATGCTGTACGATATGCGGAACCTCTTGCCATTCTCCTCTATCAGCCGCAGCAGGAGCGCGTTCGTCGGCAGATAGCATTTCTGCGCGGCCTTCACGAAATAATGGCTGTTGAGCCCGTCGTCGAAATAGCGCTCGCGCAGGGACGGCGGCTTGTGCGAGAATATGGAGAACTTCCTGAGCCTCGTCGGCTGGTGCACGTGGAAATATAGGCAGATTGCCGGCATCTATCTTCTCCCCCTGCCCATCGCGTTGTTGTACGCCTGCATCGTCTCGCCCGCGGCCTTCTGCCAGCTGAACTCCGCCGCCTCCTGCGCGCTGTGAAGGGACATCATCCCCTTCAGCTGCGGGTACCTGAGAACGGCGATTATCTGCTGCGCCATCTCATCAACGTCCCAGAAGTCGGCCTTCAGCGCGTGCTTCAGCCTCTCGCCGACTCCGGCGGACTTGCTCACGATGACGGGCACGCCGCTCGCCATCGCCTCGAGCACGCTTATCCCGAACGGTTCGCTTACCGACGGCAGCACGTAGACGTCCGCGGAGGCATAGAGCGAGGCGAGCTCGTCCTCGGGGACGAACCCCGTGAACGTCACGTTCCCCATGATCCCGAGCGCGAACGTCTCGTCGATGAGCTGCTGCATCATGCCTCCCTTGCCGCCGACGACGAACTGCACGTCCGGCTCGACCTCGAGCACGCGCCTCGCGGCCTTCAGGAAGAAGTCGGGGCCTTTCTGGATGCTCAGCCTGCCGTGGAAGAGCACCACCTTCCTGCCGAACGACGCGGGCTTGCGGTGCGGCGCCTTGAACTGCAGGGGGTCGACGCCGTTGTAGACGACGGATAGCCTGTCCGGGTCCGCGGAGAACCGCTCGAGAAGCTGGCTGCGCATCATGTTGCTGACCGTGATCACCGCGTCCGACTTTTGCACCGCCTCCCGTTCGATTTGCACGATCCAATCCATCGGGGAAAGGTTGGCGGTGCGGTCGAATTCCGTGCTATGGATTGTCACGACCCCCGGCCTGCCGGTGCGCGCAGCAGCCTCCAACCCCGCCTTCGTGGCAAGCCAGTCGTGGAAATGTATGACGTCGTAGCCGCGTTCCGCGTGGTTGATTTCCACGAGCCTCGCAGCGAGTACGTTGTACTTGGCGACCTCCTGGAAGAAGTTCGTGCCGTAGTTCTCGCCCAGCGGCTGGGCGCCAAGTTTCGTCGTAATCCTGTACGCGGACGAAGGGTAGGGCCCCGGAAGCAGGAATTTCTCCAAGCCCTTGAACGAGTCGAAGTCCACGGGAAGCACGCGGACGTTCGCTGCCGGGGAGGTCGGCGCGCTCGCGGTCCTCGGCATGTAGAAGTCGATTTCCGCGCCCCGCATGGAAAGCGCTTTCGTCAACTCGTAGCAATGGACGCCCAGCCCCCCGGACACTGCAGGCGGAAACTCCCAACCCAACATCGCAATCCGCACATCCTTCACTTTTTTCCGTTTAGGAAATGCCCGGATTTCAAAATACCGGCCGGAAACGCCGCGGTTCGGCAAAAAGAGCCCATTTCGCCGCAGATTCTCCGATTTACCGCATTAGGATTAGATAGCCGGAGGATATATTTAATACTATCTTCCGGCGGTCTGAGGGCGGACTCGGCCATTAGTCACATGCTGCAGAGTGGCGGTTTCCTGCCGAACTCATTGCACAAGGATCGCAGGCTTGAACGGCAGCGCCCTTCCGGCCTTGCCTTGGGGGTCGTTCTCGCGTGTGGCCTCCTCCGCGCGAATCACTTCCACGCTGCAGCCGAACGCGGCCGCAAGCGCGGCCTTCGCCTGTTCCAGCAGCAAGAACTCGTCGCCCCGGGGCATCGGGTTTTCCTTGAAGAAGTTCACCTGCCTTTCCAGGGCCTTGAGGAGCGGGGGCAGGTCCTTAGCATGCTGCCTGAACCTGCTGTCCGCGTTCGCGGCCTTGAGCACGCCCCCGAAGTCGAACGAGCCCTTCCTCCTGGCCTCCTCCGATGCAAACGCAAGCAGCTCGGCCTTCCACTTCGGCGCGGTATAGACGCGCACGCGCACCGGCCTCGCAATCTTCGCTACTTCGAGGATTTTCTGGATGTCCGCGGAAAGCATGGCAACAGCCTTCTCCTCCTGCTCGAGCGCCGGGTCGATTTTCGACTCATCCGCGACGGGGAAGCGCGCTAGCGAGGCGAAGCCTGTGTTGCCCAGCGCCTCCCATATCTCTTCCGACACATGCGGGGCCATGGGCGACACCATGAGCGCAATCTTTTGCACAGCAGCCTTCACCAGCGCCCAGTCCTCGCGGCCCGCCGCCGCCTGCATGTACGCCTTGAGCGCGCCGCACGGGTCGAAGAGCGCGGCCTGGCAGGCGGTCCGAAACCTCATCTGCTCGTACGCGGCCTCGGCGTTCCGTATTGCCGAGTTCAGCCGGCTCTCCAGCAGCCTCTCTTCGCGCCCCGGCGGTGCCTTTACCGCGGCGGCTGCCGCAGCCTTCCTTCCGGTGTCGTAAACGAAGTCTAGCAGCCTCTGGTAGGTGCGCACGCCCTCGGCCTTCCAGTCGGCGTCGTCCATGTTCTCGCCGGCGGCGATGATGTTGAGCCTCACAAGGTCGGCTCCATGCTCCCCGACGAGCGCGGAAAAGGGGATGAAGTTGCCCCTGCTCTTGCTCATCTTCTCGCCCTCCACGGTGACGTACCCGTTGACTGAAATCCCGCGCGGCCAGTGCTCCCTTCGGAAGATCGCGGAGTGGTGGAACACGAAGAACAGGAGGTGGTTCTGCAGCAGGTCCTTGCCGCTGTTGCGCAGATCCACGGGATAGAAATACTCGAACTCCGCGCGCATGTCGCGCAGCGCCTGCACATCCAGCCGCGCATCCGAAGCCGCCTCGTTTTCGTCCCCAATGCCCAGGAAAATGAAGTCGAACGCCGCGTCCGGCAGGTTCTCGGACTTGACGTCCCGCTCGCGGATGATTCCGGAAATCGTGTAGTACGCCATGTATATCGTCGAGTCCGACAGCGTCTCGACTATCCATTCGTTGTCCCAAGGCAGTTTCGTGCCCAGCCCGCTGCGCCTCGTGCACGCCTTGTTCTGCAGCCACTCGACGGTGTTCTCCATCTGCAGCCTCGCCTCCTCGGGGAGGACCTGCATGCCCTTGATGTGCGCCTGCACCTCGTCCTTCCACTTCCGGTCGCCGAACCTCAAAAACCACTGGTTCTCGAGGATTTTCACGTGGCAGGCGGTTCCGCAGCGGCAGACGACCTTTCCGCTGCACTCCCACATGACGTCCGCAAAGCCCTTCTCCGCGAACTCCTGCAGCAGCGCCTGCTTGCATTCGGAAACCTTCAGGCCGGCGAACCCTCCGCACCTGCCGTTGAGCACCCCCTCGTGGAATTCCTTCCTGTAGACCTCGGAGGTGGCCTTCTCGAGCTTGCCTTCGTCCTTCTGGCTCTTGATCCCCATCTTGCGGCATTCCGCCGCCGCCGGGAATTCCCCGTATCCCCGCAGCGTAATCAGCCCGACGGGCCTGACCGCCAGCAGCTCCTTCGCGTTCAAGCCATACAGCTTCTGCGCCTCCGCGTCCCGCTTGAGGTCCTCGAGCGCGACGTAGTCGTAGGGCGCGTGAGCTGGCACGCCCATCACGACTCCGCTCGCATTCCCGGGCGAGACGAACTCCGCGGGAAGAATCGGAATGTTCGCATCAGTCACCGGGTTTACGGCAGTCTTTCCGATTAGGCCTTTCGCCTCCACTTTCCCCAGCACTTCCGCCTGCTTCTGCTGGTCCTGCAGCTTGATCACCGCCTCCTTGGCGACAACCCACGTCTCGCCCGCAACCTTCAGCCTCACGTATTCCGCCTCAGGGTTCAGCCACAGGTTCGTCACGCCGTACGCCGTCTCCGGCCTCAGCGTCGCGCACGGCAGGACCAGCCTCTCCCCGTCCGCCTCCAGATAAAATTTTATCAATGCATACTCGACGGGCGATTCTCCCTCGCCTTCCAGTCTGTCATGGTCGCCCGTGGGGCTCCTGTCGTGCGGGCAGTATATCACTGGGTGAGTGCCCTGCGCGACGTACCCCCTCTTCCTCAAGGTGTTGTACTGCCATTCGACGAACCGCGAATACGTGGGCGTTAGGTCCGTGGTCACGAACTGCCTCCTCCAGTCAATGCTCATGCCCGCGGACTGCAGGTCCGCAATCCAGCGCGCCATCCAGAACCTCGCTACCTCCTCCGGCCCCCTCTTGAAGCGCTCCAGGTCCCCGTCCGTGGCGCCGCTTTGCCGAAATCCCTCTATCTGCTTCGCATCGCCGTTGCGCAGGCGCTCGACCGCCCCCAGAATCGGCTCGCCCGTCGCATGGAACCCCTGGGGGAAGAGCACGTTGAAGCCCTTCATGCGCTTGAAGCGCGCGCACGCGTCCGTCCGGAAATAAGAATAGCTGTGGCCCACGTGCGGCGCGCCGTTGACGTACGGGTAGGGCACGCAGACGAAGAATTTCTTTTTCCCGGGGTCCACGTCTGCCTCGAAGGCCTTCCCATTCCTCCACTTCTCCTGCCATTTGGCCGCTACGGCCTTGAAATCTAGGGGCATGGTATTGCCATAGCCGGGCAAGACTTAAAACCCCCTCCCAGCCATTTCCGCCTGACGAAGCCCTTTATTGCGCGTGTCGAAGGCAAGGGATAAATACCCGGACTGGCAAAACTTATTCGGGAGGCGTCATGGCGTTATTCGAAATCATCGTGCTGGCAATCCTGCTTCTGTCGTTCGCCTACTCTGAGCTCCAGAAGATGATAATGACGGAAAGCGACTTCGTGTTCGTCGTAATCGCGTTCTTCGCGCTTGCGATGTTCTCCGGAGTCTGACGGGGTGGAGTGGAATATGGTGCTTTTGTCCAAAGAGGAACTGACCGGCGAGCTGCGGCAGACGCGCGGCTGGTGGGTAAAAACCGGCGAAATCGCCAAGGACTTCTCCTTCCCCACCGATGAGGAGGCCGAGGTGTTCGCGACGAACGTCCGCGTGCTGTGCAAGGCCATGGACCGCCATCCCGTGCTGCAAGTCGAGGGCTCCCAAGTCTTCCTCGCGACGCACTCCAGCTCGGAGGACGGCGTCACGCAGAGGGACGTCCATCTCGCGAAGGAAATCGAGAAGCTCGCCTCCCCCAAGCCCGTCCTGCAGGCCGTTACGGTCAACAGGTAGCCAATAACCTTTTCTCCATTCCGAATCCGCACGTTGTATATTCTTTGCCCTAATTAGCCGTTTTGTGCTGCATTCAGACATTAGAGCTTGAAGTTGGGCATCATCTTCCGCAGACACCTCAAGGGAACCTCGCGGTTCCCTTACGCGTGTCGCCCCTTCCTTCCCTGTTTACTGCAAGGCTACGCCTTGCGGAAATATTTTTCGGCGGATATCATCCCCCCGTCGCTCACAGCTTGAAGTTGGGCATCATCTTCTGCATGTGCTTCATGAGCGAGCGGTTGCCGCGCATTCCCTTCATCATCTTCTGCATGCGCTCGAAGTTGCTCACCAGCTCCCGCACGTCGTCCAGGCTGAGCCCCGCGCCCGCCGCGACCCTCTCCTGCCTGCTCCTGTGCTTCATCAGGTTCGGGTCCTTGCGTTCCGCGGGCGTCATGCTCAGCACCGCGGACTCGAAACGCCGCATGTTCTCCTCGCTCTTCCCCAGCAGCTCCTGCGGCACGTCGTAGAGGCCCATCATCTGAAGCACCTGCTTGAGCGGCCCCATCTTCCTCATCGAGCGCAGCTGCGCGAGGAACGTCTCGTAGTCCAGCCTGCCCTCCTCGAGCACCTTCTGCATGGCCTCCTCGTCGCTGATGTCCTGCACCTTGGAAAGCAGGGACTCGAGGTCCGCAAAACCCACGAGACGCGCCACAAACTTCTTGGCATCAAACACTTCCAACGCGTCCGGCTTCTCACCCGAGGCAATAAACGCCACGCGGCTTTTGCTGGCGTGCACCGCGGAAAGCGCGCCGCCTCCCTTGCCGCTGCCGTCCATCTTCGTTACAATTACTCCCGTGATGCCGACCGACTTCTGGAACTGCTCGGCCTGCCTGCCCGCGACCTGCCCGATGTCGGCGCTGACGACGAGGTACGCCTCGTCGGGCTTGAACGCGGCCGCGATTGCCTTCAACTCCGAGGCGAGCTCGTCGTCGAACGCGCTCCTTCCCGCAGAATCGAAAATCAGGA
>JAZDGU010000012.1:0-52391 GCA_043806595.1 Microcaldota archaeon
TCCAGTCGTCGGGCGCGGCCGCGACGCAGGCCGCCGCGCCTATGCACCCGTCCCTGTCGTATTTTATCACGAATTTCTTGCCCATGTAAATCACCGGCTGGAATTCCAACGCATTGGAATGGGTCGATTAATATTCCTTTCTGTAGGGGGACTCTGTCCCATAAATTCAGGCGTATGCTGTGGAAAGGCAGCTAGTGTACTCCGCCTTCGAGCAAACCAATCCATGCGCCACGCGATGCGTAGATGATTTTGCTGGCCGAAAACAGGATTATGGGACACGCTCCTGTAGGGGGAGGCCCGCCCCCCCCCCCCGGAAACGCATGGGACGCGACCCCCCGGGGGGGTGGCTGGAAGCAATTAAAAGGGTGCGCGCAGAAGGGAATGCTAAAGCGGTGCATTATGAGATACACGACCCTGCTTGCAGCCGGCATTCTGGCGACCGCGCTGCTCGCCGGTGGGGCGCGGGCAGCGGAATACACGGACTGCAATGCGATGCCGCAGTCCTGCCTCGTCGAATTCACCGACGGGCAGGCCCCTCCGTTGAACCCGCCCGACCAGGGAAGGAGCCTCGACGACCCACTCGACCTCAAGGTGGACACCGAAAGGCACGGCGACGCCGGCGAATACGCTGACAGGCCGGGCGCGGTTTTCGAGAACGGGGAGGCGCTGCACCTCGCCGTCGAGGTAACCAGACCGCAGGAGGGCGAAAGGATTTCAATCTACCTGGAAAGCGGCGGGGCAAGGAAGAGGCTCTGCACCTACGCCTTCGGCGAAGGCAACCCGGACAGCAAGCGCGTGCTGCGGATGCAGTGCCCGGTGCCGGCATCGTGGGCGCCCGGCAACTACCTGGTCTACATCGCCCACGAGGACATCGAGTACGCAACCCTAGACCGATGGTACCGGACAGCATCGCGCTACTGGGGCCATGCCCGGCCGGGGTATTTCATACGAGTCAGGGCCAAGGGCTCGGGCGGCGGGGAAGGAGATGCGTACGACGTGCAGCCGGCCGCGCCAAGGTTCATGTGGGGGGCCAGCTACATGCTTTACTACACGCTCAAGGTAAGCGACCCCGCCACGGGCACGGAGAAGGAAATCGAATACGAGGGCGTCTTCACGGACGCCGAGCGCGGGTACATGTCGTTCGCCTCGAACGAGAGCTTCAACGAAAGCTGGAAGGCGATACTCGTACGCTTCGGCATCAAGGCGTTCGACGCGGCGGGCAGTGAAGTCTGCGCATGGGAGAAGGAGGAGGACAGCGGGAAGGGGCTGCCCGGGGCGGGCTACAACATCAAGAAGGGGGGCCTGAAGTGCTTCGATTCCAACACGACGCTCGTATGCGTCGATTCCATCAACAGGAACCAGGGAATCGCCGCCAAGTTCTGGTACATCCACGAGCACGAGGGGCAGGACGACTACAACGGCAAGTACGCGGTGAAGACCTGGTTCTCCGCGGTGCCGGTACAGCAATGCGAGGGCCTGCTTGGAGGAAGCGGCAAGAAGTGGCCGACCCCGTCGCCCTCGCCGAAGCCCGCGAAGCAGCCGACACCGCAGGCGACACCCCGGCCGACTGCAACGGCCCCAACCCCAAAGCCGGAACAGCCGTTCCCCAAGGTCGACAACTCCAAGCTCGTGTTCGACTCGAAGACGGAGGAGGCCAGGCTGGTGATCAGCCCGCCGGCCCCAATCGACCCCGCGACCATCCTCTACAACCCGGTATCGAACTGCATAACCGCCTCCGAGGGCTTCGCGAAGGAGCCCGGCGGGGACAACAGATATTCGCTGAAGCTGAAGTACGACCCGCTGTGCCAGTCGTGCGGCCTCCAGGACGCCGTCGAAGTGCAGGTCGCGGGCGCGAAGAGGACCATCAAGGCGAAGTTCTCGTGCAAGGCCGACAGCCTCGTCGTGACCACGGGCAAGCTCGGCATGGGGGCGGACGTGAATGCCGCGCTCACGCAATACTTCTCCTCGCACCCGCTCAAATCGCTCCTCGTCGTGCTCGGCTCGGAACAGGCGGCCAAGAGCTTCAATCTCGGCGGCCTCCAGCCAAAGGACGCCGAGACCCGCAGGCTTTTCATCGACGCGCTGCGCGCGAAGACCGGGGCCAGGCAGATCGTAATACTCGGGGACGAGAGCGTCCTCCCCAAGGGATCTGTGACCGAGCCCGGAGGCGAAGTCGTCGAGACCGACGACGCGTATTCGCTGCGCGGGAAGTCGGGAGCTGCGGTCTGGCCTGTGGGAAGGATGGAGGGATTCTCCGGAGACGACGCCAAGGACACGGCGTCGCTTGTGAAGGTAATCCAAAGGAATGCCGCGGCGCTCAATAATGAAGATGGGAAGGGCGGCATTCTCGTCTCGGGCACTGCGTGCGAGTCGTGCGAGGCGAGGAAGGCGCTCGACTCGTTCTCCGAGGGGTATTCCGGCGTTGCATGCAAGGCCAACCCCTCGTGCGCCGCAGCCCCGCCTAATTGCATGCGATGCGCCGGCGGACCGCAGTCCGGCTGTGATGAGCAGGGCTTCGCCGGGTCGGTCAAAGCCGCTGGCCTGGCGGTGTTTCTCCCGTCTTGGGTGGAGGAGGGCCGCGCATACGTGAAGGACTCGGACGCGAACGAGGTCTGCCTGCTCGACTCGGAGACGGAGTATTCTTTCAACGGAAACGCTGCCGTATTCGTCGCCTCCGACAAGGCCGCCAGGTCGCCGGCGCTGACTCTCGGCAGGGGAGCCGCAGCGCTGATGATGACGCGCGGCTACTCGCTGCCGCCGCAGGCTTACACGGAAATCGGGCGCGGGCTCGCATCCGAGGACACGCTCGGGGCGGCGATGGCGGCGGCAAAGGCGAGGATGGCGAAACTCGAGCCCGGCTCGCAGTATCTGTTGGAGCTTATCGGCGACCCGTCGCTGCCGACCCTGCGCCGGCAGGCCCGGGTACAGAAGTGATTCGCATGGCAAAACTCAGGGCAATTGCATGGTGGGCGGCCGCAGTTGCCGGGATAATAATATTGGGGCTTGCGTATTTCATGCTGAGGGGAGGACAGGCGGAAACGCCTTTTCCCACACCGTCGGCGTCGATTGAGCCGACCCCAACTGCCGAATCCACGACTGAACCGACAAACGAGCCGACCGCGGCTCCTACCCTTGCGCTCACCGAACCGCCGGCGGACTCGCTGGAAGTGCCGTTCTGCGGCGACGGGAACTGCGATTCCGACGAGCGGTGCGACACGTGCCCGGACTGCGGGTGCCTGCCGGACGAGTACTGCGTCGAGGCCAACGGCGTCTGCTATCCGGATCCCTAATACGCATCGAAGAAGGAAAGAAAAAAAGGGGAAGAAATCAGGCGGCGAGCAGCTGGTCGAACGCCTGCTGGAACGCCTCGTACGGGTACGCGCCGCTGATGCGGTTCAGCACGTTGCCCTCCTCGTCCGTGAACAGGAAGCCGGGCGTGCCCGTTATTCCGTTCGAGCTGCCCTCGTTCATCTGGGCGTCGATGGCCGCGTTCTTGTCCGCCGACTTCGCTATGCAGGCGTCGAACTCACCGGAATCGAGGCCGGCTTCCTTTGCCCACGCCTTGAAGTTGTCCGCGGTCAGAGCGGTGCTGCCCGTGAAGAGCTTGTCGTAGAACTTCCACGCGAGGTCGACGCTCTGGTCTTTTGCGCATTCCAGCGCCGCAGCCGCGGGCCGGGCGTTGGGGTGAATCTGGTCGAGAGGGAAGTGCTTGTAGATTAAGCGCACCTTGCCGGTGTCGACGTAGTTCTCGTTTATCTGGCCCTCGGTCTGGGTGTAGTGGCGGACGCAGAAGGGGCACTGGAAGTCACTGTATTCGACGAGGACTATCTTCGCGGTATTGCTGCCCTTGGAGAGGCCCGTGGCAAGTGAAATCTTTCCGCCCGGCTGGGCCGGCGGAGGCGTCGGAGCCGCGGGCTGGGGAGTCGGCGTGCCCGCGAGGTTTGCTGCAGGCGGCGCGGCGTTTATCTTGATGTTCGCGATTCCGGTCTTGATATCCGACATGCCCGAGTTGATCTGCGCGAGGTTGGCGTTGATGCCGTTCGCCGCGTAGATCATGGAAGCCGACAGGATTATCGCCGCAAGCACGAAGCTCGCCGCGATGACGTAAGAGCCGTCGGATTTTCCGACGTGATGCGTGTGCTCGTCCATTTGAGTGAAACACCCCCGAATGCGGTTAAAGCGTAATGCGATGGGTGATTAACGTTTTTAAAGCGTTGGATGAACTTAGGCCTGCAGATGCAGGAGGGCGGCGGGTTAAAAAGCCAAGCTGGGAAAGTGGTTGCATGGCGGGAAAAAGGGTTGCCGGCAGGGTCGCAGGGAACGACCTGGATAAGATGGCAAGGGCGGTCCTACTGGGGCTTGCGCTGCTGCTAGTGCTGGTATTCGCGATGAAGCTCGTGAGCCAGGCGTTTCCGGAGGCGTTCGCATCCGTCCAGCAGAAAGCCGCCGAATGGGGGCTGCCTGGCACTTTCGCCATCGTCTTCCTCGGGAGCACGCTGCTGCCGTTCCCGACGGACGCGTGGTACGTTTCCACGGTCGCGCTGGAACAAGACGTGCTCCTCGTCGTGGCAATCGCGGTGCTTGCCGCATGGCTCGCCGGCCTGGTGAACTACTTCCTCGCATACTATTTGAGCGAGAAGTGGGTGGTGAAGAGGCTGGGCAGGGAAAGCATCGAGGATGCCAAGCGCTGGTTCGACAGGTACGGCGGCGTGGCAATAGTGCTGTTCGGAATCGTACCGGCCTCGCCAATCATCGACCCCCTGACTTTCGTCGCGGGGTTCACGGAGATGGACTTCAAGAAGTACGCGGTCTATCTCCTCGCGGCCAGAATCGCGCACTTCGGCGGGCTCGCGCTGCTCGCTTCGGGGATAATATCATTATAAAACAACCAATAGCAAATTACCGGAGGTGGGAAAAATGGCGGTTTCAGGACGGCGGGTCTTGCGTGCGGTCGCCACTGAGTTGGATAGCGGCTTGCGACAGGTGCATTCTTCACTGCTTAGGGAAGGACCGGGGCGGATGCTCTCCGAATACTCGAGGCACGGCGTCGACTTCTCGGGATTCCCGGAGGCAGAACGCGGTAAAGTGGCCCTGATATTGGGTGTCCACAACTTCACGCCAAAACAGGCGAAAGAAATACTGGAAATTGCCAGAAAGGCGGGAATGAGAAAAGGCGGCCTGATGGAAAGGACTCTTTACGAGCAAGTGAACGGTTTTCTCACTCCGGCCTGGACCATTGGCAGGTTGGAGAAGAAAAGCGCTGCCGCAGACGCCGGAAGGCTCAAGGAATGGCGGTTCAAGGGCATCTTCCCAGTGCGCCGAGCCGCATCTGCAGACAAAATTGCCAGGGTAAAGACGGAACTCGCATTCAGGAAGGGGCTGCAGGATTACCTGGAAAGGAGCGATGCCGCTATGAAGAAAGTCATGGAGGCGTGGGTTCCAGGAATCTCATTCGAAAACGTAAGCTACAAGCCGCGAATCGACAGGGCCAGCATGCTTCCAAAGTTCTCTTGAAAGCAGACATCATGTGCCGGGAGTGTTCGAATAATAAAAAACGTCACTTGACCTTCATCACGACTTTCACGTTGCCGGTGCCGCACACCCCTCAGGGGGCCATACGGCCCACTACGCGGGTGGCCTCTCTCCATAGGGACAAAGCAAATATATTTATATGTGGTCCCACATATGTTTTGACGGGGTATTATGGCCAATATAACTTTGTTCGTCCCGGACGACATCAAGAGGCGGATGGACATGCACAAGGACATCCGCTGGTCGAGCGCCATCCGCACGGTAATTGAGGCCAAGCTGGTTGCATTCGCAGACGCCGAGGAATTGGCGGGGGCAAGCCGCCTGACGCAAAAGGATGTGGCGGTTCTCACGAACAAAGTGGATGCAGCTACACGAAAGCACGCCAAGGCGCGATGGGAATGAAAGCCGTTGTCGATGCGAATGTCTTGTTCGCGGCTTTGCTTCGCAAGGGATTGACGCGGAAGCTGCTTTTCAACCCGGAATTGGAACTGTTCTCCCCGCAATTCGTCGTCGACGAATTCCTAAAGCACCGAAATTACCTTGTGGGAAAATACGGAGGAACAGAAGAGAAATTCGGCAGACTTGTCGAACGAACGCTTAACTTCATCGATAGAATTCCGGACAGCAAGTTAGACCCTTATGCCCCTGCGGCGAAAACGCTTTCCCCCGACCCGAAGGACTGGCAATACCTCGCCGCCGCATTATACGTTGACGCGGCCATTTGGTCCAATGACGCGGGAATGAAAAAGCAACAGCGGGTGCGGGTCTTCACGACCGAGGAGATTGCAAGGGAAATCGGAACGCTTTGAACGGGCAGGCAGTCTTGGCCCTGCCTTCCCAAAAAAATCAGGAAAAGGCTTGAAAGTCACTTGACCTTCATCACGACCTTTACCTTGCCTGTTCCGCAGGGTATGGTCTGGCCGATGATGATGTTCTCGGCGATGCCCCTCAGCCGATCGGTCTCTCCCCCGACGCTCGCGTTGACGAGGTGCTTGGTGGTCTCCTCGAAGGCGGCGCGCGCGAGCACCGACGCCTTTTCACCCGCGAGGCCGTGCCTGCCTATGCTCTTGACCACGCCCTTGCTCGTCATCATGTCGGCGATGAGCGCGATGTGCCGGTAGTCGACCTTGAGGTCCTGTGCGGTGAGAACCTTCTGGATCTCGGTGATGATGCTGTTGCGCGCAGCCTCGATGCCCAGCACGCGGTTGACCTCCATGGTGTCGTTCGTGGTGGTGCGCTCGGAGTCGACTTCCGGGATCTTCATGACGGCCTCGAGGTTCGTGCCCTCGGTCGCTATGGAATAGGTGCCGTCCTTCTCGATGATGATGGCGCGGTTGATGCCGGGGATTCCCTTGAGCACGTGCTCGCGGAGCTTGCTCGTGGTCTTGCGGATGGCCTTGAGCGTGTCCTGCGAGGGTATGACGAAGATGGCCTCGCCGCGGCGCTCGTAGTCGTTGACGGACTTGATGGCCTTCAGGATTTCCTCCTCGCCGATTTTCAGTTCCTTGAGCTTGTCCTTGTTGAGCATGATGCGTATGCGCTTGGCCTGGAAGTCCTCCTTGATCTCGGCGATCTTGTTCAATGTAACCTGCTCGATGCCCGCTGCAATGTGCATGACCTTCTTGACGTCCTTGGCGTACTCGGGCTTGAGCACGATGTCCATGACCGGGCTCTTCGGGGTCTTGCGCGCATCCACGATTTCCACGAGGCGCGTGAACCCGAGCTGCGCGAGCGACGCGACGCCGGCGTAGTGGAACGTGCGGAGGGTGTTGTGCGTGACGATGCCGGAGAAGGTGGTGAAGGTCTCGAGGCCGTCGACGGAAAAGTCGTAGACGGGCTTCCGGGGGGCGTCGGCGTATTCAACGGACACTATCTCGTCCCATACGACGTCTTCCTCGGCCATCGCCTTGAGGAGGGAAAGCTCCTTTTCCAAACCGACGCCCTTGCTTTCCGCGGCATCGGCGAAGAGGCGCACGTATTTGCCGAGCGCGGTCTTCCCCACGAGCTGCTTCCTCGTGAAGTTGTTCACGAGGCGGGACGGGATTCCGGCCTTCCTTGCCGCGTCCGAAAACAGGCTGCCGAATCCGCCGACCATCTCCACGGCGTCGTAGGAGGCCCTTCCGGCGGGCTTGGCGCACAGCTTGTCCAAGGCTAGCCTTTTGCCTTCGGAATCGAACCCGACCTTTTCCCTGAAAACAGCGGCATAACGGTAGGACAAGACGAGCGTGAAGCCCTTCTTTTCCCTGCGAATCCTGCCGAACATGCCGAGGCGGTTGAGGAGGAGCGCCATGCCCTGCAGAAGCTCGAGCGAGAGCGAACTGGCGCGCATCACTCCCCGGGAAACGTTAACGTTGCCGTCGCCTTCAAAGTAGGCGCGGAGAAGCGAGCCGACGAATTCCTCGGGCGCGGAGAACGCGAACTCGGGCACGCGCTTGTCCCTCGAGCCCTTTCCGCATGTTTTGACGAGGAGTTCGGATAGGAGCGAGGAGCGGATGCTCAGGTCGTGGCCGCGCGCGAAGCCCCGGAAGTTGTCCTTCTCCGAATGGCCGGCGTTCAGCCTTTCGGCGAATTGCCTCGCCTGCCGCAAGAACGCCTCGTCGGTGTTGGAGATGCTCACGAAGTATTTGGCTGCGCTGCCCTCGGAGAGGTAGGCCCCGATGAACCAGCCGGTCAAGGAATCGAGCGGCAGGCGCTCCGGCATGCGCACGCCGCCGTGGTGCTGCAGCGGGTAGATGAAGCCGTCCTCGACCTCGAACACGCTCTCGTGGTTCAAACGGTTGTGAAGCTGCTCCGCACAGACCGGAACGGTGAACGGAACTGCCTGGCCCGACCGTTCAGCCTGCATGGCCTTGCCGAGCTCGCTTCCGTGCCAGTAGCCGGCCTTGGGGAAGACATGCTCGAGGGGGTAGTCCGGCGTTGCCGCATCCAAGGGCAGGCTGCGGAGCACCGGGATGCGCTCCCCGGGCTTCAGCTGCCTGCCCGCGATGGGCACTATCCTGTTGTCCCTGCGTATCACGAAGGAATGGTTGTCGGTTGCGGTGATGCTGCGGCCGGAGCGGGTCGTAATCTTCAGGAGTTTCTTGTCGCAGAGGTGGCGGCTGCAGGCCTTGAGCCGCTTCCACTCTATCTTTCCCGCCTGCGTCAGGCTCGGCACCGCGACGTCCTCGGAACCGGGCACGTCGCAGACTTCTGTGGGGCCTTCCCTGGCGAAGCCGTGGCGGCCGAAAATCCCGTCGACGACCTCCCCGATGGGCCGGATGGCGACGCGCCCGTTCTCCTTGACGATGACCTTCTCGTCGAAGGCCAGCGACATCTGCGTGCCGGGCTCGCCGATGCTCTGCGCCGCGACGACGCCGACGGGCTCTCCGTAGGCGATGGGCTGGCCGCTCGGGTCCCTGCCGTCGTCGCCGTAGAGGAACTGCACGACGGTGCCCTCGGCGTCCCTCACGCTCAGATCCTCGTGCACGGTGAGGTCCTGGAGGGCGTTGATGAGCCTTCTCTGCATGTATCCCGTCTTCGCCGGGTTGACGCCCTTGTCGACGACGGAGTCCCTGCCGCCCGCGGCATGGAAGAAGTAGTGCAGGGGGTCGAGGCCCTCCTTGTAGTTGGCGGTGATGAACCCGCGCGAATAGCCCCCGAAGTCTCCCCTCTTGAAGTGGGGAAGAAGGCGGCCGTAGTAGCCCGCGGTCATGCGCTTGCCGCGGATGGCCTGCTGGCCCACCATGGCGGCCATCTGCACGACGTTGAGGAGCTTGCCCTTGGCGCCGGCCTTGCTCATGAGGATCGCGGAGTTCTGGAACATCTCCGTGTTGCCGAAATGCGCCGCGTGGCGCTGGATGTGCTTGAGAACTATCTTGCCGCACCTGTCCCTGGCGTCCTCGAGGATGCCCATGACCTGCTCCTCGAACGTGTCCTTGAGGGTCTTGCCGGGCTGGCGGACGAGCCGCTTGTTCACGAGCGCGTCGGTGAGCCTTTTCACGCCGTGGCGCGCCTCGCGGTGGATCTCGCGGATCTCCTTGACGGCAAGGTCGTCGAGCTTGTAGTCGGCGAGGGAAAGCGAGAGGCCGTATTTGGTCGCGACGTGGTTGGAGAGCTTGGTGAGTGAGTCGAGGAAGTTGCGGGACTCCACTGCACCGAACCTCATGTACACCTCCTTCGTGAGCGCGTCGTTGGTCCTGCTGTCGATGTGGCCGGAGACCAGCCTGCCCTTCTTGATCTGAACGAGCGCGTCGTGCGAGCAGCGGTCCTTGGCCCACCAGTCGCAGTCGTGGCAGGCGACTTTCCTGTTCTTGCAGACCTTGTTCTTGAAGGAGAAGTCGAGCTTCTCGGGAAGGAGCATGCCGAAGAGCTCGCGCCCGGAGACCTCGCCGCTGATTTCCTTGGTGACTCCCGCGGCGTTGAGCAGCTCGCACGCCTCGGCCTTGGAGAAGCTCACCCCGGGAAGCGTCAGCAGGTAGAGGCCGGAAATCTGGTCGAGGTCTGCAGTGATAATGGGCTCGCCGTTGCGCGGCGAAAGCACCTGCTCCTGCACCTTCATGAGGATTTCGGCCTCGGCCTGGGCCTCCTCGTTCTGCGGCACGTGGATGTTCATCTCGTCGCCGTCGAAGTCCGCGTTGTACGGCCTGCAGTCCGCGACGTTGAACCTGAAGGTCTTGCCGGGCAGCACCTTGGCGGTGTGGCACATCATGCTGACGCGGTGCAGCGAGGGTTGGCGGTTGAAGATGATGGTGTCGCCGTCCATGAGCTGGCGCTCGATTGTGAAGCCGACGGCGATCTCGCCGAGGACCTCCTCCATGTTCGCGGGCGTTACCTTCTTGCGCTTGCCGTCCGGCCGGATGACGTAGTTTATCTTGTCGGTGTTCTCCTGAAGGAGCGCCTTGACCTGGTCGAGGTTCCACTCGTTGACGGTCAGCGGAAGCGTCAGCTCCCTGGCGATGCTCTCGGGCACGCCGAGCTCGTTGATGCCGAGCGTCGGGTCCGGCGAGATTACCGTGCGCGCGCTGAAGTTGACGCGTTTTCCGCTGAGGTTGTACCGGAACCTGCCCTCCTTGCCCTTGAGGCGCTGGAAGAGAGTGCGAAGCTGCCTGCCGGAGCGGTGGCGCGCCGGCGGAATTCCCGTGGTCTCGTTGTCGAAGTAAGTCACTACGTGGTACTGCAGCAGCTCCCATAGGTCCTCGATGATGAGCTGGGGCGCGCCGGCGTCGATGTTCTCGGCAAGGCGCTGGTTTATGCGGATGATGTCCACGAGCTTGTGCGTCAGGTCGTCCTCGGAGCGTTCCCCGGTCTCGAGGGTGATGCTCGGCCTCACGCACACCGGGGGCACGGGCAAAACCGTAAGAACGAACCATTCGGGCCTGACCGCGACCTTGAGCGCGCGCAGGTCCTCGTCCGGGATGCGCTCGAGGCGCTCGCGGATCTCGGAAGGAAGGAGCTTGCGGTCGTCCTCGTAGAAGGAAGTCGGCCGGACGAACTTGACGGCCTTCTGCTTCTCGTCGCAGTGCGGGCATTCCGCGGTCTTGGTGGCCTTCTCCAGCGAGTCGATGTCGCGCAGGAGCCTGCCGCAGCGCCTGCACGTCGCTTTCAGAAGCTGGTATACGGCCTTGGCGTACCCGACGTGCACGACGGGCCGGACGAGCTCTATGTGGCCGAAGTGGCCGCCGCACGTCTTCATGCGGCCGCCGCACGTCTTGCAGCGCAGGCCGGGGTCGATTACGCCCAGGTGCTGGTCCGCGAGGCCGCCGCCGATCGGGTAGCCGTCCTCGTCGTAGGTGTCCGGCACGTTGATCTTCACCGCGGACATCTTGCGCATCTGCTCCGGTGAGAAGAACCCGAACTCTATGCCTTCGACGATTTTCATCATATCAACCCTTGTCCTTCAGGTGCAGCTTCGGGAATATGCCGATGGACGCCATCTCGTCCAGCAGGAGCTTGAACGCGTAGGAGAGCTCGACCTCGGAGACCGAGGAGCTCTCGCAGATGGGGCAGTAGACGCGGCTCTTGATCTTGTCGCTGACGGCGAGCGAGCCGCACTTGTTGCAGACGAGCTCTATCGCGCGGTCCGAGCTGTCGATCATGCGCTCCTTGAGGAGCGACGCGGCGCCGAAGCCGATGAAGCAGTCCCTCTCCATCTCCCCGAGCCTCAGGCCGCCCTCCCTCGCCCTGCCCTCGGTGGGCTGGTGGGTGAGCATCTGCACTGGCCCGCGCGAGCGCGCGTGCATCTTGAGGGACACCAGATGGTGGAGGCGCTGGTAGTACACGACGCCCATGAATATCTTGGCGGAGAACACGCGGCCGGTGTAGCCGTCGTAGAGGGTCTCCTCGCCCGTCGCCCTGAAGCCGTATTTCTTCATGACGTCCTCGTAGTCGTCCTGGGAGTCGCCGGAGAAGGAAGTCCCGTCGCGGATGCTGCCTTCAAGGCACGCCGCCTTCGCCCCGAGCATCTCCAGCAGGTGGCCGGCGGTCATGCGGCCGGGGATTGCGTGCGGGTTGATGATGAGGTCGGGGACGATGCCGTCCTTGTTGAAAGGCATGTCCTCCTGGGGCACGAGTAGGGCCACAACTCCCTTCTGGCCGTAGCGCGAGGCGAACTTGTCGCCGATTTCCGGGACGTTCGTCTTGCGCACGCGCACCTTCACGAACCTGTTGCCCGAGAGGCTCTCGCTGAGCATGACCGCATCGACGATTCCTTCCTCGTTGCTCCTCACTGTGATGGAGCTCTCGCGGCGGCGCTCGGTCTCGACGTCTATCGCTGAAATCTCCTTGAGGAAGCGCGGCGGCGAGGTCTTGCCCACGAGCGTCGCGTCGCCCGCGACGATCGTCTCCGGGGAAATCAGGCCGTTCTGGTCCAGCTGGCCGTAGGACTCCTCGCCGAGGAAGCCCTGCACGTATTCCGGAGGGACCTCGAACTTGTCCTTCTGCCCGCCGGGGTAGCGGCGTTCTTCGGTAGAATACGAGCGGAAGAACGCGCTCCGGCCTATTGCGCGGTCCACCGCGCCCTTGTTGAGCACCACCGCGTCGTTCATGTTGAAGCCGTAGAAGGACAGCACGGCGACTACGAAGTTCTGGCCGCTCGCGCGCTTGTGGTTCTGGAGGACATCATACGGCCGGGTCTGGATTATGGGGCGCTGGGGGTAGAAGAGCAGGTAACCGCGCGTCTCGGTGCGGAGGTTGAAGTTCGCCGCGTAAAGGCCGAGCGACTGCTTGGTGTGCTGGGCGGCCATGAGAACGCGCGGCGCCATGTTGTGCTCGAGGAACGGGATCTGGTTGCTCGCGTAGCCGAGCATGCCAATGGCGTCGATCTCGACGTGCGTGGTCTTCGGGTTGATGCCGTCCTCGGTCAGCGCGATGTGGGTGTTCTCCTCCTCCTCGGCGTCGAGGTATTCGACTATGCCCTTGGCGACGAGGTCCTTCCAGTGCAGCTCCTTGTTCCTGACCTTCTCCGCATGCTCGGGCAGGAAGGTGCTCTTGCCGTTCTTGACGACCACGAGCGGCCTGCGCGCGCGGCCCTCGTCCGTGTTGATGAACACCTCGTCGGTCTTGTGGTAGTAGGCGACGTTCATCTGCAGCGTAATCTCGCCCCTGCGGCGCTTCTCGCGCAGCTCGTGCGCGAGCTTGTCGCCCGCGTCGTGGAACCCCACGAACCTGCCGTTCAAGAACACGGATGCCTTCATGATACCACTTGATATGTGATTTCTCCTATGTCGCCTGCATCGTCAGCCCGATCTTCTTCAGCGCCTGCTCGACTGGCTTCTCGTCCGCGCCGCTGGAGACCTCGCAGAAAAGGGAGAGGCTCTTGATCAGGCCGCAGTTCCCGGTCAAGAAGCCGTTGGCGAAGAAGTTATGGGTGTCTTGCAGGGTAGTGATGTCACGCACGTCCCGCACCTTCAGGGGCTCGATTTTCTCAACCGTCTCCCAGCAGAGGCCTTCCTCGGATGCCGCGTGCGCCGAAATGAATTCCGAAAACGAGGGAATCGACGAGGCGGGAACATGGACTGACGCACGGTAGCCCATTTTCCTGCTGGAGCGCAGCCAGTCCGCGACGGAATGGCGCGGCAGACCGAGGCTCGAGGAAATCGACGGGGCCGAATGACCAGCTGCATGCAAGGCCAGAACCTGCCGCTGTGCCGAGGCCCTCCGGGACAACTCGCGCTGCTTGAACTCCGCATATTCGGCAGCGAACCGCGCGAGTGCCTTCCTGCCCCTGCAGTAGGAGAAGCCGATTGTGCCGTATAAAGCGAGGATGCTTTCCAGCTTCATCGAGAGTACGGCCTTGATTTTCTTGGTCGTCCTGCCGTCCCTTCGCCGCACGCCTTCGACGATGCGGGTATAGGCAAGGTTCACGCCGAAGCTGCCGAGCATTTTCTGGATTTGGGAGACGAACGCCACGCCGTCCGCCAGCCGCTCTTCCGTCTTATTGAGTGAAAAAGCCGGGGAAGTGAAGTTCCTGCCCTTTGACTGCATGCGCGGCCGCGTCATCTCGGATCCGAAATAGGCCGCGAGGAATTCGCGCTGCAGGAGCATGCCGCCGGAGGCAATCCACTCGGGAACGTGCGCCTGCAGCCCGGTTTTTTCTCCCACGGGCGCGCCCAACGCGGCGAATAGCGCGAACAAGGGCTTCGAGTAGCAGGACATCCTCGTCGTGTCGCCTTCGATGACCATGCCGTTTGCAAGCTCCGAACGGGCGTGGTGGCGCGTGATTGAGGACGCGATGAAGCCCAGCATCCTCACGTCCGCGGCGATGTCCTGCAGGTCCGCTTGATTGCCGGTGAAGGTAATGGAGCAGTTAGACTTGTACCGTCTCATCGAAAAGCTCAGGCAGCCGTCGCCGAAGAGGTGGCCGAGGAGCCTCGCAATGACGGGAGCGCGGCGGTCCGAAGCCTTAAGTGGCAGCAACCCCCTTCCAGCCAGCTCTTTCTTGATGTGTTCGAAATCCGACTTGGGAGGAAGCGCGGTCGCAAGCGTTTCCTCGGAGAGAACGGTTTTTTCCTCGGCGGCCTGGAAAGCCAGCGGTTTGCCGGGCAGCACGGCGACGCGGTCCCCAATTTTGAGGTCATTGAGGGCGGTTTTCCCCTCGGGGGTGAAGAACGGGTGGTCGGGAGTCGCAATTATCGCGCGGCCGGTTTCGCCCGTCGTTATCTTGAAGGCGTCGTATTCCCGGGAATCGTGCTTTATGTAGCGCCCGATGTCGGAGGCGACAAGCCTTTTCTCACCCGGCCAGTCGCTGGAAAGCAGCATTTCCTTGCCCCAGATGCCCTCATAAGCGCCGATTGAAACCGCGGTCTCGTTGTCCAGGAGAATCTGGGCGTCGGGAGTGATGCAGTTGGGGCCCTCGGGCGTCTCGTTGGGGTCCAGCCTGCCGAAGTGCGTGCCGTGAAGGTCCCTCGCCTTGTGGTGAGGGTGCTTCTTGGCCAGCGGGGAGATGACGCGCCTCGCGAACGCGAGAGCTGAAATGAAGTTGTAGCGGTCGACCGGCTGGCAGACGCCGGTGTGGCCCCCCATCCAGTTGCCCGTAGCCATGCTGTATTTCATGCGCTCCGTGAGGGCGTCCGGCCGGACGATGGTGAAGAGCGTCATCTTCCTGTGCCTGATGTTCGCCCGCTCGAGCTGGTAGGCGACGTCCTTGACGAAGAACTGGAAGGCGTAACGGAAGAGCTCCTCCATGAGCTTGCCGCTTATCTTGAGCCTCTTGTTCGCGTAGTGGTCCTTGTCCTCGACCTTGCGCTTGCGGTGCGCGACCATTATCGCGCGCTCGGTCATCCTGCAGAGGTAGTATGCCTTCGCCATGCGGTCCTTCTCCTCGACGCCGATGTGCGGAAGCAGGTAGCGGTCGATGAGGAGCTCCGCGCGCTTGAGCTGGTAGTCGACGGGCTGGCCCGGGGCGGCCTTCTTGCCGATGCTCTCGAGCGCGTCCTTGCGCGTCTTGATCTCCTTGTCCGACTCCCAGTTGAGCATGAGGTCGTTATAGATCTCGGGCGTGTCGCTGAAAGCAGCGGAAACCTTCTCCTGCCTGTCCAGCCCGAGCGCCTTCAGCAGCACCGTCAGCTCGACGTTCTTGTTGAAGGAGGGCATCGTGACCGAGATCCTGCCGTCGCGCGCGCGGTCGACGGTTATCCTGCCGCGGAAGCCGAGGCGCGTCGAGAAGACCTTCGCCTGGACGGCGTCGTTCTCCTTCTCGCGCGAGACGAAGACGCGGTTCGGCGCGAGGTCTTCGATGCTCATGAGCGCCTTCTCCGTGCCGTTGATTATGAAGTATCCGCCCTGGTCCATCGGGTCCTCGCCCGCGGAAATCAGCTCGTCGCGGCTCATCTTGCTTAGGTAGCAGAGCTTGCTCTTCGTCATGACCGGAAGCTCGCCGATGAAGACCGTTTCCGTGCGGCCCTCGCTCCCGCTGAAATAAGGGGTAATCTCAAGGAAGATCGGGCTGGAGTAGGAGATGTCGCGCAGGCGCGCCTCCATCGGGTAGTAGATGCGCCTGCTGCCGTCCGCCTCGGTGATGCTCGGCTGGCCGACGCTCACCTTCCCGAGCTTGAGCACGAGGTTCTCCACCTGGGGCTCGATCACCGCCTGCGAGCTCACGATCTGCTGCATGCCCTCGGCGACGAACTTGTTGTAGCTCTCGATGAACTGGCTGACGAGGCTGTTCTCCTGCAGATATTCCTTGGTCAGGACGGGATAATACATGCTGGCAAACCCCCCTTTTGGACTGAGCCTTAATCCTTCACGAGCCGGTAGTACTGCTCTTCCTTGTGCGTGACCTGCGACAGGCGCAGGCTCTTAATGACGTCGCCCTCCTGCGCGTTGAGTGCGGCCACCACCGGGTCGTCGGAGCGGACGAGCGGAAGCTGGGACTTGTCGATTCCATAGGTCTCGAGTACCTGCCTTACCTCGTCCTCCGTGGCAACCGATTGCTTGGCCAGAAAGACGTGGGTAAACCCAGGTTCCATCGAATCACTATCAGATCAGTGGTGCAGCGCGCGTTGGCAAGAGAATAGTTTTTGCCTCCAAAGGTTTAAATAACTATCTGCCGGAACGCGCGGCTCAAGGGGAACGCGGCGGCGGGGCCACGCGGGGAGTTTGCAGGCAAGTTTTTTTAATGCGAACAACGTAATGCCGGGAGGCGTGGGGGCATGAGGGAACTCACAGTCGTCGCAAAGGACCGCATAGGGCTTCTTGCGGACATCTCGGAAGTGCTAGCTGCCAAGGGCGTGAACATCGACTGCATCTCGGTCGAGTCTTCGGCGCGCACCGCGGTCGTGAGGATGCTCGTGGAGGACGCCACGGCCGCACGCGGCGTGCTTGAAGGCGCGGGCTTCAAGGTCATCGGCGAGCAGGCGCTCATGCTCAGGCTCAAGGACAAGCCCGGGGAACTCGCCAAGGTGGCGCGCAGGCTGGCCGACCACGGCATCGGCATTGAGAACGCGATGCTGGTCAGCCGCGAGAACAACGAGACCCTCCTCGCGGTAACCACTTCCGACAACGCGAACGCGCGCAAGCTGCTGGCAGGCCGGTGAAAAGCCGCGTTCTGCAATATTCCGCCCGGCGGTCTGACCGAAAGGCGGAAACTCACCATACCCATACATGCGTGCGACCTCCAGTAATTCGGTCGGCCAAACGTCCGATTGTTTAATTTCGGACAACACAGAAAGCATTTAATACTTAATTATTCAAAACGGCTAAAGAGGCAAATCCGTCCGAAAAAGCTCCTTGTGGCAAAGAGGGAGGCGCGGACGCGGGAGTGGAAGACATGCGGGCCATCTCTACCCATGTGAGAAAACACTTTGTTGGAAAATGGACTAATCATCGGTTTTTTAAAAACATTTTTAAAGGGGGCGCGCTTACGGGCATGCGTGCAAGGGAGGCAAATCCGGTAGCGGGTCAATCGCGGCAAGGGGGTGAGGTTGGCATGCGCGAGATTACTGTCGTGGCGAAGGACCGAGTGGGACTGCTCGCGGACATTTCCGAGCTTCTTGCGGGCAACGGCATCAACGTCAACTCGCTTTCCACCGAGACGGCGAACAGCATCGCAGTGGTTCGTCTGTGCGTGACCGGTGCGCCGAAAGCCAGGGAAGTTCTGGAGACCAGCGGATACAAGGTCATGGAGAACGACGTCCTCGTCGTGCGCCTGAACGACCGGCCGGGCGAGCTGGCGAAGATCGCGCGCGCGCTTTCCGAGGACCGCGTGAACATCAACAACGTGTTCATGCTCTCCAAGAGCGGGAACGAGACCCTCCTGGCCCTGAAAGTCAGCAACTACGACACCGCGAGGACCACCCTCCGCGGGTATCTCTGACAATTTCGACTATTAACTCGAGGAAATCCGTATCCAAGCCCGGTTGTTATTGGGCAAGCCCGACAACCAGCGGACACGCACCCTCGTTCCATCTTCCCATTTCCAAAGCTGTTCCTTATACCCCCAGTTATCGGCGACACTGCCTTCATTGAGAGGAGTCTTGCCGTCCTTGGAAAGAACCGTATATCTCATCCCCGGGTGGAAGAATACCCAAGTATTGAAGAAAGACAGGTCGTCGACGCGGATTTTGAGGCCATTGTTCAGCGTTAGGATGTCATCGATTTTGACGGAATAATCGCCATCCCCCGTTTTTTCATCGGAAACTGGCTCCGCAGGGGACGAGCCGTCAAGGCATTTCGTGCTGCCGATTGAATCCATCTTGAGCGCAACTGTCCCCGCGTTGTTGTTGGCGGCAGTCCAAGTGACGCGCAGGGCGCCGTCGTATTCCCAGGTCTTCTGCCTCTCGGGCAGGAAGTCGTCCACGCTGCCGACGGAAAGCGTTTTTTGGCCGGTGCGGCTGCCGCAGGACGCGGACAATTTTATGCCGGTGATGGCCGGGCCGGACTTGATTATCTGTTCCAGGCGCAGCCCGTAGCCGTTGCTGAACACTGCGGTGCTGCGCTCGGCCGAGACATCAAACGTATAGATCCCGTCGCCGACCCTGACTCCGACAATCGGGCCGACTTCGGTGTGGGGAAGCTTCAATACCGCGGGGCACGTGCCGACGACCCGGCGTATCTTCTCCGCGTCGAACTTCTTCTCCACCTTCAGCGTGAGGGAGAGCGAGGGCGTGTTCTTCTTGATTTCGGACTCGACGAACTCCTTGAGAGTTCCGCCGCATTTCCCGGTAGACTCGTCGTATAGGATGGAACTGCCCGGCAAATCGAGGCATATTTTACCGCTCTCGCATTGGGCCCATGAAAGGGACACCGGAGAACCTTGCGGGTACAGGTCGACTGAGGCTCCAAGGCGGATTTTCGCGTTCAAATACACCTTGGCAAGCAAGTCCTTCATGTCGGCTCCGCTTGCGGGCGAGAGCTTGAGCGAAAGGACGCCGTTCTTGTACGAGGCTTCTATCGGGCTTTCGAACTGCTTGCATGCCGCCTCCGGGGTTCCAGTCGGCTTTTCGACATCGACGCCGGCCGGGCACTTCTCGGTAGCGGGCGTCTTGCCTGGCCCTCCCGGCACGTCTTTGCCTGCGGGCCAGACCTTCTGGCCGGAGTTGAGCGCCTTGTCCGTAGTGTACCACGCCTTCTCTGCGGCGTCGTAGCGGATGACTTCTGTTAGGGCTTCCGGAACCTCGCCTTCAATCAAATCGCTTGCGCGCACGAACTGGAGGATTACACCAACCGTCTTTCCGGATTTCGCTTCTTGCGAATAGGCGATTCCGATGACGAGCTGCTCGCCCTGCGTCAGCGCCTCCTGCTGTAAGGGCAGCGCCTTTCCTTCGAGGGACCATTGAGCGGGGTTCTGGAAGTCCCATGAGAGTTCCTGGCCGTTGCGTAGGTGGATTTCCTTGTCCTGGGGGTCGTAACGGAAAAGTACCAGCGTCTTGCATATCTGGCATGCTTGTTCATAGGGGTCCTTTATCGCGGAAATTTCCTTGAATTTCTCGATGCCGATGCGGGCTACCGCGGCAAAGCGGTATTTCGCGATTTCGGCGTCGTCCTTGGCGAAAGTCGGAGAGAACGTCAGGATGCCCTTTTCAGCGACTATCACAAGTGGCTTGTTGCCGTAGCTGCCGTCGCCATTCACGGTAATCGGCGCCGGGGAATCGGTATCGGAAGCGAAGCCGGACTTGAAGGTCAAGCTCAGGTAGTCCTGGCCGGACTTCTCCTCCGCGGGCTTGCGCGTCACCGTCAGTCTGACGCTGCCGAGCTCGCGCCGGATCTCATACGCCTTGTTCGACTTGAGGGAGGAGGCCGGGCTCTGCGTCACGACAGCAACCGAGAGCGTGACTTGGTCCTCGAAGGATTCCAAAGCCGGCTTGCCGGCCTTGGTGGCGAGCTTGCCGTAGTCGAGGTTGACGACGAGCCTGCCGCTTGCGGTGTCGACCTTGCAGCCGTACGCTTCGTATGCCTTCGCGGGGTCGGGCTCGTTGCCGATTGCGTTCTCGACCAATGAGACTATAGTGGGACTGCCTGAAGAGGATGCAATGCACTCGTAGCGTTTTCCGCTGGAGAGCTTTGCGAACGAGCTCTCGAAGACCATCGGCACGGCGTAATCCTTGAGCACGCCATCGGGGGCTTCCGCATTGTTCACGTCCGCAAACGAGGCGAAGGAGAGCTTTGATGACACCCCGCCTTTTCGCGTGCCGCAGCGCACGTACGCGGACTTCGGCGGAACCGCGAGCTTGACGGGGTTTTCCACGCGCGCGGTGCGATAGAATCCGTCATTATTGAGTGCGTAGTCGCCGGTTTCAAGCGAGGCCTCCAGCGTTGCCAGTGAGGGCTGGCCGGCGATGTCGCCGACGGACGCGGAAGCGTCCTTGACCCCGCTGATCTGGCAGTTGTCGCCGTCGAAGATGTCGTAGACGAGCTTGAACTCGCCGGCATCGCCGCCGACGGATGGCGAGCCGCCGGTGACGATGAACTGCAGCGGGCCGTCAATCGGCTCGTACTTGAATTCGTCCTTGTCGCCGACGACGACGGTAATCGGCGTCAGCTGGACGTTCTGCGTGCGGAAGTAGCGCTCCTCGATGAACGCCTCCTGCGGCGCGTTCAAGGGGTTGCCCGGCGTGAGCTCGCGCGCGGTAACGCTCGAGAGCTTGACCCCGAACTCGTGCTTTAGCAGGCCTTGGGAGGGCGAGCAGAGCTGCTTGCGCTCGAAGCTGCTCTCGGATACTATGTTCTTCGCGGAAACGGATCCCGAAAGGCCGGTAGAGCCGCGGGAGCCCTGCGTGTTCCAGTAGTTCGGGTAGTTCGGCTGGTTGGAGTACGGTGAGTTGGGGTACTGGTTCTGCTGCATGAGGCCCTCGTCGACGCGTTTGTAGAGAGCGGCGTCGCTGCGGATGGCGCACTGCGGCGATTCCGTGCCCTCGTAGTCCTCCTGCAGCAATGCCCAGCGGCTAAGCGTGTACGGGTCTATGGTGACGGTAAGCGGGGACTTTATGTAGCTGCCGGCCTGCTGTTGCGGCTGGGGAATCGGTTGCGGCAAGGGCATCTGGCCGTAGTTGGCGCCCGTGGCTGTTATTATGAGCGGGATGCGGCGGGTGGTGCCGGACTTGAGGGTCACCACGACGTTGCCGGAGAGCGGGGTCGGCACGCAGTAGCTGGGAAGCGTCGTGGAAAACTGCGCGGAGAACTGCCGGCCTGCGGTGTTTTGGTTGTAATACTGGAGCTGCGGCGGGTAGTTGTAGTAGCGGTCGTAGAAGCCTTGCTCGGGGTAGGCGGAGTTGGGGTTGTATTGGTAGTATTGAGAGGGCGGGTTGTAGCCGGGGAGGGCGGTCTGGTCGGCGTAGCCGTAGCCGTAAGGCTGCGGCGAGTAGCCGCCGAAGTTGTCGTAAGGCTGGCGCATGTACGGGTCGTAGGACATCTGGGGCGCGCCATAGTAGCCGGCGCACTGCGGGTTGTTCGCGTAGACCATGCGGAGGAGCTGGCGGTAGGTGGCGCCGGAGAAGTCGCCAAGCACCTGCAGGCGCTGGTCGGCCTCGCTGCAGTACTGCGTCGAGACCCACGCGTTGAAGCTGGAGTCGAGGCCGCGGATCGCGCACGAGGTCGCGAGCTCGCCGAGGCCGCCCAACGTGTAGAGCGGGTCGAAGAATGTGTTGCGCTCGTCGACGTTGAACTCGATGCGGTCGGGAAGCGGCGGCAGGCTGGTATCGACCGAGGGGTCCTGGCCGGAGTCGAAGTTGGCCGCGGAAACCATTATGGAATAGCTTTTCGCGATGTCGCCGGCGGCGACGGCGAGGGTGCCGCGCACGCGGAAGTCCTTGGAGACCTTCGAGCCGCTGTAGTCCGCGGAAAGCAGTATCGTCTTGCCGTTGCAGTCCGCGATGACGTAGTTCAGGAGGTCGTCAGGGCCCTGCAGCTCGCACGAGGAGATGTCCGCCTGCGGGAAGGAGCGCGCCTCCTGCGCGAAGCCGTTCGAGTCGAGGTACAGGTACACTGGCGACTGAATGTTGGGGTTGGGGCCGACAGTGGCCGTAGGGGAGGGAGTGGGCGTCGGGGTCGCGCCGCCGGAGCCGGAGAGGAACTCGACCTGCACGCTCATGCACTCGGTTTCGCCTGCGGTCGCGACCGCCTCGTACACGCCGGGCTCGGAGTAATAGCAGGCCTGCGTGCAGCTTCCCGTGGTCTCCTGGCACGGCACGAGGTTGACGGTGCGACCGTTGCCGCAGCTTACGGAAATCGTGTTCGGCGCGAAGTCGAGGTCGTTGTACGTCGCGGAAATCTGGACGTCCCCCGCGGCGGAAACCACCTGCGGGTCCGCGGAGAGCACGCACGAGGGCACCGCCATGGAGCACGCGTCGTCGAGGGAGGCGCCTTCCACGAAATAGGCGTACGCGCGCCGGGAATTGCACTCGGCACGCGAGAAGTCCGCACTGTAATCGTCATCGCAGCATTGGAGGGAGGTGCCGCCGCGCGGGCAGGACTTGCGCGCGCACTGCCCGGGGGTGATTGTCGGTGTCGGAGATGGAGTAGGGGTGTTCGTCGGAGTCGGGGTCGGCACGCCCCTGCGGTAGACGATTACGGTGAAAAGGTGGGTGAGGCCGTCGTCGGTCTTCACGGAAAGCCTGCCGGTCTCGCGGATTCCCTGCGTTTGCGCGAGGGAGGCGTAGTCCGCGATGAGGTGGATGACGCCGGATTCGCATTCCACGCTAGTGCCACCGGTGAAGACGTCGGAGCCCTTGAGCGTGCACGAGTCTATCGCGCCGGGCATGGGCAGGGAGTAGTATGCCTCCGCGGAGCCGTACGCGTCCAGAGTCAGGTAGACGACGGACGGGATCGGCGGGCGGGATGATGGAGTGGGCGTGGGAGATGGGGTTACGGACGGGTGCTCTATCTCGTCCACGGTCGGGGACTTGACGTCTATTCGCACGCCGACCGCAGCGGTCAGCGTGTATTTCGAGGAGATCCGCTGGGTCGCGACTATCTGGCAGGAGGTGCGCGCGGTGGTGTTCGGGATCACCTCGACGTCGGCGCTCGCGGAGTCCGCGAACGAGGAGAAGGAAACGGGTATGACGGTGAGTACGGGGACGTTGTTGGAGAGGCAGATCGAGTAGAGGTCGAGCCTGCTCGGGGTGTCCAGCGAGGAGGAGAAGGTGACGGTCTTTATGTCGAGGTTGTCGGACTTGCCCTTGAACTCGATGCTCTCCGGCGAGGCCTCGAGGCTGTCCTCGGGAGGCGTGACCTCGATGGAGCACGACTCGGAGGACTTGTAGTCCTTGTGCTCGAGCCGCACGCCGATCCTGCCGAGGGTGATTGCGGTGAACGGCAGGGAGTACGAGCCGAGTGCGCCCGACTCGGGCGAGCCGTCGCCCTGCAGCTGGGGCTCCTCGGCGTTGAGCGGCGCGCCCTCGCAGTCGAAGAGGGTCACAAGCGCGTCCTCCACGGGGTTGTTGCCCTCGTCGAGCAGGCGCACCTTGGCCTTGGCAGCCTTGCCTGCCTCGACGCGCTCGGGGGTGATTGAGCGCTTGAACGCGTTGGTGCCCGTGATCCGTATGTTGAAATCGAACTTCCGCTGGTCGTTCTCGGAATAGAAGGTAACCTGCAGGACGGAGGAGAGCGAGGCCTTTGCAGCCTTGAAGCTGAGCGCCCCGCCCGTGCGCTTTCCTGCCTCGATGTTCACCGGCAGGCGCTGCTCCGAGGCGACGGTCTCAGCCGAACCGCCGTCGCCCTCGTCACTGGCGAAGTCCATGGATGACGAGCCCGTGAATTCTGAATGCGCGGTGCGGATGCCAATGGAGTCGATGGCCTCCTGCGACAGCACGTCGTAGACGAGCGAGAACTCGGCGCCCTTGGCGACCTCTATTGAAGACTTCGAGACCGTCGAGCCCGACTTCAGGTAGAGCTTGCGGCAGAAGAGCGCGCGTTCGTCGCAAACCAGCGGCGAGGCGGTGACCTTCACCTGGGAAACGGAATCCTTGTACTGGCACATCGACCGCACGAGGCCTTCCGTGGTCGCGGGAAGGTAAACGTCGTCATAGGATTCGAGCTCGGGGGAGAGCGCCAGCACGCCGTCCCGGACCGCGTAGCCCTTGTAGTTGAACGAAAACGCCGAGGACGCCGGGGCGTCGGGGGCGATATAGAGCTTGAGCGCGATCTCCTTCGAGCCGGCGAAGCCCTTGGGATAGACTACGTCTATGGAGCGGAGCCCCGAGGAATTGGCCGTCGTGGCATAGCAAGAGCCCTCGGAGTATTCCGAAGAGGAGAAGAGCACCCCCTCGATGGAGGGCGCTTCAGGGAAATACGCGAAGCCGCCGCCGGCGACGTGCACGTGCAGCCCCACGTTCTTCGCGATAGAAGGGGACGTGAGAAGGAACTTTGCGGTGTAATAGTCCGCGTTGCCCACCTCCTTGACCTCGCCCTGCGCGTTCCACAGGCCGAGGAACTTGGCGCTGACGCTGCGCGCGTCCGACAGCGATACCAGCTGGAGCGTCACGGAACGCCTTTCCGAGGCGTCGAAGGTCATCACCGCGGAGGACGTCTGATGGTATTCCTCGGCGGAGGCAATCACGCGGAGTTCCTGCATCGCCTGGACCTTGAACGTGCAGTTCACGCCCTCGTATTCGCACGCGGCGAGGATTTCCCCGCCGGAACCGACGACGGAGACGGAGCCGTTGGCGAGCGGCTCGCCGGTGCCGGCATCTACGAGGGCGACCTCGAGCACCGCCGGCGCGTAGTCGAGGAATACGGAAAGCACGACGCCGTCCCCGGCCTCGACGCGGGCGCTTTCGCCGCTCTTGTCGTACCGGGAGGCCTTGGCGTAGAGCGAGTAGGGGCGGCCGTCGATTTCGAGGGGGGCGCCGAACTCGGCCCTGCCGTCCGCGCGCGCGTATTCCGAAGGGAGGCCGAGCGGGAAGCCGTCCTCGTTGTACAGCAGCACGTCTGCGCGGTCAGCGGGACCGACATCATCCTCGGCCTCGACCGTGATCAGCGCGGTGTTCTCCGAGGTCGCGGGAACCAGCCGGACCTTCTGCGCGTCCATGGAGGGCGAGAACATGCCCGACGCCGGCAGGTAGCCGTCCGAGTATGCCGTCGCGTAGTATTCCCTGTCCTTCGCGACTGTGAAAGACGCCATGCCTTCCCCGTCGGACAACTGGCGGTCTGCTGGCTTGCCCTTGGCGTCGTAGACGACGACCTCGGCGCCCTCGACTGCGGTGTCCGACTCGGAGACTATCCTGAACGCTAGGTATATGCCCTGGCGCTTCTCGTCCAGGAAAATCGGGAGGTCAAGCGGTTCTTCCGCGGAGTAGACTGCCTGCTCCTCGGCGGAGGCGCCCACGAATTTCGATGTCTCCGACACCTGCGCAATGAATGCCCTGCCGATCTTCACGTTCTCGAACAGCGCAATCCCGAGGTCGTCCGTCCTCAGGTTCTTGAACGGCCGCAATGTGGAGGCGTCAAGGAGGGCCACCTGGGCGTTCCTCACAGGCGAGCCGTCCTGCGAGGAGGAGACGCTTACCAGGACCGAGCCGTAAGAGGGCTGGCTGTTGTCGCCGTCGCGGTCGGCGTTGTCCTGCTCCGCGTTGGACTGCAGCTGCAGGATGATCGTGCCGCCGCGCTCACGTATCTCGGACCCGAAGTAGCTGGAGGTGAGCGTCTTGAAGCCGTAAGCTGTCGTGACGATGGTGACGTGCGGGGGGATCTCGGAGAGGGCGAAAGACGCGAGGCCGTCGAAGGCGGTCACCGACTGCTGCTCGGTGCCGTCGTCGAACCGCATCACGACCGAGGCGGAGGACACTGCCCGGCCCGAAGAGTCCGCTACGGAGACCGTGACGTATTCCGTCGTGGTCTCCGGGGGCTCGGAGGCCTGCAGCCGGATTACGGTCTCGCCGCCGCTGACCGACTGCGACGTTTCGGGGAACGCGTCCTTCGGGTCCGTCACCTTGACCCTCAGCTTGCCGCTCTTGGGCGCGTCCTGGAAGAATGCCCGGCCGTCGTCGCCGCTGACCTTCTCGCCCACCTGCTTGTCGCCGTCGAAGAGCTGCACGCGCAGGCCGGCAAGGTTGTTGCCGTTGCTGTCCTTGAGCGATATGGAGACGCTCTGCTTCTGCGGCTGCAAAAACAGAAGGTATGACGCGGCGAGCAGGAGCACGAGCAGCGCGCCGATAACCAGCAGGGGCGAGGGCCAGCCCTTCTCCTCGAAGTACTCGGCTAGCTCCCCGTATTTTTCCCGGAAGTCGTCGAGGATGGCCATGGCTTCCCTCATGCCTTTCATCGTTTAAAAAGCCCCGCCCCTTTTTAAATCCGGAAACGCAGAAAACACGTCTGCAGCCCCGTCGTATAGCCGGTCAAGTATGCGGGCCTCTGGCAGTGCGCCTTCTTTCGGTGTGCGCGCTGGGGAAAGCCTGAGACAGCGGTTCGAATCCGCTCGGGGCTATGCTTTTTATTGCATCCGAGCGTGAGCCCTAGAGGGTGCATGCGAATGCCAGTGAAAGGCAAATTCCGTTTCCTGCTTCCTGTTGCCGCGCTTCCCCTTCTCGCGCTCGTGCCGAGCGGGGCCAAGGCGGTTCCGCCGGGGCCGTTCTACCGAGGCACGAGCGCCGGAATGTACGCCTTCCGGCTGCCGCTCGAGATTCCCATGGGCCCCCGAAGGACTGTGGACACGGAATTGCAGGTCAGCGAGCTAATGTTTTCCGTGCCGGTGGCGCGGTTGGGGGAAAAGGGGCCGAAGCTCAACGCGGGCGGCGTTGCAGGCACCGCGGGACTGAGGAACCTCGGCGGAAAAACGGGGTTTGCCAAGCTGGGTTTGACGCTGCAAGGGATTGGCCTGGGCCGGGGAGTGCAGGCGGAAATCGGCGTGCGCGGCAAAGGCTACCGCGACTCGCAAGGGAAGAGGACTGCCGGCCTCGACGTCGGGGCGAGGGCAAGCTGGAGAAACGCGGAACTGGAAGGCGTTTTATACGATTGGCTGCGCCGCGGGGAGGAAAGGATCTGGAAGGCCAAGGCAGGGCTCAAGCTGCCTGCCGGCTTCAAGATAGAGGGCTCGGTCAACACGGAAAGCGAGGACCCGTCGCTTGCGGCGTCAAGGGCGTTCGTGTTGATGGGAGCGAAGGGAGGGCGCGGGCCGCCGAGGGTGATGGTCGTCCCCGAAGCAGGGCTGGGGCTGCGGACCAAGACGCCGTACGGTGCGCTCGCGGTTAAGGCCGGAAGGCTGATGGCGGTCGGCATCCAGGAACCGTACAAGGGCGAGAAAAAGACCACCATGGGGACGCACGTGGTTGTTTCCGTCGACCTCGCCAGGCTGTTCTCCGGGGAAGGAAAGCGGCCGACGCATTCGGAATTGAGGGAGAAGGCAAGGGAATCCGGTGAACGAGGACGCGCTTCAATAAGGTCGCGGGAACTGGCGAGGCTGCGTAGGCGCTGAAACGCCGCCAGCGCCCGAGGTTCTGCAGTATTTATTAACCGCCCCGCGCTTTCGTGAACCGGGTGCTTTGCGATGAAGCTCGGTTTCGTGGACTCGATCCTCAACTTCGCGGACGTCTTCGACTCCGCGGCAGCCGCGCTGGGGGAGAAGATTCCGAACGTGCAGCTCGAGAGGCTGACCACTCCGCACCTGCTCAAGATTCCGCTGTGCGCCAAGCTGCTGTTCGGCAAGGGCTGCGACGCCGTCATCGTGTTCCTGACCGCGGTGCCCGAGGACTTCGACGAGATAAGGCTCATCGAGGAGAAGATTATTGACGTCGAGCTCGAGGAGAAGCGCTTCGTGTTCGTCGCGGTCGTCAGCGACGCCGAGTTCGACAACGAGGAGAGGCTGCGCGAGCTGACCAAGGAAAGGCTTTCCTTCCTCGCGGAGGCGATACAGAAGATCGTGGAGTCGCCTTCCGAGATGCACTCGCAGATTGCGAACGCGGAGCTTGCCGGCGCGATGGGCATGTTCTCCTCGGAGGGATTCAGCGGGACTGGAGGCGCGGACGCTTCCGCTGCCGGCGGCGAGGGCGGGCAGGCGGCGGAAGGCGGGGACTCGCAGTTGGACTCGCTCACCGACGACGAGGGCAAGAGTTTGTTCTAAGGCCGCCAACAAAGATCGAATCCATCATAGGCATAGTGAATCTTATACTTGTCTTTTCCAAGGACGGAAATGGTGCAACATGGATTCCAGCCACAATCATTATGCCCGTTGTGGCACCAAGAATTCTCGGCAGGAGGTACGAAATCGAAAACACGCGGATATTCGTTAACGTCATATGGAAGAATTATGTCGAAGGCAGCCGCGCGGGTTTTCTTACCAGTTAGTCCGCAGTTTCCTCCGCTCCTGCCAGCGTGGGCAACCCTCGCTAGGTAGGCTCCAAGGAATTGCGCGGGTGTCGTTTGGGTAACTGATAGTATTACGAAGTCCGGGCCACCATCCCAACCGTCACCACTTAGAGCAGATTGCCCTAATCCATCAGAAACTCCATTCAGGACTTTCCCTCGCCAGTCGGAATTTGCCGGATGAGTATGCAATTTCTCGAATTGGTCTCCATCGGTTTCTGGATGACTTACTTCGTGGTTTTCGCCCTCGTAGTCGGGCACGATGGGCCATTCCCACGCCAGGCAGTGGCCGCGAATCTTGTCCGCCTTGAATGCGTTGTCCGGAAGGTACGAGCCGAACTTGTTGCGGTCGGCGCCTTCGGCGTAGAAGACCTGCCGCGGGTCGAAGAGGTTGCACGCCGGCGTCTCGCCGCAGCGGCGCTGGAGGTCGGGCCAGGGGTAGCTGTTCGAGAGCATGAGCGGCTGGACGTGGAAGAAGTTCGTCGAGTCGTATTTCCAAGTGGAGCCGTCCGTCGTCCTGCTGGAAAGGAGGAATGCCCCGTTCCTCACCTGGCACGCCTGCCCGAACAGCGGGTCTTCCTCGACAGTCTGCGCCACGTCGCTGGAATACGGGGAGGCAAGGTCGGGCATGTAGTTGAAGAGCGCGTCGCCGCTGGCCTGCATTACTATGCTGAACTGGAACGGGTTGTTGCTTATGCTTGGAACGAAATACTTGTACGGCGAGCCGGGGTTGAGCTGCTGGCCCGGCGGAAGGCTCTGGCGGACCTCGAAAATGCAGGAGAGCGTGTCCCCGTCGCACGGAGTGTCCTGTGTGTATCCGATGACTTCAGTCACGGTCTTGACGCCTTCCGGAGGGCAGGACGAGCACTCGGAATCCGTGCCGCAGTAGTCTCCCGCGGTGTTGAAGTCCTCGAGCATGGGCGAGCAGGCATAGAGGCAGCCGTCGCCCGAGCACGTGAATGTGATGCCAGTCGAATTCGTGAACTGTTCGCCGTCTTCCAGCGACGCGCAGAAGCCGGTGTAAGCGCCGGTGCCGGGGGATACTGCCATGCAGTCCTCGGATTCGTCGGGCTGGCAGCGCGCGTCGCAGGAGTCCACCTGCAGGGCGCCGGCCGGGCTGCCCCACTCGTTCAGCGGCGAGACGTCGTAGCAGAAGCGGCACTGCATCTCGGTCTCGGTGGTGATGGGCGTTATCGTCACCCAGTCGCCCTCGTTGTCCCTGCAGACTGCAGGGTCGGAGAATTCCTCCTGCGTCGGACTCTGCTTGAGGCAGTATTTCGCGGTGTTGTAGCTCCTGCGGAAGGCGCTCTTCTGCGCGATCTGCGAGGCCTTGGCGCGGAAGCCGTCCATCACGTTCTTGACGTAGCTCTCCGGATCTATCACCAGCACGGACCTAGGCTTGATGCACGTCCGGCTGTAATCGTACTTCGGCAGGACGCCCGACTTGGTCTGGCACATGTTGCCAACCCATTCGCAATAGAAGGTGTCGAGCTGCATAACCGATTCCTGGGCAAAACCTGCAGGGCACGCGGGGGCGTCACGGTTGACCTTGCCCAAGCCAGTGCAATCCCCGGGCGTATAGCGAGAACCGCACTGCGTGCCACCCGGGCTGTAGACGGTAGTGCGCTCCGGCGGCAGGGGCGTTTCCAAGCGGTCCGCGTTCATGACAGCGTTGAGCCCGATGTCGGCTGCGAGCCCGCCGTAGCCGGATTTGCTGACTTCGCCGACGAGCAGGTCCTCGGGCCGCGGGTAGTTGTCCTGCGGGTTGGCGTAGAGGCCGACGGGGCGCGGGTCGGCGCTGGAGTCCCAAGCGACGAGCTTGACGTCGTCGTTCCGCGTCATCACGGGGTGGCCGACGAACGTCGCGCCCGAATAGAGGCCGACGGACAGCTCGTCGTAGGAGTTGCGCAGGTCCGGGTGCTTGTTGTTCACGGCGTAAAGCAGGCGCGCCGGCGACGAGTCGAAATCGATGCCCTTGTAGTAGGTGTAGGGCCGCTGCTCTTCGCCGGCGTACGACTTGCGGTAGGGCATGGCGGCGAAGTCTATTGCCTTCTCGGTGAGCGTCGGCGGCCTGACCTCGAACTTCATGACGAGCGGAGAATTCGGGGCGTTCAGGCACGTGAAGTTGATGCTGCCGGTCTCGACGACTGGCGTCGTAACTCCCCTTGGCTGGAGCGGGCAGCCGGCGAGGTTCGGGTTGAAGCGCACGGCGTCGCCGCCCGGCGAGTCTGCTGTGTTGAAGCACGTCTTCAAGTCGCGCCCGCTGTCGTCCGTTGCCTGCACGTTCAAGGTAGTGCAGCGCTTGGCCCTCAGGTCGGAGAAGTCGGCCGGGATGGCGTCGGCTGGGAAGAAGCTGTCCACCTGGAAGACTAGCTTGTTGCATGAGGAGTTGATGTACTGGCCTCGCGGCCCGGTCTCGAGCCTCAGGTTGACGAAGTTGCAGGAGAGGTAGTCGGTGAGGCCGCCGGGGTTTCGCGCGGGCGTGCCCGGCGTGAGCTTGAACCAGGAGCCGGCTTCGATTGAAAGGCTGCCGGTGCGCAGCCCGACGGAGACGGGCACGCGGTCCGCGGTCTCCCAAGGCGTCGCGCGGATGCTGCCGCTCAAACGGTCGTACTGGCCCGCGTTCTCGATGGGGATGACGATGCTCGTCTTCGGCTGGCGCCCGAGGTCCATGGTGCCGCCTCCGGCGAACTGCACGCGGTTGAAGAGCAGGTTGTTGTTCCAGTTCAACGGGATTTTGATGGTGATTTCGGCGGGGTAGTTGAAGTAGTTGCCGTTCGGCCGGACGAGGTAGTTGATGTACATGTCCCTATCGGTGCACTCGTTCTCGTCGCAGTATTTCGTGGAGTTGACGGTGAAGCCAGCCGGACGGCTTCCGAATGTCCGGCAGTCCGTGTCGTCGGGCGGGGCGCGCGGGCACTGTTGCTTCTGGCTGTAGGTTAGGGTGATGCAGTTGCCCCCGGTGCAGACGGTGTCGGTTGTCCTGCAGCTGCCGGCGTCGCACATGAGGCCCGTGCCGAAGCACTCCTCGCCCCCGTCAGAGGGAGGGCAGCAGGGCTGGCCCGAGTACCCGCAGGCCCTGCACGCGCCGTAGTCGTTCTGCAGGTAGTCGAAGGTAGTGTTCGAGAGGTCACAGGAGAAGAGCTCGCCGCGAGTGAAGTTGAAGGCACACAAGTTGCCGTCGCAGCAGACCTTGCCGTCGCGGCCGCACTCCTGGCACCTGCCGAAAGAGGAGACCGGGGGAAGGCTCGGGCCCTTGATGCACGCGAGGTTGCCGGCGTCGCATGCCGGCGAATTGCGCGGGTCGCAGAGCTGGCCGCTCCCGCCCATCACGCAGTGTGCCGCATCGCACTTCCTGCAGTAGGGCTGGATGTTGAGGTTGGTTGCATCGCAGTATTCGTCGAGCTGGCATCCGCCGGCGCACGACTTCTTTTCGTTGCATTGCGAGGCGAGCACGCACTGGCCGCGGTTCGCGCCCGAGTCGGCGCAGCATACCGTCCTTCCCTGGCACGCGGGCGTTGTTGAACCGCACCACACCGGCGCGGCGCAGCGGTTCTCCACGCACGTCATATCAGTGTCGCACGCGCTCCACGCCTGTTGCAAAGTCTGGGGGTTGGTCGGGGGCCGACAAGACTGGCCGAAGGCTCCCGCGGAGACGCAGGTGTCGGAGTCCGTGCTGCACGCGAGGCCGCCGGTGCACGTCACGCCCGCGCAGCACGGCTTGCCGAGAGTTCCGCACTCGAACTGCCGGCAGGAGCCGCCTTCCGTGGTCAGAGGCGAGACGCAGCGCAGGTCCTGCGCGGAGCCGACGCAGCTCGGGTCGCATTCCGCGGAGGCCGAGCATTGCGCTGCTGGCACGCACGCCTTGGTCCCTCCGGTCCTGCAGCACGCCTCGTCGTCGACGCAGGTGTCGGAGCCGCAGAGCGTCGGGTACCAGCAGGTGCCGCCGATGCACTGGAATAATGAGTCGCAGGGGTCGTTCGCGCCGTTCACGATTCTGTTGGAGCAGCAGGCTTCGTTGAATCCCCCGCAGGGAGGCGTCGGCAAGGCGCACCTGCCGTTGCGGGCGACGAGTCCGGCGTTGCATACCCCGCCGTCGCAGACTATCTCGCTCTCACCGCCGCAAGGCTGACATGTTCCCAAACCGCTTCCTTCGACCGGAACGCAGACGTTGTTTGAGGACCTGCACGGCTGCACACTGTCGGGGTCGCAGAACTCACCGGGGCCGCCGAAGGGGCAGTGCCCCTCGTCGCACAATCGGCACTGCGGGTTTGAAAGCACGACTGCCGAGCAGTATTCGTAGTCTTCGCATCCGCCGGCGCACGAGACTTCGTTGGTGCATTGGGAGTCGAGCACGCATTTGCCCTGGTTTGCGCCAACGTCGGCGCAGCATACCGTCGCGCCCTCGCAGAGGTTGCCGGAGGAGCCGCAGTATGTCGCGCTTTGGCAGGAGCCGGAGAGGCACTGGAGGCCGCTCCCGCAGGCTGCCTTGGGATTGGAGGGCGTGTAGGAACAGCAGGACATTCCAACGCCGCCGCAGTTCTGGCAGGAAAGCGAGCCGTCGGACGCGTCCGCCACGCACGCAAGTCCGGCGTTGCATCTCACGCCGCTGCAGCACATGAGGTCCCTTGCGCCGCAGTGGTCGGAGGCGGCATCGCAGTAGGGGTCGACGCCCTCGCCGGAGACGCAGACGTGCTGGAGGTCGCACGCGGGCGTGCATTCAGCGGAAGTCGTGCATGATGAAGCGGAAGTACAGCCCCGAAGCGCGCCGTACGCGCAGCACACCTCGTCGTCGACGCATTCGTCGTCGCTGCAGAGCGTCGGGTAGGAGCATATGCGGTTCTGGTTCGCGTCAGTGATGCACTGGAAGTTCGCGTCGCAGGGGTCCGAGGTGTCCCTGCAGGGCTGGCCGAAGCCGCCCGTGCTCGTCCTGCAGACGTGCTGGACAAGGTCGCAGGTCTCGGTCGCGGCGCACGTCGCATGCGCCTCGTCGCAGAAGCCCTGGCAAAGCCTGCGGATCGCATCGGTCCACTCCACGTCACCGCAGTAGACCGGCCGCGCGTCCGTGCCGGTGACGCTGCAGAAGCTGTCCGCGGGAAGGTTGGCGCATGATACCGGATTGCTGCACTGCGCGGCCTGCTGGCATGACGCGGGGCTCGCGTCCGCGCAGCACACCGCGCCTTGCCCGCAGAGGACGCCGTTGCAGAGCACGGGCTTGACGCAGTAGAAGCCGGAGGTTTCGAGGCCCTGCTGGCACTGCTGGGCGCCGTTGCAGATGTGCTGGCCGTAGCCTCCGCAGGGCTCGCATTTGCCCCCGCCGCCTGCGTTGATGTCCGCGTCGCAGTACTGGCCCGATGGACAGGACACGCCGGCGTTGTCGTTGCAGTAGCCCGGACATTTCGACGGGGCCGTGCTGCATTCCTTGCATTGCGCTGGGATTTCGGTGGCGTCGCAGTATTGCGTCGGCAGGCAGGAGCCGCAGTCGTTCTCAATTGTGTCGCGGGGGCACGTGTCGATTTCGATTACGCACAGGCCGGTGCCGTCCTGTTCGACGCAGCACTTCGTGGTGTCGCCGGTGCAGAGCACGGCATCGCTTCCGCATTCCGTCGGGGGCTCGCACGTCCTGCCGTTCTGCGAGGACTTGCAGGCAAGCTCGCCGAGGCACGCTGGGCCGGAGCCGGAGGAATAAGTGCAGCAGGGCTCGCCTGCCGCGCCGCACTTGAAGCATGTGCCTTGTGCGGAACACATGAGGCTGTTGGAGCATGTACCCTGGGGGCAGCACTTCTGGTTCTCCGTGCCGCAGGGCTCGCAAACGCCGAACCTGCTGCCGTTGACGGCCACGCAGACGTTCGTTGCCGACGTGCAGGGCTGCTCGCTTGCGGGGTTGCAGCGGCCGCCGGGCTCGCCGAACGTGCAGTGCCGCTCGTCGCAGTCCCTGCATGCGGGAATGGAGTTGGGGTTGAGGTTGGAGGCGTCGCAGTACTGGTCGGCGGTGCAGCCCGTGCAGAACTTCTGGCTCGTGCACGCGTCGAGCGCGGTGCACTGGCCGAGCTTGTCGGGGTCGGCGCAGCATACGGTCGCGCCGAGGCATTTTGTCTGGCTGGAGCCGCAGAAGGTCACCGGCGCGCACTTGCTTGCGACGCACTGGAGCGTGTCGAGGCAGGCGGTTGCCGGAAGGTTGCCGTAGTCGCAGCAGTCCTGGCCGAAAGCGCCGCACTGGACGCACACGCGGCTGCTGTCCGTGTCGCTGCACCGCAGGCCGTCCTCGCAGCCTATGCCGCCGCAGCACTGCTTGCCTTGGCTGCCGCAGTCCGCTGCAGTGCAGACCGCTCCCGCGCCCGAGGAGTCGCAGTAGAGGCCTTCCGCGGTGCGCCAGCACTCCGGCAGGCACTGCGCCTGCGTGGTGCATGAAGACGCGGCCGCGCACGACTTGCTTCCGCCGTCGGCGCAGCAGACGTTCTCGTCCGAGCAGTATTGCGTCGCCGAGCCGCAGGAAGTCGGATAGCGGCATACGCTGGCGAGGCACTGGTAGCTGTAGTCGCAGGAGTCGATGCGGCCTCCCTGCTGGCGCGTCGAGCAGCAGTCCTGTCCGAAGCCGCCGCAGCCCGTGAGGTTCAGGCGCTGGGTGTTCGTCGAGGCGAAGCACCATGCAACCTGGGAGGTGTTGAATGCAGTGCCAAGGCGGTCGTCGTTGGGGTCGCGGAAATACCTCGAGCCGTCGAAGGCGTACGACCGGTATTCCAGCACCACGGCCTTGGACTGGCGGGCTTCGGGCCTGACCTTGATCCAATACGAGAGCCTGAACGTGCCGGTAAGCGAGGGCGAATAGGAGAGGTCGGCCCAGGAGAGCGAGTAGGTCGTGGAGTTGCCGGAAAAGTCAGCGGTGCAGAGGGAGGAGTCGTTTGTGGCGTTGGAACGGCCGCCGCGGAGAACCGTCGAGCCCTTCACGGCATCAGGGAACTCCGACGCGGAGAAGTTGGTGATGCGCGCGACCTCCGAGCCGTTGCCGTCCGAGACCTTGAGGAAGATTCCGCCGGTCTGCATGGAGTCGACGAAGTAGACGTCGAACACGAGGAGGTACGACCTGTCGGAGACGAGCCGCGTGACCTTGTTCAGGCCGGCGTCCTGCGCCTCCACGAAGAGGATGCTGGTTATCGAGTTGTCGCTCAGGAGCTTCATGTTGCCCGTGATTTCGGTGACGTTGTTCGCCTTGATGGAGTTCATGCCGACGGGATTCGACCACGGCTTGTAGAGCGGCGACCTGACGGTGAGGTTGTAGGCCTTGTCGATGCGCAGCTCGAGGTCGCACGTGTCGGCGTTCGCCGCTGCGCACGACCCCGCCGCGGAACCGTTTCGGAAGGACTTCTCGAAATAGGCGGTCGCGTTGAAGCTGCGGATGGACGAGTCCGTGCCCCATTCCTTGACGCCGACCCTCAGCGTGCCGCGGGGGTAGTAGAGCGTGAGGTTGGCATCCGCTGAACCGTCCGAGAGGTCCGCGACGACGCTGCCCCTGAGGCTCTGGAAGGACGCGCGGACGGTGTACGACTGGCGGTTGAGCTCGCGGACTGCGGCCCTTCCGGAAACTGCCTTGGCGTCGAACGGCGGAACCCAGTCGCCGTCCCCGTCGAAGAAAGCGAGCGCGACCTGCTGGGAAGGCACCCTGCCGTCCTCGTCCTTCACGGTCAGGTTGAGGGATGCGGAGTTGTCGGCTGTAGTCTTCTGCAGGGTGATGGTCTTGGACTCGCCCGCGTAGAACCTCAGGGTCTTCTGCGGGAGGTAGCCGGGCTTGGAGGCGACGGCGTAGTAGATGCCCGCGGGATGCAGCGACGCGGAGAGCTGGGATGCGTCGCGGGCCTCCTTCACGACGGTGTAGTTGCTTGAGCCCTCGCCGGGGTAGATGATCGCGACGTGCGCGGCCTGAAGCGCCTTGCCCTGCGCGTCCTTAATGTAGATGACAGTGGTCGCGCCGGTCTCGCGCTCCTCCTCGAGCACAATCGTGATTTCGTCGTTGCGCGTCAGCGTCAGCACCTGGCTTTCCTGCTGGTATCCGTCGGACTCCGCCGAAATCCGGACCTCTGTGCCGACCTTCATCGTCGTGAACGTCGCCGAGCCGAATAGCGTGTCCTCTTCCGCGAGCAGGGCGTTCGTCGAGGAGTCGCGGACGGCGATCCTTGCCTCGAGGGCGTTGCCCTCGGCGTTCTCAACGCTGACCTTGAGGAGCGCGAAGTCCGTTGGCGTTTCAGGGCCAGGAATCGGCGGGTTGACGGAAGTGGCGCGCAATACAATCCTCTTCGTCGTGTCCTCGGCGGCCGTGAACGAGATGGACTTCGCCTCGTAGCCCTCGGCGCTCGCGGTGACCGAGACGAGCGAGCCCCCGGGCACCGAGAACTCGGCGCTGCCCTCGTAGTCGGAAGTCAGCGAATGCGGAGTGCCGTCGAAGGAGTATTCCACGTCTGCAAGGGAAACCGGCCTGTTGGAGAAGTCCAAAACCTTTATCGTCACCGCCGCGAAGTCTCGCTCGAGGCTGAAGGAAAATGACGGCCTGTCCCCGATGACTATCGTCTGCTCGACAAGCTTGTATCCCTCCTTTGCGACGGAGAGCTTCGCGCGTTGGCCCCGCGGCAGGCCCGCGAACTCCGCGACGCCGGCCTTGGTGGCGGCGGACTTGGCGAAGCCCTGCCCCGAGACGCTCACCTGCGCGCCGTCTATGACGCCCGCCTCGGAAACGACGCGCACGGAGAGGGCAGCGGTCTTGGGGACCGCGATCGCATACGCCGCGAACAGCGCGCCCGCGAGGACGAGGAGTATGATGAGCGCGAATACGGGGAAGGACGGGATGCCGTTCTTCTCTATGGGCTCGAGGAAGAAGCGCGCGAACGGCACGCCCTTGGACTCGAGGTATTTCGCGAAGGCGTAGTACTTGTCCTCGAGAGAAAGATAGAAGCCCTTGAGGGGCGCGAGGGGGTCGGCCTTGGCAGGCGGTTGTTCGTCCGTTGTGCCCATGCTCGTCTAAAACCTTCGGCGTATGACACGCATTTAACGGATGCATAGTTTATAAATTTGTGCCGGGGTGTGCGGCGGCATAAACCATAGTATTAAAGACGTTGTTCCCACAGAGAGTTGGGGAAAAATGGAGTTTTCGCAAGCGGTCAGGACGACTGCGGACGTGAGCATACCAGGCGACCCGCTCGAGCAGGTGATCGGCCAGCGGAACGCAGTGCAGATAGCGAAGCTTGCGGCAAGGCAGAAGCGCCACCTACTCCTCGTGGGGCCGCCGGGGACGGGAAAGAGCCTCATCGCGCAGAGCATCGCGGTGCACCTGCAGAAGCCGACGCAGGAGGTTTCCGTGCTCCACAACCCAGAGAACCCCGAGCGCCCCGTCGTCGAGGTGCGCGACGTCAAGGACATCGCCAAGGAGAAGAGCCTCGAGAAGGCCGTCGAGGGCAGGCTCGCCGAACCCGCGCTGATCCCGGGCTTCGTGGCGGAACGGCTCGGCTTTCGGTGCCGGAAATGCGGCGCGCTCAGCCGCGGGGTGGAGCCGGCATGCCCAAACTGCGGCACCGACAAGAACAGCCGCGACTACTCGCCCTTCGGGGACCTGCTGTTCGAGAGCCGGCCGCCCTCGCAGAACGAGCGCGTGCACACCACGCGCGTGACCGATGACGGCCGCGAGGAGGTCATAGTCTACGAGCGCGCCGGCGAGAGGGTGCGCATCCTCGACCAGAAGGCGCTCGAGAAGATGGACGCCCTCAAGCAGCGCAGGCCGCGCAAGGTCATCATCCCGCTTTCGCGCAAGAACTTCGTGGAAGCCACGGGCGCCAGCGAGACGGAACTCCTCGGGGACGTGAGGCACGACCCCTACGGCGGCCACCAGCAGATCGGCGTCCTGCCGTACGCGCGCGTGGTGCCCGGAGCGGTGCACGAGGCGCACGAGGGCGTGCTGTTCATCGACGAGCTCTCCGCGCTGGCGTACCTGCAGAGGTACATCTTCACCGCGATGCAGGAGAAGAAGTATTCCATCGTGGGCAGGAACCCGCAGAGTTCGGGCGCGAGCGTCAAGGTCGAAAACGTCCCGAGCGACTTCATCCTGATTGCCGCAAGCAACATCAACGACCTGCAGCTCATCCTGCCTCCTCTGCGCTCGAGGATCTCGGGCAGCGGATACGAGGTTCTCCTTGACACGCACATGTCGGACACTCCCGAAAACCGCGGCAGGCTGCTGCAGTTCATCGCACAGGAGATCACCAAGGACGGCAAGATTCCGCATGCGACGCTCGAGGCTGCCGAGGAGATGATAGAGGAGGCCCGCAGGCGCGCGAAGCTGAACGACGACATGGGCGACGCGCTGACCCTCCGCCTGCGAGACCTCAGCGGCGTCATCCGGCTCGCGGGCGACTTCGCGGTCGCCGAGGGAGCGCAGCACATCGAGCGCGAGTTCATCAAGACCGCGCTGCACCGCAACCGCAACGTCGAGGAGCAGCTCAAGGAGAAGTACGGCAGCGTCTGGAAGGCCTCGGCCAAGGAGATGTCGGCGGGCGAGCGCAGGCCGGAGCAGAAGGAGGTAAGCTGAACGGCGGTCGCCATGAAGATACTCGTCGTCTCAAAGGATGCTGTCGAGAGGGTCTCCCCCGGGCTCTGGGAGAAACTTGACAAGGAAACCCACCCCGAACTCGGGACGCTTGAGAAGACGCTCAAGGGCCTCAAGCCCGTGCTCCTGACCAAGGGGGGAGAGGGCGACGTGCTCATCTTCCACGTCAGCGCGAAGAGGCGGAAGCTGTTCTACTGCGACGAGGTCCAGCCCGGGGCCGCCGAGGTCTCCGACAAGTGCTTCAAGGCGCTGGAGGAGACCGCGGGGCACACCGCGGTGATGCTCATGCGCGCCGAGGGCCCGCTGCCCCGCATCACGCCCCACGTCCACCGCTGCGGGGGATAGGCGTCAGACGCCCTTGCGGTACTGCTCGAGGCGCGCGCGCAGCTCGGCGTCGTGCAGCGCGAGCATCTTGACGCACGCGAGCGCGCAGTTCTCGGGCTCGAGCACGGTCATGCAGCCCATGTTGGAGGGCATGCGCAGGCTCGAGAGCACGTCCAAGCCGTTGTACTTCTCGGAATACGGCGGGCAGTTGATGACGGGGTTGATGGTGTTGCCCTCGATCACCCCGCCGAGCGCGTTCGAGCGGCCCGCGACCGCGACGTAGACGACGCGGTTGGCCGAGGCGTCGTGCCTTTCGACCAGCTCGAGCGTCTTGCGCGTCTGCTTGTGCGCGCTCGATACGTGCACGTCGCACGGCACGCCGAATTCGGCAAGCTTGGAGGAAATCCTCTTGGAGTGCTCCTCGTCGGACTTGCTTCCCATCAGGATAACGACCTTGTGCTTGTTGCCCGATGCCATATGTGGTACACCTCTTCAGACGAATTTCCTAGTAATCTCGGCGGCCTTCTCAAAGCCCTTCAGTACTGCATCCATGGAGGACTTGCCGTCGCGGTAGAGCTGCTTGTCGAGCATTTCCTCCTTCCTGCCGCCGGGCCAGATGCGCCAGCTGTTGTTCGTGATGTCGTCGCCGATGAGCAGCGTGCCGTCGGCGGTCCTGCCGTACTCGACCTTGAGGTCGACGAGCGCGATATGCTGCTTGGCGAACGCCTTCTCCAAATCCTTGAACACGCGGAGGCTGAGGTTGCGTATTGCCTGGAGCTCGGCGTGGCCGGCGACGCCGAGGGCCTGCGCGTGGCCGTCGTTGATGAACGGGTCGTGGCGGCTGTCGTCCTTGAGGAACAGCTCGAACATCAGCGGGTCGAAGCGTTGGCCCTCCTGGAACGGCAGGCGCTTGACGAGCGACCCCGTGGCTATCCTGCGGGTGACGCACTCCAGGGGGATCATCTTCATCCTGCGGACGACGAGGTAGTTGTCCTCGGGCGCCGCGACCATGTGCGAGGGCACGCCCTTCTTCTCGAGGTAGGAAAAGACGTTCCTCGTCGTCTCCCAGTCGCACCTTCCCTTGCCCGAGAGGACGTCGTGCTTGGCGCCGTCTCCGGCGGTGATGTCGTCCTTGAAGAAGAGCACCGCGAGCGTCGCGTCGGACGGGTGCGCGTAGATGACCTTGGTCTTGCCCTCCGCGATCTTCGAACCGAGTTCCATGTGAAAAACCACCTATAGAAAAATGATTTCGCCCCTCTCCGGGCCGACGGACACCGAGGAAACTTTCACTCCCGCCTCCTTCCCGATGAAATCGACGTATTTCTGTGCGTTCTGGGGGAGCGCCCGGAGTTTCTTGGTCCTGCCCTCGGCAGAAGCGGCGCGCCATTCCCTTGCGGAAACCTCTCCGAAGCCCTTGAACGCGCGGTAGACGGGCTTGGCCCTATCCAGCGCGATTACGGGGAAGTCCTTCGTCTCCTCGCCGCCGACGTCATAGGCCACCGCGGCCTTGATCTCCTCGAGCCCGGCGAGCACGTCGAGCTTGGTTACATGCAGGGCGGTGAAGCCGTTGATTCTCGCGGAATACCTTATCATGGGCAGGTCGAGCCAGCCGACGCGCCTCGGCCTTCCCGTGGTGGTGCCGAACTCGCGGCCCTGCCCCCGCAGCCTCTCGCCGAGCAGCCCGATGATTTCCGTCGGAAGCGGGCCGTTGCCCACCCGGGTGGTGTACGCCTTGACGACGCCATGCACCTCGCCTATTGCGCTTGCCGGGATGCCGACGCTGACTGCCGCTGCAGCAGCCGTGGTGTTGCTGCTGGTGACAAAGGGATAGGTGCCGTAGTTGGCGTCGAGCATCGTGCCCTGCGCGCCCTCCAGTAAAATCCGTTTCTTCTTTGCCACCGCGCTGGCGACTTCGGCAGAAACATCGCAGGCGTAGGGCGAGAGCTTATTTGCGTACTGCGAGTATTCCACCAGGATTGCCTGCTCGTTGAACTCCGGCGGAAGCGAGTAGCCGTAGTAGTTCTGCAGGAGGGTGCGCTTGGGCATATAGCGCGTGGTGACCTTCGCCTGCATGACGTTGGGGTCCATGATGTCGCACACGCGCAGGCCTGTGCGCGCGGCCTTGTCCTCGTAGCACGGCCCGATTCCGCGCAATGTAGTGCCGATTTTGTCATGCAAGGCCATTTCCTTCGCGGCGTCGAGCATGCGGTGCCACGGCATGACGACCTGCGCGCGCAGGTCAACGCCAAGGGTTTCGGGACTGACCGCGTAGCCGGCCTTCTTGAGCTCCTCGACTTCCTTGAAGAAAACCATGGGGTCGAACGCCACCCCCGAGGCAATCAAATTCCTCTTCCGCTTCTGGACTATTCCGCTCGGAATCAGGTGGAGCTTGATTTCCTTGTCCTTGACCTTGATGGTATGCCCCGCATTTGCCCCGCCGTTGAAGCGCACCACAATGTCGTGCCGCTCGGCGAGGGTGTCGACAATCTTGCCCTTGCCCTCGTCCCCGAACTGCGCGCCTATGACTGCAAGAACAGGCATGTGGAGTCCCCCGGGTAAAGAAGAGGAAAGAGGGATTAAAAAGCGCTTCGACGTGTTCGGAATAAAAAGCGAATCTGGCTAATCGCGGGTTAAGCGGCGCTGGATTATAGGTCCGATGAAAATTTTTTCTTTCTCAACCTGCGGGACACCAGCAATATCCCCCCCTAGCAGCTCTGCCTCGCGGCCTGGTGCCACAACGCCTGCAACACCTGCGCGCCGTCATACAGGTAGTAGGTGAACTTCGTATCCGCGTCCGTCTCCTGCTTCTTCACGCGGTTGCCCGCCTCGTCGTACCAGTAACGCTCGCAGCCGCCGTCCCCGTAAGCCACGTGCTCCAGCCTCCCGTCCGTATCATAATAGAAGCTTGTGATGGCGCCGCCGCAATTCTGGCTGCTCACCTCGCCGTTCAAGGTATACTGGTAGGAGCACGTGCCGTCGTTCTCCAGGCGGTTCTTCTTCTGCACGTTGTACTGGTAGGTGTATTGCGTGCCCGCGATGTTCGCAGACTGCCGGTTGCCCGCGCTGTCGTAGGTATACGTCTGGTCGCCGCCGTAGTAGTCAGATGGAACGCCGTTCAACGTAACCGTCTGGCTGTCCACCCTCTTCAGCCGGTACAGCTGGTCATAGTAGAAGTCGGCTGCCTTGTAGGCCGGCGCAATCGGACCGACATAGAGCGACTTGATGTTCGCAGCAGGGTCGTACTCGTAAGACTCCTGGAACATGGCAAGGCCATCCTTCCCGACATACTGCTCGCGAAGAAGGTAGCGCGGGTTATAGCTGAAAATTGCGCCTACCCCGTTGGAATACGTCTCCGTCTGGAGCAAGCCCTCCGGCAGGTAGGCGTAGGCAATCTGGGTCGCCTGCTGGCCGTTCCGGTCGTTTATCGCCGAAGACTGCATGCGCCCGAGCAAGTCGTACTGCTGCGTCCACGTCGAATACGGGACGGGCTGTGTTGGATACTGCCAAGCGAAACGGCTGGGGTACTTCGTGGAATTCCTGTGGCCGGCCTCGTCGTAATCGTAGAAGAACTCCCACGTCTTCGGCCTGTAACCCTGCGAGTTCAACGCGGAATCAAAGCGCGTGACTTCCGCCGCCGAAACCGACCCGTCGTGGTCGAAGTCGAAGAACGGGTTGTAGCAGCGGCTCGTGGACGCGATCGGCGCAGACTGGCAGGCGGTCATCGCCGTGCGGGAAGCCTGGTCGGCAGCGTCGACCTTGCCATCGCCGGTGATATCAGGACAGCCGAAGGCGTAATCCCCGTAGCCGCACGAGCCGTGGAAGAAAGTCTTCTTCGAGCGCACCTGCCCGCGCGCGTCGTACAGGTATTCCGTGATCGTCGAAGGCGTGCTCACGAAGTGCAGCCTGCCAGTGAGATTCGCCGTCGGATGCCCGTAATTGTCGTACGTGTAGAAGAAGTTCTTGCGCTGGTCCGTATCGGAATACCTGACCTTCGTCATGCGGTTGAGGGCGTCATAGGCGTAGTTCGTCACTATGCCGTTCCTGTTGCGCGTGAGCATGTTGCCGTTGTTGTCGTACGTGGATTCGGAATAGCCGATGTCCGGGTTCTCGACTCGCCGCACGCGGCCCAGGTTGTCGTAGTAATACGTCGTGACCAGGCCGTTGGGGTCGGTCACCGTGGTCTTCCTGCCGAGGATGTCGTAGGCGGAAGACGTCGTCGCCCACTGCTCGGGCGAGCCTCCGGGGTTCAGGAGACGCTTGACTTCCACGACGCGGCCGAACTTGTCGGACTTCGCCGTCGTGACGTTGCCTGCAGTGTCGACGCCGATGCCGAGGAAGTACTGCTTATTGGCATCTGCGTAAGACTGCTCCGAATATGCTGCGTTCTGGGGCAGGTAACGGCCGTTTATCGAAATCGTGCCGCTCATGAGGGCGCCCAAAAGGTAAGTTCTGTCAGTCGTCAGAAACACGTAATCTTCGGAAGAGCCCCGGCACCGGAACAACAGCGGGTCGTCGCCGGGATAATTAGGCACTAGCCCGTTGAAGTTGCTTCCATCCATCAGAAACGCATCCAAGGTCGAGCTCGTGCACGACACCGTGTAATAGCCCGGCTTGGTGACGGAAAACGTGGCGGTAATGTACAAGGGAATCCAAGAGTTTCCGGTTGCCGAACGCGAGAAGGATTCCGCAATGGACCAAGTCGGAGTCACGCCGACGGGCACGGAATAGCGCACGGCCCCGAGGGGATCCTTGCGGAAGACGGAAAGCGTGCTCTTCGCCGGATCAAGCGGATCCGACTCAAGCCGCGGCAGGTAGGAGCGCTCGGGCAGCCCAAGGAGAGGGTGATACGAGGTTTCAGTAATTATGTCCGGACCGTTGGGGTCCGCCAGTACGTTGCGCAAGTTGCGTCCCAGGCCGTCGAATTTGGCCGACGTATTCACCCACGTGCGGTAATTCGCATAAATGCTCCACTTGAGAAGCTGCGAATTGTTGACCTCGTTGAGGTTGACAAGGGAGAGCGGCTGACTTGTTTCAGAATACATTCTATAGAAGTGCACCTTCGTGGAATACGGGTCCTTGCCAAAAGGTGCGGGCGGCGCTTCGTATTTCAGTCGGAACTTGTGGTCGTAGGCGAAGCGTGACTCCTGAGAATTGGGGCCGATAATGTTTGTGACAAGGCCGTAGAAGTTGTTTTGGTTGTAGGCATATTTCGTAAGTTGCCCAAACGGGTTCTCGGTGCAGGTAAGCAAAGTGTGGCTATAGAGGAAACCGGTCTGGGAACATTCTCCGTAGGTATTGTCACTGAAATATGCCTTGGATGGTGGCGAACTGTCCTGGATCGCCTTTGCGTCTTTGAATTCTATGACATTCCCGAAATTGTCGAATTTTGTGTTCTCTGATGTCTTCACCAGATCAGATTCCCTGAAAAGTGACGAGTCCTTCTTTTGCCATGAGTACTCGGCAAATGGGCGGTAGTAGATGCCGCTTGCATCGAAGCAGTCCCCGGCAGCGGTATACTTACAATAGCTCGTACGCGACAAGGAGTAGAGGTAAGCCGGAGTTTCAAATGTGTCGTATACCCTGGTTTCATAGACCGGAAGGTACAAATGGTGGGGGTTGTCTGGCTGGGACTCGAGCATCCCAGGGTAGTTCTGGAATGCGAAATCTGTCTGGACGATACGGTTGGCGCCGTTGGAACCGTACTCGGTTATTTTTGCTGGTGAAGCGGCCATGGCGCTCCGCTCGTCATACGTATAGTCGGTTCGGCTCTCCAACCCGTTTTGGACTGTTCTGACCGAGTCCGTTTTCAGCCACTCGGCTACAAGCTGCGGGTCGTTGTTTACGTCGAGGCGGGCGGGGTGCGGCTCGGGGAATATTGAGAACGTACTCGTCGTGTTCCCGACAAGCACGAAGCTGCTCGAATAATAGATCGTGCTTTTCTCAATTCCCCTCATGATGTCGTTGTCTTTCATTCCGGAGAACCGGCGGTCGGGGGCTACGTCGAGGATGTCGCACTGGTTGTTCCCGTCCGTATCCGGACAGCATGCATCGACGGTAATCTGGTTCATTGTAGACAACAGGAAGTCCTCGTTGTTGTCGTTGTCCACATAAACTTTGGTATAAGACGGCTGGTCGTTTCCTTCAAAATTTTCCCTGAAGAAACCGATGCATGCGGTCGTATCGGATCCGCACCGGTATTCGGCTTGGATGGGATCGCCAACGGTTACGTCGAAACTTCCACATAGAACTGGATTTAGTAAACCGCAAAAGAACTTCAACCGAAATCTCGTGTTCTTGGGGGCGGTAAACATTGTCGGGTAGTTGAAATTGATGCCGAACCGGTTCATTGCGTTGTCAAACGTGCGGGAGTACACGCCTACGGGCTTTCCTTCCCCGAACGCGATACTTGGCAGCTGGACGCCGCCGGTATTCGGATAATCCTCGGCGGTGGTGAACTTGTGAACTATGTATCCGAAGGGAGCCGTTTGGGTCGCCTCGTCAAAACCGGTTATCTCCGTCACCGTCCCGTATCCCACGTAGGCGCCCGACTGGGGCGAGCCGAAAAATAGCTTATCGTCAAGCGAATGATAGGGCGTGAACCCCGGCGGTTCGTTGGTCGCTACGCCGCTTGAGTCCCCGGGCACGTTTTCCTGGCTGATTCCGTCGTTTTCAGAAAGCGTAAAGGGTTTCCGGTTGTATAGGTATTTCGTCGTGTAGCAGCCGCCAAGCCCGTCGCAGTTCTTCACTCGTTCAACCCTCAGGCCGCCGCCGTAGTGCGTGTCGTTGGCCTCGATCGTGAAAGACCCCGGTAGGCTATACGGGCTTGCGTTCCAGGAATTGAGCTTGGTGTAGCGGTCGCTTTCGTAATAATATTGGGTCCAGCCTCCGGTCGGCCAGGTCACCTTCGTAAGCGACCATGCGCTCGGAATCGAGCGCGTCCAGCCGGCTTCAGCGCCAGCCAGGTTCCGATAGTTGGACGAGTCACAGTAGTAGCAGTAATAGCCCCAGCGGTCAACCTTGTCAACCGACCAAAGCGGATTGTCTCCGGAGCCTCCGGCTGCGCCATTGGCGTATTCAAAAGCGTACTTGCTTGAAAAATAGGCGTGGTCGTAAAGCGAAATGCTGCGGAGCGTCAAGCGGCCGTGACCGGAAGCGTCGGAGTCCGGAGAGTTTTGCATCAGATCGTAATAATTGTTGTCGAAAACGACTTTCTTCAATTCGACGGGGGCGTAGGACCCGTTCGGAGCATAGTTCTTATAATATAGAATTATCGAAGACAGGCGGGCCGGATGTCTGGTGCCGGAAAACTCCTTGGCGTCAAGCCGGTCGAAAACGTAATTGAATTCGGCGTAATGCGTCGGAGTTTCGATTCTGCTGAGCCGCTTTGTCTTGGAAAAAGATTCCGACCACGCCTTGCGGCCGCTGGCCCCGGTAATGCACTGGCTTGTCTCGTAAGGCGAGCGGGAATGCGTAATGTCGACTGCCTGGTCGTAAGCGTATGAAATAACGATTTTACTGCCTTTGCTATCCGTGCCGTCGCTGTCATACGAGCGGACTTCAGTCAAGCCGAAAGTCGTCGGATAGTTCCAAAGGAACTTGTTATATACATAAAGGTCGGACGTTCCCGCGCAGTTGTCGTAGGCGTCGGAATAATCGGCATTGGAATACGTGGCGGTTCCAATCCCTTCAACGGAAGGGACTATCTTCCAGGCCGTTGGCTGGTAGAGGTATTTCAGACCGTTGGGCGCTATCACAGTAAAGTTCGTATACTGCCCTTTCCCTGCCGAACTGTCGTCCCTGTCCACGAAAACAAAAAACGAGTCCTGGCAGTTGCTGTAAAACCCGGATTGAGCCAGGCAGCCGTCGTTGTTTTCAATGCTGGTCGTATGGCCGCCGGCCTTCTGGAAGTGGAATTTCAAATGGGTGTCGTCGCCCTGCGGTTCAAGAAGCATGAGCCTGCCTCCCGCATAGTCGCCTGACATGGTGTAGATGTCTGGAGAGTTAAAATCATGCCCGGACTTCACTCCCGCTCCGGCCTCGTCCCTCCATGAGAAGCCGTCCAGGCGGAAAGGGTTGTCCTGGTTGGGGTCGTTGTCAGTGGCATAATCCGAAAAATGTTCGCTATTGTATCCATATGCATTCAGGCCTGCCTCGAACGCGTGGGTGAGAAAAATGCCTAGATTCCCGACATGATCTGGTACCAAAACACCAGCACTGTTTTTTTTCGATGCGGAGAGGCTGGGCGGATTACCCATAAGGGCGGCCATGAAGTTGCCGAAATGGAACTGAGCGTTATCGTTGTTAGTGGCCAATTTATGGAAATTCAGGAAGTTTGCATCACCCGTATCGCCATTGCACGAGGCGCACCAGTCGTCAGGAACGCCAACAACGTCCCGCGTAATAGCCCCCGTGGAAAGGCTCCAGCCGAGGCCGATCGGCGAAGCCTGCTGGTCGACGAGGATGCCCGCGGAATAATGGAGCGAAATCGGGTAGTCGAGTCCCCCGCGGCCTGGCACGGTAAAGAGAGGGACGTCAAGGCCCATGTCGCCCGTGTGGAGGTTGACGCCGTTGCTCGACGCATACTGCTGGACGGTCGCGGGCTTGGGGTCGGGCGCGACGACAGCGGAGGCGAAAACCGGCACGAGAAGCAGCAGCGCCGCTACCGCAAGCCAGAAGGAACAGATGCTAGAATTACCCATCCCGACGTCACCCCCCTTAATCGTAAGGAATATTGCGGATTTGCAGCTTTTTAAAACAGTACAGACTGCTTTCGGTGCCCTCAAGAATACTCGCATACTCTTGCAGGAGGGATAGAAATCCAGGCGCAATGGATTAGGAACCGAAGAAATCCTTCCTCCACTGCTTGATGCGGACGAACGAGCGCTCGAAAAAGTTCTGCCTCAGGTCGCCCTCCGGCGGCTCCAAATGGTAAACCCGGGACATGAAGTCGAGGTATTCGGGGTTGTCGACGGAAGGCACCCTCGCGCCGGCGTTCCCCCGCATACGGCTTCAAGGTTATGACGGGCGCAAGCCTTATAAAATCCGTCCTGCACAAGCGTATTCCGCTGTTTCTAGCCGATTCTTTGAGTGGACTGGGTGAGATTGTTTGACCACGAAATGCGAACGCTGCAACAAGGACGCGCACTACCTCGAGCAGTGCATGGGCTGCAGCAAGTACGCCTGCAAGGCGTGCCAGAAGGCGAGCAAGAGCGCGAGCAAGATTAAGCGCCTCGTCATCTGCAAGGACTGCTGGACTGCCATACCCAAGCGCCGCAAGTGGGAGCAGGCCTGAGAAATGCTCGAGCTTTTCGTGCTGGCGGCCGGCGTGCTTGCCGGAATCGCTTCCGCTCTCTTCGGCATAGGGGGAGCGGTGGTCGCGATACCCATCCTCTATCTTCTTTTACATGTCCCGGCGCAGACCGCGGTCGGGACGGCCATCGTCCTCGTCGTGCTTAATTCCGCGCTGGGCGCCTACAGGTACGGCAGGAAGGGGCTGGTCGACAGGCGGTTTGCCTTGCTCGCCGGCCCTGCCGGGATTGTCTTTGCCTTGTCCGGGGCCTGGCTCAATGAAGGCGCAAGCCAGGCCGCGGTCGCGTACGGCGTCGCCCTCGTGACGATACTGTTTGCAGGACTCTCCTTCTACGGCGAGAGGTTCAAGCGCATGAAGTGGGCGCAGGCGGCGCGGCTGAAGAGGAGGTATGCGGTGACCCTCGGGGCGTTCGTGGGCCTCGTGAACGGCTTCACGGGAATCGGGGGCGGCGCGGCCCTGACTTCAATGCTGGGCTCGGTGTTCGGGAAGACCCAACACGAGGCCGTCGCAACCTCGCTTGCCACGATTTTCATATTCGCGGTGCCGGGCGCGCTCGCGCACCTCGCGCTCGGGAACACGGACGCAGCGCTGCTCATACCCCTGCTCGCCGGCGGCCTGATCGGCTCACAGGTCGGGGTTAGCTTGGGGCTTAAAACCGGCGGGGCGAGGCTGAGGAAGGCGACCGCGTTCTTCTTCCTCCTGCTCGGGGTATGGCTGGCGCTCTCGCAGTATTTGAAGGCGGGCTGAAGGGAAAATAAAGAAAAGGAAAAATCAGGCCTTGCCCAGTATCTTGAACATCGAAGTGCCGCACTTCACGCACTTGCCCTTTGCTGCCTTCATGCCGTTCTTCATGATGACTTCCTTGACGTCCTTCATCTCGCGGTCCTCCTTGCACTTCATGCATCTTCCGTTCATCTTATCACCCAAATCTAAAACGTTCGGAATACTGCAACCACTATCTTCTTTTAAAACCGATTGTTTCGGCGCGCCGGCGAACTTTTAATAAAACAACAGTACCTTGTGATGCGGGGTTGAGGGGGAATGGAGGAATACACCGCGGAAGATAAGAAGGTGCTGTCGCAGTTTGTCACCAGCCTCGACTCCGACGTCTTCGCCCTGCGGAACCTCCCCGAGGTCGTGATGGGCGCGCTTTTCTCGCGCTACAGCAGGAGCCCGAGGAGCCTGCGCAGGATCCTGCTGGACGAGTTCATCAAGGACAAGCAAAGCGGCTTCACCGACATCGTCGGCCGCCGCGAGGGCACGGAGAACCAGATGGTGGCGACGCGGAAGGCCGAAGAGTTCTACGACAGGGTTTTGGTGGGCTACGGCGACGACAGCGTGGCGGAACTCGGCGGCGCGCATATCGCGGTAGAGAACGTCAGCAACATAGCCACTAAGTTCATCGAGGACGCGCGCCTGGGGATTTCGCCGCTGGAGAAGAGCACGCGCTACATCTACTTCAACGAGAAGGAAGGCGGCAAGTACCGGTATCTGAGGGAAAGGACGATTATGGAAAGCAGGCACGCAAAGATTTTCGAGCAGACCTGCGATTTGCTGTTCGACACATACGCGGAATTGATGCCGAAGGTCTCGGAGTGGGCGGAGAAGAAGTTCCCCAAGGAAACCGGGGTCAGCGACCGCGCATACTCATCGACGATCAGGGCGAAGACGTGCGACATCCTGCGCGGGCTGCTGCCGGCGTCGACGCTGACCAACGTCGGGCTTTTCGGCAACGGCCGCTCGTTCGAATACCTGCTCCTCAAGATGTACGCCTCGGATTTGGCGGAGGTTAGGGGGACGGCGGCGCTCATGCACGGGGAGCTGCGCAAGGTCATCCCCTCGTTCGTCAAGCGCGCGGACGATGAGTTCGGCTTGCAGCACCAACAGCACATCAGGCGCACGCGCTCGGCGCTGAGGGAATACGCCCGGACGCTCGGAACCGCAAAGGCCGGAACTGCGAATGAAGTAGTCCTGGTGGATTTCGACGCCGGCGCCGAGGAAAAAATCGTTTCCGCATTGCTTTACGCGCAGACCGGCATGCCCATGGCTGAAATCAGGGGGAAAGTCAAGGCCACGCCCGCGGAGGAAAGAAGGGGAATCATCGAGGCCTGCTGGAAGAGCCGCGGCAACCGCAGGCACAAGCTTCCCCGCGGCTTCGAGAACGCGTATTACACGTTCGACGTGTGCGCAAACTTCGGGTGCTACCGCGACCTGCACCGCCACCGCGTGCTGACGCAGGAAAGGCAGCTGCTGACGACGCGAAACGGCTACGACATGCCCCCCGAACTGAAGGACGCCGGGCTGGAAAAGAAATTCGTCGAGGCAATGAATTCTGCGAAGGAAGCCTACGAAAAAATTGCCGTCGAAATGCCTAACGAAGCACAATATGCCGTTCCGCTCGCCTACAAATTGAGATGGTACATTACATTAAACGCCCGCGAGGCTGCTCACCTGATTGAACTGAGGAGCATGCCGCAGGGGCACGAGGACTACCGGCGCGTCGTCTTGAAGATGCACGGGGAAATCAGGCGCGCGCACCCGTGGATGGCGGACGCGATGAAGTTCGTGAAGACGGAAGGCATGGCGCTCGGCAGGCTCGAGGCGGAGAAGTCCCAGGATAAACAGATTGACGACGTCGAGAGGAAGTGGGGGAGGAAGGAAAAAAGCGGTTAGACGAAATCTTCGAGCTTTCCGCCGCCGCGCCTTCGCGCCGCCGGTTCCGGCCTGGTTGCCGGCGGGTTGTTCCTCGTGGCGACGAAAGTGCAGTACTCGCAGTCGTTGGCAGGCTGCGGCTCCGGGCCCTCGAGCACCTTGACCGCTCGCGCGAGCATGTCCTCGACGCGCCTGACGTCGACGGGCATCTTCACGAGCTTGGTGTCGAAGGCGAACTCGCCGGAAGGCAGCACTTTTTCGGGGATGAAGAATAGAAGGTAGGAGTAGTCCTCGGTGGCGTGACCGTTCTTGCGCAGCAGGAAGTTGTAGCAGTTGAGCTGGTCGGCGTAGTAGTGCGCGGTGTCCGCCTTGAGGGCGTAACCGCGGGTCTTGAAGTCCAGGACTATTAGCTTTCCCTTGCGCTCGAGCATGGCGTCCACGCCGCCGTGCAGGTAGACGCCCGTGGACTCGTCCGTCCACTCGATGCCCTTGCGCGCGTCCCTCCACTTCTCCAGCTGGGAAAGGTCCTCGTAGAGCTTGGCGTCCACTCCCTCCTTCCCGAGCTCGGGAGGGAGCTCGCCCTTGATGGTGCAGCGGTCGAAGTGGTTCTTCAGTATGCGGTCCACGCCGTTGGGAAGCGAGGGGAATATGCCGCGGGGCCGCGGGAGGCGCTTGACGTTCTCGAGCCAGAAGCAGCGCTCGCAGTCGTCCAGCAGGTTCAACGCGGTCGGCGAGAGGCGGTATTTGTATGCCATGGCTATAGCAGTTGCTGGCGTTCATGCTGTTAAATGTTGCGCCGGCCGTGTTCCGGTGCGGGATCGGCTGAGCGTCGCATGCGGAAAACGAGGAAAGCGAAGGCGGCAACCGCGATGACTTGCAGGGCGAGAGTCTCGAGGGAGGGATAGAATCCGAGGTCGCCGATTGCAGGAATGCCGGACAGGGTGGTTTCGGGGATTGTACCCGCCTCCTGAAGCTCGTGCGCGCCCTTTCCGGCGAATATCACTGCGAGGACGAAGAGCAGGGCGCCGGTGGCAAGAAAGAACTCGCGGACCGGAAGCCTGACGCTGTATTTCACGACCACGAGGAACAGCAAGGCGAGAAGGGCGATGCCGGCAATGAGGCCGCCTGCGAGCGATGCCGACGACCCCGGCATGGATAGGAAGAGCGCCTTGTAGAAGAGCACGACCTCGAAGCCCTCGCGGTATACGGCGAGGAAGGCGACCGCGGATAGCGCCGGTGCGCCTCCCGCGGTGAGCGCGTCGTCGACTTTGCCCTTGA
>JAZDGU010000013.1:0-6793 GCA_043806595.1 Microcaldota archaeon
CGCCCTGGGCAGGACTCGAACCTGCGGCCTGCGGATTTCTGTCGCAAGAGCTTCCCTCTGCGCTGGCCTTAACAGTTTCGGCTATGCGAGTTGACTTAAACCATCAACGGGCAATCCGCCGCTCTGCCAGCTGAGCTACCAGGGCACGCTCAACCATTGGGCAAACCAGATTTTTTAACCCTATCCTATGGTGCCTCCAGAAGCAATTTGACGGCATATTTTGGATGGCTGGATCCTATTACCTCTTTCCATACGTTGAAACTATCCCAGCCCCTTGTGCATATCCGATAGATGGGATTCCAAGTCGGGTGATTATAGCTTACTTTCCAAATTCCTATTGAGGGAAATCCGAATCCTTTCAGGATACTCACAATCTGTCCCGCTAGTATTTCTGATACAGTATTTATTTCTATTCTAGGGTAGAGCCGGCCGTATTTGTTTTCATAATATATGTTTACATCCGTATCGAAAATCCCCTTGAGACATCGTGCGGCCAATTTTTCATTTTCAATAAATGGTTCCGGTATTCTGATTTTTGTTTTTTTCCCCAATGGTAAACCCAATTCTTCATTCTTGAATTTCACTAATTCAGATGAAGTAATCTGGAACCCAAAGACATCTTTCCATTCTCTCAAGCTAATGCGGACTCCGTATACATTCTGGTATAAATTGGAGACGTAATCGATGTAAAATGGTCTGTCATCAGTCTTATGCCCCCTGAGTGAATAAAGCCCTCGCCCTTGGTAATAATTCATGCTACCGTCTCCAATATGGAGCCCGGTTTCCTCTGCAAGTTCAAGGGAATAAGAAGTCGGGATACAGACCTTCATAAAAAAATTTAAACGTTTGGCTTACTCCTTTTTTCGGGAGGTCGTTTCCGGTGCAAGCCGTTAAAGCACGCTCTTGTAGGCGGCGACGAGCCTGTCCGTGCTCTTCTTGATGGAGAACCGCGCCGCCTCCCTCCTCGCCTCCTGCCCCATCTTCCTGCGCTCCGCGGACTTCATGCGAAGCACGTCCACGATCTTGCCGGAAAGGTCCATCTCGTTGAACGGCTCGAACAGGAAGCCGTTTTTCCCGCTGTGGATGACCTCGGGAATCGCGAGCGAGTCCGCGCCGATGCACGGCTTGCCCGTCGCCATGGCTTCGAGCAGCGCCAATCCTTGCGTCTCGAAAGTGCTCGCCGTCACGAACACGTCAGCGGCCGCGTAGAAGAACGGCACCTCGTAGTCCTTGACGAACCCCGTGAAGATCATGCGGTCCCCGAGTTCCAGCTTCTTTGCGAGCTTCATGCACTTGGCCTTCGCCGGGCCGTCGCCCTGCACGAGGAAGCGCGCCTTCTCGTGCTTGAGCACTTCCGCGGCTGCATTAACCACCACGTCGACGTTCTTCTCCTCGCTCAGCCTGCCTGCAGTGAGCACGACCTTCTCGTCGTCGCGGATTCCGAGCATTCGCCGCACGAGCCTGCCGTCGATTGCCGGCGAAAAACGCGCAAGGTCGAGGCCGTTGGGCACTACCGTGGTGCGCTCGACGCCGTTCTCCTCCAGCTGCCTGCGTATGGTCTCCGTCGGCGCCATCACGAGGTCGTACGGCTTGTAGTACTGCTCGATGGCCTTCCACGACACCGCGGAGAAGATGCTCTTCGCAATCTCCCCCTTTGCCACCAGGAATCCGGCCTTGGGGGCCATGGTATGGAACGTCCCCACGAGCGGAAGCTTCTTGAGCTTGGCTGCGGCCACTGCGGCAATGCCCATGCTCGCGATGGCGTGCGAATGGACGATCTGCGATGCGTTATCCTCAACGATCTTGCCGGCGTTGAGCGGGAATAGCGCGATCTTGTACTGCGGGTACGGCGGGAACACGACTGACTTGAAGTAATACACCTCCGGATCCTGGTTCTCGTCCGCGTCGCCGCTGCTCCCCGAGGTAAGGATGCAGACGCTGTGCCCGCGCCGCTCGAGCTCGCCGCGGTAGCTGCGGATGGAGTTGACCACGCCGTCGACGTTGGGCAGGTACGTGTCCGTGAAGAACGCGATGCGCATGCCCCTGGCCTTCCTCCCCGGCCGGGGCCTTTCCGGCGACTTGGGGGAAAGCAGCCTGAGCACGCGCCGGACCTGCCGTTTCGCCTGTCCGGATATGATTCGCGGCACGTTGCGGAGTTCGGCCTCCATCAGCGCGTCACTTGAGTCTCGGAAAACACCTTGAGCAGTTCCGGCTTTTTCTCGAAATGCGACCGCACCGGCGCCAGCGCCTTGTCGAGAGCGGCTGCCACGGCCTTCTTGAGGTCCATCGCATGAAGCCTCTTCTCCGCATACGCCTTCTCCAGCTCGGCATACGACGCGAACGAGGTGTCCCCGCCGAACTTCTCCGGCCGTTCGACCTCCAGCGCCGCCTTCTCCTCGCGGAACACGACGAATTTGGCCATCTCCAGCACGGGGTTGTTCTCCGCAGTCGGCGGGCAGTAGGCCTTCGCCATCTTGCGCTGGATTTCCTGCGCGGAATCGTGTATGAATATCGCGGAGTCGGGCTTGCTCTTGCTCATCTTGCTCTCGAAGACCTCGTCCTCCTTGCCTTCGCCCGCGGATTTCGGCGGCTCGGTCAGCCCCGAGAGGAGGTAATGGTGCAGCGCCACGGGCTTCGTCCACCCCATCTTCGGGAACACCTCGCGCGCGGCCATGTGGATCTTGCGCTGGTCCATGCCTGAGTGCGCGATGTCGACGCCGAGGTGCTTTATGTCCACGGCCTGCATAGGCGGGTAGAAGTACTGCGCGAGGTCGAGCGACTCGCTCTCCGAGCGGCCCATGATCGTGAGGCACCTTGTCGCGCGCTTGAGCGTCATGTGCCTGCCGAACTGCACGACATCTTTCCAGTAACCGTCGTTGCCCTTGTAGAGCGCGCTGCCGGTCTTGATTTCAACGCCGGGGCAGAAGAACTTGAACGCCTCCTCGTAATACTTCGACGCCGCGCGGATCTTTCCCCAGTCGCCGCCGAGCTTGCGATTGATGACGGAATGCCAGTCCGCGAGGAAGACCTGCGTCCGGCACCCGGCCTTCTTCAAGTCGTTGGTCTTAAAGCCGTTGAGCAGGAGACTGCCCACGTGCAGCCTCCCGGAGACCTCCAGGCCGATGTAGTGCACGGGCTCGCGCTTGGTTTCGAAAAGCCCGCGGAGCTCGTCCGTCTCCACGACCTCCTGCGTCGGCGGCCTCAGCGCCAGTCCCATGCGAGTTTCGACGTCCATTCGGACCACCGTCTGCCTTCAGCCCTCGGCTTCGAGCTTGGCCCTCCGGAATTCCGCGGTCTTCAGGTTCGTTACCTGGCCGGCGAGCTTGTTGAGCTGCATCGTAGGCAGCCCCGGCACGACCTTCTTGAGCGAGGTCTTGTTTTTCGTGAAGTCCGCGCCAAATGCCCTGCCGTGCGACTTGACGAGTTTCTTCGCGATGCGATTGATCTGCCCTCCCTTTACCCTTCCCATTCATTTCACCTTTTCAATTTTTTTTCCCGAAAACATGGCGCCGCGCCAAAAGAAAAAATGCGCGACCGCATCCAGCTCCATTTTCCGCCAAAGCCATTATTCCTCATAGCCCCGCGCGGATTCGAACCGCGGTCAAGAGGTCCAAAGCCTCCTATCCTTGGCCAGTTGTCTCGCCCCTCTTTCCGCGAGGAAATCCGGGCGCCTAGACGACGGGGCTGCGCCCTATATTTGGGCCAAAACCGGCTTTTAAACCGTTGGCTTGGAGAGCGCCATGCAGAGGTTCTTTGCCCCCCTTTTGCCATGCTCCTCCGCGTCCTTCTCGTAGACTGTCCGCTCCACCTTCAGCCCCGAGCGCCTGGCAAGCAGCATCAGCTCCTTGTCACTGAAAAGGTAGTAATACCGCGCGACCCTCGTGCCGTCCGCGGTCCTCCACGGGCCGTTGACCTCCTTTCCGCGGCCGTCGAATTTTTTCTGGTCGCGGTTCCATACCGAGATGTAGAGCCGGCCGCCGGGCTTGAGCACGCGCGAGAGAGACCGCATGGCCTTGAGCTGCTCCTTGCGGGGCAGGTGGTGAAGCACGGCGAGGCAGAACACTTTGTCGAATTCTCCGCCCCCAAACGGCAGCACAAGCAGGTCCGCCTGCTCCAGCACGACCTTTTTCCCGAGTCCGGCCTCGCCCAGCCGCTTGGCCGCGTAGCTCAGCATGTTCTCGGAAGAGTCCACGCCGACTGCCCTCCTGCACCGCCGGGCGATTTCGACGAGGTTGCGCGCGTTCCCGCAGCCCGCGTCGAGGACTACGTCGCCTTTCCTTACCTCGCCGATGAACAGCGCGAGCGCCGATATCGGCCTGCTCCTGTGCCGGTTCCAGTCTTCCGCGATGGCGTCGTATTCCTTCATTCTGTCCGCCTGCTGTTTTTACTCACTTGTCCAGAGTACTGTTTACGGCCCGGTACATGTCCTGCTGGATGTCGATTCCGAACGCCTTCAGCAATTCGAAAACGGCCTGCTTGAAAACGACGTAAACGACGACGAAAACCAGTATGACGAGCAGCCTCCTTGCCATCGGCGGAAGGTTTCCTGCCAGCTTGAACCTCTCGACCAGCAGGCCGTCGATTTTCGCGAACAAGGGGCCCCTGAGGAAGAAGAGCAGCACGAGGAACACGCCGATTGCTACCAGCGTGGGCGCCGGCAGCCCGGCGGAATGAAGGAAATACAGCAGGAAAACCGCGACCAGCACGCGCGCGTAATCCTGGAATCCCATCATGTTGCACCAAAACCTCTGCAGCCCCCCCGAATCAGGCGACGTCCACAGGGAAGAACAGGCTAAGCTCCCGCATGCCGTCGACGCTTACGTAGATGAACACCTTCTGCGCGCCGCGCGTATTAAGAACGACGGTTTCCGTCACCGCCATCCTCTTGCCGTCCGCGACGATGACCGCGCCCTCGCCGAGCTCTGCGCCGCCGGAGTCCTTGACGGAATAGGCGTACATCGCGCTGCGGCCCTCGAAATTCTCTATGACGAACGTCACAGGATAGAGCGCTCCGGCGGATGCGCTGGGGGGAATCGCCTTCTCGTCGAGGAATATCTGCGAGAAGCCCTCCTGTGAGCCCTTCGCGGCCATTAGCAGAATCATGCCGACGGCGAGAACGATTGCAGCTGCCAGCACCCCCTGGGTAACCAGCTCGGCCTGGGTTCCGCCGTTGTCTTCCGCTTTCCGTCTGGCCATCGAATTACTGATGCCCGGCCGGTTTTTAACTCTTCGGAGGATGATTGTGGCGACGGGGATCTTTCAATGTTGGAACAGTTCGCGCAATGGCTTTCGTACGCCGTGCTGGGATTGGAGCCGGGCAGTGCCCTGGGGGCGGCCGCCGAGTTCTTCATCTACGACAGCATAAAGGTCACGCTGCTGCTTGCCGCCGTGGTGTTCATCGTCGGCATCCTGCGTTCGTTCATAACGCCCAAGCGAATACGCCGGTGGCTAGGCGGCCGCAGGGAAGGCATCGGAAACTTCCTCGCCGCGCTCCTGGGCGTGCCCACGCCGTTCTGCTCGTGCTCCGCGGTTCCTCTGTTCATCGGCTTCGTCGAGGCCGGCGTTCCCCTTGGAATCACATTCTCGTTCCTCATCGCCTCGCCGCTTATCAACGAGGTTGCCGTTGTGCTGCTTTGGGGGATGTTCGGATGGCAGATTGCAGCGCTCTATATCGCCAGCGGGCTTATGATTGCGACGGTCGGCGGCATGGCCATCGGCAGGCTCGGTCTGGAGAAGGAGGTAGAGTCCTTCCGCGGCAAGGGCAATCCGAATAAGTTTCGGGAATTCAGGTGGACTTGGAGGGAACGCATCGATTTCGGAATTGCCGAATCCAAGCGGATCACCTTCAAAGTCCTTCCCTATCTTCTTGCCGGAATCGCGGTCGGCGCGTTCATCCACGGCTACGCCCCCTCCGACTTCCTGGCGGGCATCGCCGGCAAGGCAAACCCGCTCGCCGTCCCGCTGGCGGTAGCCTTGGGCATCCCGCTCTACTCCAACGCCGCCGGCATGGTGCCCGTCGTGGGCGTGCTGATTTCCAAGGGCGTCGCGGTCGGCACCGCGCTCGCGTTCATGATGAGCGTCATCGGCCTCTCGCTGCCGGAGATGATTATCCTCCGCAGGGTGCTGAAGCCCAGGCTCATCGCCGCGTTCGCCGCCACGCTCTTCGTCGCGTTCACGCTAACCGGACTGCTGTTCAATGCGGTGCTCGGCTGAAATTTGTGCCTGTTTTTCCGGGCTGACGCTGGGGAAGTGAAAAAAAGAGAAATTGTTGTGCGAAAGATGGAAGGCGCAGGTTTTTACGCCTTGTAGGCCAGTTTCATCGTCTTACCGAGAATAATGTCCCTTTCGTTAGCTCCGATATTTCATGTCTGCATCGAATCCGTATTGGAGCTGAAAGAGATGATACGGTCGTTAGTAACGGTTAGCTCAACCCTCGCTTGCGCTTGGGTCTTACACTCCCGTCCTATCAAGCTCATCTGCTTTGAGCGACCTATGCCGCCTCGTTTTGGGAACGACTTCGTCCTTAGATGCCTTCAGGTCTTATTCGTTAGCGCGTGGCTACGCTGCTTGCCTTGTAAGACAACAGCCAAACTAGTGGCGCCGAATCCCCGTTCCTCTCGTACTTAGAGATCCTTACCCTCAGGCGGCAACACACTTCTAGGAGATGCCACCGAACTGTCTCGCGACGTTCTGAACCCAACTAGCGTGGGATTTTAATGGATGAACAACCCAACCCTTGGCGGCTCCTGCACCGCCAGGATATCCCGAGCCGATAGCGATGTACCAAACCGCA
>JAZDGU010000014.1:0-9893 GCA_043806595.1 Microcaldota archaeon
CGACTGGTACATCAACCAGAGCACCACAATAACCCTGACCTGCACCGACCCCGAACCACACCCCGCAGACCACACCACGATACACTACCGCTACGCCATCAACGACGGAGAATTCACCGAATGGACGGCATACGAACAACCATTCACCTACCCCGAAGACTCCAGACACACACTAGAATACTACTGCACGGACGCCCTCGGAAACACGGAACAGACGCAGATGGAAGTAGACGTAGTGGACTCGCAGCCGCCTGAAACCATGAAGGAAGTCGGCGAACCCAAGTACGCCTGCCAACCAGACGAACAATGCGACTGGTACATTACGCAGCAGACGCCGATAAACCTTACCTGCATCGATCCCGAGCCGCACCCGGTAGACCACGCGACAATATACTATCGGTACAGCATTAACGGCGACGACCCGACCGAATGGATGCAATACGCCGAACCCTTCACCTACCCTGAAGACTCCAGGCACACGCTAGAATACTACTGCACCGACCTACTCGGCAACGAGGAACAACACCAGTTCGAAACCGACGTAGTCGACACGCAGGCACCAGAGCTCGAAAAGTTCATCGGCGACCCCAAGGTTTCATGCGATGAAGTCGGAACACCCGGCTGCGATTATTACATAACGCAGAGCACTCCGATCACGCTCAACTGCGTGGACGGCGAACCGCACCCGGTAGACCACGTCACCATCTCCTACAGAAGCAGGTACAAGACCGACTTCGACGACGAGTACGGCGACTGGACTGAATGGACCAACATCGACAACGAAACCACCGAATTCACCTTCAACGAAGACTCCATACACGAACTCGAATACCAATGCGTGGACGCACTGGGCAACACCGCCGGGCCGCTCACCGAAACCGACATCGTCGACTCCGAAGGCCCGACAGTCGAAAAAACCGTCGGCGACCCCAAAGTGTCATGCGATGAAGTCGGAACACCCGACTGCGACTACTACATAACACAAAGCACCCCAATATCCTTCCTCGCAACCGACCCCGAACCACACCCAGTAGACCACGCCAACATCTACTACCGCTACAACATCAACGGCGGCAACTGGACCGAATGGCAACTCTACGAAGGAGCAATCTACTTCGGAGAAGACTCCAGACACACCATCGAATACAAGGCCGTCGACGCCCTAGGCAACGAGGGCCCGCTGGACTCCGAAGTCGACATCGTCGACTCGCAAGCGCCCAACACCGCCAAGGAAGTCGGCGAACCCAAACACGCCTGCCAACCCGACGAGGAATGCGACTGGTACATCAACCAAAGCACCACAATAACCCTCACCTGCACCGACCCCGAACCACACCCGGTAGACCACACCGCGATATACTACCGCTACGCCATCAACGACGGAGAATTCACCGAATGGACGGCATACGAACAACCATTCACCTACCCCGAAGACTCCAGACACACGCTAGAATACTACTGCACCGACCTACTCGGCAACGAGGAACAAACGCAAACCGAAACCGACATAGTCGACTCACAGCCGCCAGAGGTCACGAAGTCCGTCGGCGAGCCCTCGATTCCGTGCGAGGACCTCAACCGCACCGACTGCCATTACTTCATCACGCAGGCGACCGACATAACCTTGGGCTGCACCGACCCCGAACCACACCCCGTCAACCACGTCACAATGAACTACAGGTACAGGCTCGACGGCGGCGACTGGACGGAATGGATACAGAACAACGGCGAGGAAACCGTCATCAACTTCGGCGAGGACTCGGTTCACGAAATCGAGTACTACTGCGCGGACGCGCTCGGAAACACGCTTGAGACGCAGACCGAGGTAGACCGCGTCGACACCACGCCGCCGTTCACCCAGAAGGACATCTGGGGCAACCACACGGCTTGCCTGCCCGGCGTGCCCTGCGACTACTACGTATGCAGGGACACGAGCATCGGCTTCACGGCCACGGATGGCGGCCCGATATGCCACGTCGACGGCGTGACCACCTATTATCGCTACCGCATAAACGGAGGAGAATGGAGCGACTGGATGGAATACGGCGAAACCGGCGACTTCGTGTTCGACGACAACCCAGAGGGCGTCTACGAATTCGAGTACTACAGCACGGACCTGCTCGGCAACACGGAGGAAACGCGGAACGAGACCGACTACTTCGACAAGCAGCCGCCGTTGGCCTGGATGCGGAATCCGAGTTCAGGCAATGAATACCACGACGGCGAGGCTTTCAATGTTTTGGCGTTGGCAGACGATTCCGGCAATCCAGCGTCGGGCTTTGACTCCTGCGATTTCTACGCCATAGACATCCATGATGAAGACCTGTTGCCTGGAGAGCTTGTCCAATTAATGGAGCTAATGGGACAACACGATATTCAGGCTCTCCTTGATTTCTTGGGGCCATCCAGATATACCCTCGTGAGCCTAGGCCAAGTGCCGCATCAAGGAATAGAATGCAAGGGCGCAGTAATGATTCCGGAGAACTCCGGTTTGACCGATAAGGCCTACCTCGTCATCAAAATCGCGGACAGGAGCTGCAACATATACTACGACATCGCTCGTGATATCGATGGCAACACCATCCTTATGGAAATTGACAATACGCCACCCATCATGAACATCACTGAAACCCAAGGCCTCGGTGAACCCACGACAACTGGAAGGTACTTTGCAGCTTTCCTCGAAGCATACGACCCCGGTTCGGGGCTACGCGAATGCTTTGGAAAAATACTCCATGAGGGCAATGACATCTACATTACGGGGGTAAATTATACCGACAACGGATGCTTGGTCTTTGGAACTGTTCCAGTCCCAGAGGAGCTTGAAGACGGGTCGCACACCATCTGGTTCTACGCTAGGGATTATGAGAATAACCTAGGCAACGACACCAGAACGATAATAATCGACAACACCCCGCCCGAGAAGGAAGTCACCTCGCCCGTTGTGAACGAGACCTATGGCGAGATAGTGCCAATAGAGGTCACCGCAGCGGACGCGTCCGGAGTCAACCCGTCGACGGTACAATACCGCGTGTTCGAGAACCTCGCGAGCCTCTTCGGGGTGCCCCTCGGGGAAGGCGAATACGACTCGTACTGGAGGATCCTGCCGCTGGTTTCCGGCGACGTGCTGAACGGGACGTATGGCATCGACTTCAACGCCACGCAGGAAGGCCTGCAGGACGGCAAGACGTATTACCTGCGCGCAAGGGCGTGCGACGTGCTCTTCGAGGGCACCCTGCCCGACGGCGCCGAAATACCGCCGCACTGCACCGACCCCGAAGTGACGTTCAAGATGGACCTGGGCGGCCCGACGGCACCTGCCGGAGTGACGATTTCCGACGGAGTAATCACCTGGGGCGCGTCAAGCGACCCGAGCGGAGTCGACCACTACAACATCTACAAGGACGGCGAGCTGGCCGGCACGAGCGACTCCACGACGTATAACACCGGAGGCGCCGCAGGAGAATGGAGCGTTTCCGCAGTCGACCGTCTTGGCAACGAGGGCGCGCGCGCAATTGCGACCGTGCCAACCGGCGGCGTGACAACGCCTCCGAGCAGCGGTGGCGGCGGAAGCTACTCGGGAGGCTTCCAGAGCGACAACACGCCTCCGCAGCCCGCAAAGGAGCCGGAAGAAGTAGTAGTGGAAACCCAGGCACCCGAGGTTGAAGCCGGAGTCGAGTGGGAGCCTCTCCAACAGGAGACGACCGAAACGCCGGCCGTTTCCTCGCAGCCTTCCGACAGCGGGGCAGACACCGCAGGAACAGAAGCCAACACCCGCACAGGCTCGGACATGACCGGACTCGTGTCGGGGGCAATGTTCCCGTGGCAGTACGGCGCGATTTTTGTCGGGCTGGCCGTAATCGGCTTCGTGCTGTTCACCACGAGGCGGGACCGGCAGAAGGTTGCAGCTGCTAAGGCAAGGAAGTCAAGGGCGCGCTAGCGCAGCGGCCCCTCTTTTTCTCTTTTTTGCGGACTTAGCGCCAGCCGGGAGCCGAAGCTCAGGGCTCTAAACACCTTTAAGCGCGGTGGGCGGTAAAGTTGGCGTCGGACGAATTCCTTCCACGTTTTTAATACTTCGACCGGAACAAATTGTGCGATGAAAAAATTCAACAAACAGGATCACAAATCGCTGGCAATCTGGGCTGCGGACTGCGCCGGACGGGTGCTTCCATTCTTTGAGAAGGCGCGCCCGGAGGACGACCGGCCGCGGAAAGCCATTTATGCATGCCGGACATGGGTTCGCACAGGCGTGTTCAAGATGGGCGTCATACGCAATTCGGCGCTCTCAGCCCACGCGGCCGCACGCGAAGCGATAGAGAATGACGCGGCTTGTTTTGCCGCGCGTTCGGCAGGCCAGGCGGTGGCAACTGCGCATGTCCCCCAACACGCCTTCGGTGCCGCCTACTATGCCCTTAAGGCCGTTGCGGCAGCCAATTCCGCCGAAGCCGGGGGGGGAAAATCGCCAAAGAACTCGAATGGCAAACACAGCGCCGTCCACAATATCTGAGGCAGGACTGGCAAGCTCGGCGGCTTCCAAAAAGCCTTAGGCCGGCAATACTATGACCAGTAAGACTTATGAAGGATGAAGCAAGGAGGCGTGCGCCAGAGGTGAAAATGAGCCAAAATTCGATGAGGGAGTCTAGCCTACAGCTAGACGCCTTGGCCGGACGCCCGGACTAAATGTCCGACGCCCGAAGAACGCAGGGTAACCCAAATACGAGCACAAACTTTACTAGAGCCATTTCTCGTATGCTTCAATGAACGCGTTCTGCCCTTTATTCTCAAGTACGATTGTTTCCACCGGCACGATGAGTCGCTGCTTGCCTATTTTTATTAGCGCATTCACGCCCAACCCGCTCTCTGCACCAACTATTCTGAGCAATTCGGCGGGGTTGCGGTTGGCAAGACACGGTTGAGGCGTTTCTATTTCATCTTCAAGCGTCGCCAGCCATCCTCCATAGCATTCGGACTCGTCGTAGCAGTCAAGCGTCGCTTCCTCGATGATTTTCTCTATTTTCTTCATCGTTTTGCACGGAATATTTTCTCGAACTCGGCGTGCAACGCTCGCTTCTGCGGGTTGGTCGCCAATATCTTCTGGGCGAATTTCTTCAACTGGCCAAGCTCCTCGGTTTCCCCCACTTTTTCCAATATCGTCTTGGCTTGAATCAGGTATTCGGCCGCATTTTGGTAGGCATTGCGATCGCTCCAGCGCAGGCAGCCGAGCGCCAGGAGCTTGAGTGCCTTCGCAGCGGATTTTGGCGCTTTCTTGCGCAAGGCTTTCTCGGCTATCCTGAGTTCTGCGTCGTCTTCCTTTGAGAGCGTTGCAAGCAGTTTTTCGAGGCCGGGAACGTCGTCTTCCATGGCAAGGATGCTGGCAGTCACTTCAGACTCGCCGGCTGCCTTTGCCATTGCGAGAACTTCCGCCTTCTTTTTCATCCACTCGGCAGGCGTAAAGAGGGATTTAAGTTGCAGGTATTTTTCCATGTCCCAGTCTTCGGTGAAGGCTTCCAGCAGGCTTTGGCTTGCTTCTTCCGTCTTTCCGAGCGCTTTCTGGGCTTGCGCGAGCTTCTGCTTTAATTCGGTTCTTTCAAATCCCTCGGCAAGAGGCAAGGCCTTGTTTACGGCGCTTGCAACCTTGGAGTACTCTTTTGCTCCCAAGTAGTAGTCGATGAGGCGGTCGTATGCCGAGTCGAAATTCTTTTCCGCCATTTCGACGAATTCCTTGTGCTCTCCCGCGCGAAGGTATAGGCATAACGCGAAGTCTACGAGGGCGTCGTGGTCGTATTTGCTTTTGTTGCTCGGGAGGCGGCCAAGCATCCCGTTCACTATTTGCAGCGCGCGCCTGGCGTTTTCCGCACTCAAATGCGCCGCCATTGCGTCTTGCAGCGTGTCGCCAAGGTCGTAATCGTTATCGGCAGTCCATTTCATCCATTTGTGAAGCAATTCAACGGCCTCGCTTTCTTGGAGCCGGGCTTCATTGAATGCTTGAATCATCCGCTCGCTTGCCTCTGAGAAAACGTCGCTCACCTGCCCTTCGTCGTGCGTGTCGTTGATTCCATGCATTATGCCCGTGCATACTGCTTGGAAGCACGCCAGCGCGCTGCGGGCATCGCCTTGCCGGAGCAGTTCCTTGCCGTCTTCCATCACTTCCTCCAATTCTTCCGCAAGGCCGCCTACTTCGTCATACTTCCAGTATCCTCTTTTTCCAAAAATCTGGTCCACACGCCTCTTGAACGACTCAAATGAAACCGGTTCCGCGTTTGTTCGTGAGATTCGTGTCATCAGCGAAGGATCTTTTTTGGCCGCCTTCAAGACCATGCCGGCGAGTTCTTCCTTGCTTTTTTTGAGAAGCTCCGCTTTTACGCCATGTTCTTCAGGTATCTCCTGCTTATTGTCGAGCCAGTAGAACAGTAGGGCGACGCCGTGCTTGCAGAAGTCCTCCCAATCAAAGGGGCACGTGCAATGGCAGGAAAGCCCGCCGTCTTCAAGCGATACTTTCGTCCGGTAGAGTTGCGAGCCCTCCACATGGCCTTCCAGTTCCGTGCCCGAAACCAGAATGGCGTCGCGCACACAGTTCCCTTCAAAATAGGCTTTTCCGCGGACAAAAACGGCGTTGCTTGCCGCATCCCTTACATCACTTTCCAATAGTTCTGCAAGGCTTTTCATGTTCTCGTCATTCCCATAGCAGCTTGGTTTGTCCTCCGGCCCTGCCTTTCGTCTGGCTGACGTGCAAAAGCAGGGGGAAGTTGTTCGTGCATTTTCCGATTGCGATGCATTGTCCGACGCCGAGGTTTTTGACGATTCCGAGGCTCTGCGGGTCGATGACCTGCGCGTTGGAGACGAAGGCAATGTCGTTGTCGGAAGAGAAGTTGAAGGTGAAGAGGTTGTCGCACTGCCTGAATACCATGCTCGGCAGCGTCGTAGGCTCGTTGGTGATGATGACGGAGTAGATTCCGAGGTGGCGCATGCGCGTGATTACGTCGTCCCAGAATTCTTTCTCGAAGTAGTTCTGCGCCTCTTCCGCGAAAAGGAATATCTTGCCTTCGTCCCGCAGGCCCGCGCTGATGAGCTGCCGCAGGATGTAGACTATTGAAAGCTCCTTGACCTTCTCGCCTTGCCGGAACAAGTTCAATACTACCGCTCCGCCACAACGCGCCTTTTCCAGCGCATGCCTGAAATCGAATTCTCCAAAGACGCCCAAGCTCGCCGCGTAGTCAATGCGCGCCAGCGCCGCGTTCATCGAGCCAGGCGTGCTCTTGCTCAATTCCACCCATTGCTTGAGGTCCTTGAGGCTCTTGCCGCCCGCGTTTTCCGCCCAGTAACGTGCAAACAAGCGGAAGGCGTTGTGGTTTTCCTCGATTTGGCACATGCGCGCGAACGTCTCGAAGCTTATGCCGTCAAGGGGTATGAAGAAGTTCTTGCCGGGAACCAGTTCGACGATTCCGCCTGCAAGCCCGCTCTCCCTGCCGTTTTGAAGGTTCTTCAGGGACGCGTATTCGCCGTTTACATCCAAGACAACCGCCGGCGCGTTGTTCGCCAGAAGCTCCTCGAGCAGTTTCTTTGCCAAATGCGATTTTCCGCTCCCCTTCCTTCCGGTAATGAGCGTGACCCCTTGCAGGCTCGCCAAATCGATGGCGAAATCCAAGTCCGAACCCTGCATCTTGCCTATATTCGCCGGCTTTTTCGGCTCGAAGCCCAGTAGGGAAACGATTTCCTGCTCGCCGAGCCTTTTGACGGAAGCGCCGTCTGCGGGAAGTTTCAGCAGCCCCGGCGAAAACCTGCCGTCCTTGACCGTCCCGCGAATCTTGCATTTGGCGAGGCGGAAGGAAGACAACTGCCGGCCGTATTTCTCGTTGATTTCGCGCGCGAGTTCCGTGTCGCTGCCATCGAGGCTGCCGAGCAAATCAGTGAACACTTTGCGCAGGCCGCCGTACTGCAAGTCGTATGCCTGCGCGACTACCTGCATTTCTTGGTCGGAAACCAGCAGGCAGTCCCCGATTTTGAGCTTATCGTTCTCGCCGAAGACTAAACCCAGTTCGTCGCCAGTCTTGAACAGTACCTTAAGCCCGCCGGCCATCGCTTTCCCCCAGTGGGTATTGGCTTGGGAAGGAAGAAAAACCTGCCGACACCTCGTTTCCCCTGGGCCGGACGCCCAGACAAAATGTCCGGCGCCTGAAGAACGTATTTTTCATTCGCCGGGGTTATGGCCGGAACAGGAGCATGCCGCCGGCGGGCCGTTTAGGGAACCGCATTCCAGTATATCCTGCCGACCGGCTTTTCGTTCAGTTCCTTGATTCCCTTCTGTCCGTATGAGGCGGTTTTCATCCTGCCTAGGAGCTCCTCTTTTGCTTGCTTGAGTTCGATGCCGGAGAGGCTGGCGAGGCGCTTTTCCTCTTTCTTCGCGCTTTCCAGTTTTTCCCAAGCCTCGCGTTGCGGCGTTCCTTCCTCGATTTGCTTGAAGATACCGGCGAGGAAGCGGATTTTTTGGGCCTTGGCGGACCACGCGTAGAATGATTTTTTCTGGCTGACGGGAATGTGCTGTTGTTGAAAGATGTCAAGCGATTCGCGGGCCTCCCGCATTTCGTCCGCAAAAGTGCCAAGGTCGATGCGCGAGTAGTCTTCCATGGCGTTCTGAACTGATTCAAGGACTTCTTGGACGGAATGCTTTTTTCCCCGGATTTTGGACTCGAAGATGCTGATGCTGTTTAAGGCATAGTGCGCGTCGGAAATCGCCTCAGGATTAAGCTTGTCCGTGCCGAATGCGAGCATTTCGAGGTCGTAGACGTGTTTGTGCATTGCGCTGGCTCTGCGGATTCCAATGGTTCCAACGGCGAGAGTGCAGAGCTTGTCGCCAATCAGGCTGCCAAGGGAGAGGGCTTTTACGTTGTTTACTTGCAGCGCGATGGTTTCCACTGCGGGTAAGTCTGTTGTGGGTGGCGCAAAATCGGTGAAGAGGAACTCGACTTTGATTTGGCACGGGGTTCTCCCCATTTGGCCGAATGCGCTCGGGAGGGTGACCTTGTGGGTGAGCATTGGGATTCTTAGGTCGGGTTTTTCCGGGCGGTGCACCTCGTCCTTGAACCCTGAAAGCATTGAGATTTGCGACCTGACTTGGCCCATAATCCGCTCGATTTTGCCGGCGTCCATTCCCGGGGCAAGAAAGTCGGCGTCTGTGCTGCATCTTTGGGCGTCTTGCGGGAGGTAGAGCTGGACTGCCGCCCCGCCTTTGAGGATGAGTTCGTCGTTCGCGGCTTGGAGTTGTTCTGCGAGCTCGTAGTCCCACGCGAGCAGTTCGAGGAATTGGGGTTGGGTGAAGCCGTACTTCTTTGCGCGCTTGGAGAGCTCTTCCTTCGAGAAAGCTTCCGGGGGGTGTTTAAGGAAGTCTTTCAGTTCAGACGGTTGGCCGGTGTTCGGCGTTGGAATAGCCATCATATCCCTCTAGTCGTTTGGAGAATGGTTTTTGCGTGCTCGTTTATTTTAATGGGCTCGTTGTCCAGCCGGAGTTCCGGCCGGAGGGTGTAGAGTATTGCCTTGATTTCCCCGCGGATTCCGCGCCTGGAGGCCGCCCGCAGCAGCGTTTTGATGTCGATTTTGGCGTTGGCGATAACGCCAGAGATTATGTGGCCTGCTTCACTCTCCAGAAAGGGTATCTTCTTGCGCGTTGTCTCGAAATAGAGGTCAACGACTGCTTTTTCGATTGACGCAACGCCGGAACATTCCGGGTAGGAGCCGCCTGTTTCGCGGATTACTGCAAGGTCCTTAATCCCGGTAGCATTCATGACCGCGCGGATTTCACCCAACGACGGGTTAAGTAGTGCAACCTTGCCTTTTTGTCCGAAGAATTCGGCTGCCGATTCCCCCGCACCCCGCGGGGTATAGACTAGGAAGATGAC